>JAFMBV010000130.1 GCA_017858255.1 Bacteriovoracaceae bacterium
AACGATAGACTCTGAAAAAGATTACTATGATGACAACCAGCAAGAAACGCTAGAAGCGGCTTATGACTCAGACCTTACTGAGGACGCGCCACAAATAGATCCCGCTGATGTCTGGGATACGAGAGAACCAGCAAACTTTGAAGACGAAATATCGGAAGATGATCTCAAATATGATGAATAACTCGATTAAAATTTAAAATTAAAGCGTGATTTTGTGTCATTGTCTGACTAAAATGTTTCCATGACACTACAAGAAATAGCAAAGAAATTTAGACCACCCGCGTTCCCAGGCTCCTACTTTCTCTCTTTTGAAGGTATTGAAGGAGCTGGCAAATCAACTCAAATAATAAAGGTTCGTGACTACCTAGAAGAAAAAGGTTTTCGCGTCTTAGTTTTAAGAGAGCCTGGTGGCACTTCATTTGGTGAAAAACTACGCCAAGCGATCTTAAACTCACAATCACCTATACACCCTGTTGCTGAGCTTCATTTATTTGCTTCGTCTAGAGCACAGCTACTTCACGAAGTAACATTAAAGGAATTAGGCGTACCAAATACGGTAATTATCTATGACCGTTATATTGATTCAACCTTGGCGTATCAAGGCTCCGCAAGAAAGCTAGGCTTTGAGGCCGTACTACAGTCACACTCGTCTTTCCCACTAACTCTTGTCCCACACATTACTTTCTATCTTAAAATACCAACAGATCTATCACATGATCGCCAAAAGATGAGAAATGCTCCAAAAGACTATTTTGAGAAACAGGGCAATGACTTCTATACAGCACTGGTAGAAGGATATGAGAAGGCCTCTGAGTTATTTCCTGAAAGAATCATTCAAGTAAATGGTCATCAAGAAGTAGAACATGTTTTTCAAGAGATTAAAGAACATGTTGATAGTCTCATTTTAGAAAATAGCCAGCGCCCCGAAAATTAGAAGATGGTAAAAAGGAAAAACCTTACACCAGAGATTATACTTGAAGACCTCTACCGCCGAAAAAAGCTCGGCCCTTTTTATATAATTAGACCTCCTGTCTTAGATGATCATCCAAACCCAACGAAACAGCTTGATGAATGGTGCCAAAACTTTGTGGCCAATATAATCTCAATCGAAAAAGGCTTCGATCACGAAAAGGCTAAGGAACAAATTAAGTTGGGGTTTAGTGATTTTTCTCTTATTGAGAAAAACCCCGACAACCGTGCCTATAAAGTCGATGATGAAGGAATTAAAGAATTTTTTAAGGCCCAATCCTACCCGCCACTAGAGTCTAGCTATAAGATAGTGGCAGTTCGTGATGCTGATAAATTAAACCAACAAGTGGCCAACAAATGGCTAAAAACTCTTGAAGAACCTATTGATAGAGTTACCACCTTATTTTTAGTCGGAAATAATAGACCCTTGCTAAAAACATTAGAAAGCCGAGCAATAACCTTAAGACTAAGGGGAACTGCTCCAAATATTGACCAAGAAAATCAAATTGCAGCAATGGATTTCTCACATTTTCTAAAAGACCAAATTCAAAATGAAGATGGACTTGGATCCATCGCTAGCGAGAGTCAAAAAGGGAATATATTAAAATACTGTGAAAACAATCAGAGTTATCACTACTTCCTTGATTCTTTAAAAGGATCACATGAACTTCAAGAAGAAATGTTTAAAGTCCTAAGTGAATATTTTGAGAAAAAGGCGACGGACCCCAAACTCCTAGATAGATGGCTAGAGGAAATTAAATGGTTCCAAAAGGCAAAAACTTACAATAATAGTCCCTCGGAACGCTTCTTAGGCCTATTACAACTAATACAACAAATTAACGCATAGAAAATAAACTTTAAATGATGGTGCAGATGTCCTAGACAGAAAAGTACAAAAGTCAGATACTTACACATTGCGGCTTACATTTAGCATTAAATTTGGATGATTTATCTAAGCCATAAATATTACGAGAAAAACAGAGCCTATATATGACAATAAATGACCAAGTAAGCGAAACAATTAGTGAAGAATCAATGCCTGAGGTAACAGATAGCTCTGGACCCGAAGATAATGAGGATTCTGATCCCCAAATTATTGAAGACTCTGAGTCTGAAGAAATTCAAACGGCCGAGACCACTCAAGAAGAACAAGATGAAAGCGATAAAACTCGCTGGCAAGAGGGTGATGAAATTGATCTCGTAAGAGTAAGGTTTCCAGGCAACTCAAAAAGTTTCCCTTTCCTAGTAGGAAAACGCCACTTCTCATATGGACAAAAAGTTGTTGCAATGAGTGATAGAGGTATGGATGTTGGTTACATCAACTCATTCCCCTATACCGTAAAATTTAAAAAAACCATGCTTCCGATTCGCTCAATATCCAAAGTCGCTACAAACGACGATATTTTGGCCATGCAAGGAGATATCGATAAGCAACGTGCTGCTGAAGTCATTGCTGCTGACCTAATTGATAATTTAGGTTTAGACATGCAGATAACTCACGTAGAAATAATACAGTTTGGTAAGAAGATGGTGTTTTATTTTACAGCACCAGCAAGAGTTGATTTTAGAGACCTCGTTAAAAGACTCGTTGGCGAATTAAAGATGAGAATTGAGTTGAGGCAAATTAGCGTCAGAGATAGAGCTGCGGCCCTAGGCTCAATTGGTGCCTGCGGTCTTGCCACCTGTTGCTCTACATTCTTAAAAAATTACGGCAATGTATCCATTAAGATGGCAAAGAATCAAAACCTTGCCCTTATCCCTAGTAAAATAAACGGCGTTTGTGGCCAGATTAAGTGCTGTATCAAATATGAAGACGATGTTTACAGCGACAAAAGAAAGCTCCTCCCAAGGGAAGGAAACTTTATTCATGCTGCAAATGGTGACAAGGGAAAGGTCACTAAGCTTCATATTCTCGTTGAACAGTTTGATATGATCACAGAGAAAGGTCAGATCAGAAGATATGCTAAATCCCAGTTTCATGAAGGAAAGGTCCTAGGTAGAGAATACAAATTCCCAACCTCCTTCAGTCATGTTGTGAACGAAACTTCAAACGTCATTGGCCTTGAAGAAGTTCAAGCAGAAATGGCAGAAGATTTTAATAAGGGACTTAGTGAAGAAGAAGTCTCACTCAGAAATGTTGAAAAGCTAAGCATCCCAACTGAAGAGGCCGTAACTACCGCCCCAACAAATGAGGATAATTCTAGCGAGGAAACAAGTTCGGAGACAAGCGAAAGCGAAAACAAAGAGTCTGTAGAGAAAAAGAACCCTCGAAGACGAAATAGAAACCGCAATCGTAATAAGAATCGAAACAAAACCCCAGCTTCCTAAGAAATAAAGGAGAATCTTTTTTGAGAATTCTTCACACCTCAGATTGGCATCTAGGCAAAAAGCTCTTTAAGAAAGAACGTATGCCTGAACAAGTGCTATTTCTCCAATGGCTTCTCCTAACAATTGAAGAGAGGAAACCTGATATTCTTGTGATAGCGGGTGATGTCTTTGATACGCCTATTCCAACAACAGAATCTTTAAGCGTCTTTTTTCAATTCTTAAAAGACTTAGAAAAGTTATCAGAATTCAATAATGGTTCCCTAAAGAAAGTTCTAGTTTTAGCAGGTAATCATGATAGTGCAAAACTTCTAGAGTCTCCTCGGCCCTTTTTAAACAAAAGCTTTTGCAAAATTGTAGGTCAATTAGAGGGACCTTTATCTAAAGAACCAGAAGATATCGAAGCATGGCAAGAAAGGTTCAGTGTAACAATTAATGAAGAAGATAGAGTAACTCAACTATGTTTACTTCCATTTTTCAGGACTAGAGAAATACTAAATAATCCGTGGATTAAAGAGACCCAGGAAAAAGAGGATCACGATGAGGTCCTTATTCTAACTGCCTTGAAGTTTTGGATAAAAAATTTAATAAAGAAAGAGACCACTCACAAGATACTCATAGGTCATCACCTTTACGGTAGTTTTATGGCCTCAGGCTCAGAGCAAGGAGTTGGTTTATCTGGTATAGACTCCATTCCACTTGGCCTATTTGCAGACTGGCATCTTCTCCTTCTGGGCCATATTCATAAAAATCAAATCTTAAGAAAGTCACCACCAGCGATTTATTGCGGCAGCCCTCTTCCCTTAAGATTTAGTGAAAGTAATGACAAGAAAGTATACATTTATGAATATTCCAAATCATCAGAGGAATTCATACCGGAAGCAGTTGATATTCCCTGTTACCGTCCCCTACTAAGAGTCCTCACTGATGAAACAAACTTTCAAGAAGATATACTAAAAGAATTCAGAAAATATCCACAATCGGAAAAAGGCCTTGGCTGCTATCTCGAATTAACGATTAAACAAAACCTACCAAATAAAGACATATTGGATAACGTTAGATTATTTTTAAAAGATCTTCCAATCGACCTTATCAATTTTTACGCCCAGATAAAGAACGACATAAAAGAAAGTAATAAGGTAAATTTACAGGCCATCAATCAAAAAAGTACCCAAGAGCTCTTTTCTCTTTATTTAGAAGAGCATGAGTTAATGCCTGAACAAAAACTAACGTTAAAGAATAGCTTCTCTTCCCTCCTACAAGAACAGAGTGAGGAGAATCATGAGAATTAATAGAATCGAACTAGAGAACATAACCAGCCTGAGAGGTGTCCATGACATCAATTTCGATAAGATTGGTGAGTTATCAGATTTATTTGCCATAACAGGGCCAACAGGTTCAGGAAAATCGAGTATATTAACAGCTATATCCATGGCCTTATATGGTGAACACCACAAAGGTATCAATGCAGCAGATATGGTTACGATGGGGGAATCAAAAGGCAGAATTGCCTTAAGCTTTGAGATTCTTGGAAACAAATACCATGTTGAATGGATGTGCCAGGTCTTAAAAAAAGACGGTTCTCCGAGAAAAAGTCCAATAACAACCCGGGTTCTTTATCACAATGAAATGCCGATAGAGAGGTCAATAGAGGATCTCATTGGCCTGAGCTACAGTCAGTTTTCAAAAGTTGTCATTTTAAATCAAGGGAAATTTTCAGAATTTCTCACATCAAGTTTTACCCAGAGAAAGGATCTCCTTGAGAAACTACTTGAACACCACGAACTAAAGACTATATCTCCTTACATTA
Source organism: Bacteriovoracaceae bacterium (assembly GCA_017858255.1). Classification (GTDB taxonomy): domain Bacteria; phylum Bdellovibrionota; class Bacteriovoracia; order Bacteriovoracales; family Bacteriovoracaceae. The sequence continues at coordinate 5,105 of JAFMBV010000130.1, forward strand.
ATAAGAAAATTAAAGATTTAAAAACAGAGTTAAACAATCTAGATCAACAAAGTGAGAATACACTTCTTCTTACTGAAGAAGAGCTTAAAGAGATAAAGAAGAAGTATGAGGACAACATACTCGTTTGTAAGAAAAAGGATGAGGAACTCTTAAACTTAAAACAAACAATTCATAATTTAAATGAATTCCTAACCATGGCATTTAAATGGCATGAATTACAAGGTAGATTAACAAAAGAGACCAAGGAAATCACCGAGTTAAACACCTCTTTATTACTAGAGAAAAAGAATCTTAAAGAATGCAAAAAGAAGTTTGAACAATCAGAAAACAAGGAAAAAAAGTTAAGACCTAAACTAAACAGGGCCTTAAAGCTTTACGATACAGAAAAGGCGCTGAATAAAGAGAAGGGTCTACGCCTTAAAGACATTGAAGAGAATAAAAAAAATAAGAATGCCTTAGTTAAGCAATCAGAGGTCACAAACCACGATAGCGAAGTTATCAAAACGAAACTAGAAAGTTTTAATAATACAAACCTGAAAGACCAAGACCCAAATACGTTAGAGACTCATATAAATCACCTGGTAAAGAAAAATGAATTAAAGACAGAGGTTGATACCCAAAGAAAGACCGTTCAAATATACCTAGAAGAAAAGAAACGACTTGAAGAAAAAGCAAATGAGCTAAAAGAGTCCAATCAGAAAATAAACCTTTGGTTTAACCAACTTTACCCAATTGAGTTAGAAAGTAGTCCAGACGAACTCTTTCTAATGATCAGCTCAACTCATCAAAAAGCTACCGACAATCAAAACACCATTAATGATAATAAAAAAAGAAAGCAAAAGTTAATAGCTGAATTAGACGTAATATTAGAAAAAAAGCTAACAGTCACGAAAGAACTCACTTTGATAAGGACCACATTACTAACACTAACAGAGGAATTGCCCAGTCTCCGGACTGAGAAATCATCACTAAGCAATGAACTAAAATATTTGGAACTATTAGACTATAGCTATAAGAATTTCATCAAAGACAATCATAAGAACTGCCCAATTTGTAATAGTGACATAGAAAATGAGAAAGTCTTAGAGATAAAAGAACAAGTAGAGTCCAAAGAATATGTTCTCAAAAAATCAAATCTTGATGACATTGAATTAAAAATAAAGAGATATGAAAGCGAGATATCGGCCAACAATGCTCAAATTATTTTTTTGGAAGAGAGAATAGCGGACCTTAAGAAAGAAGAAAGTAAGCAAAATCAGGATCTATCACTCATCGAGGAAGAAAACACTTCACTCTCCAAAGAGATAGAAAACAATGCCCAAATAACCCCTGAGTCATATTCAAAGGCCCAGCAAGACTTATTCCAGTTTCAAAATAATATAAAGGAAATAAGTTCACTTAGAGAAAATTGGCAATCATCACAATCAAAGTTTAATCATAACAATGATTTGTTAGATAAATTACTAGCGCAACTCGATTCAATTGATAGAGAGTGCGAGGCCATCCTAGAGATCCATCAATTTAAAAAGGATGAAGATGCATTAACTAAACTTAAAAAGCTTCAAAAAGACTATCAAGAGTATCGCTTATTTGAGTCAAAGCTTATTGGACTTGAAAACCTTATGAAAGGCCAAAAGCAACAACTCCTTGATTTTCAATCAAAGATTGATTCCCTAAGTAAACAAATCAAAGAAATCGACAGCGAAATCATCGCCTTACAAAACGAGTTTCAGATCGACGAGTTGCCCCTAAATCCGTTAGAAGTAGAAGAAGAAATTAAAAGTGAATTATTGGCAAATAAATTGATCTTTGAAAAAAGTAGCGTTCAAACCCAAGAAAAAGAAATCTTATACGAAAAGAAACAATCTCAGATTAATATTCTTAAAGAACAAGAAAATGGAATAAAAGACCTCATAACCAATTACCTATCAAATCTAGACAAGTCACTTAACCACGATCAAATGATTGCGGGTGATGATTTAGAAAGATTGAAGAAAATTAGAATTACAGATTTTAAAGCTATAGAAGAGATGAATTCTCTTTCTGAATTTTTTCATCAAAAACTAACACCATTTTTTGAAGACGCTACGGCCAAGAACAAAGAACGCTCAGATGCCCAAATTGTTCTAAAAACCCAAATTGAAGAAAATAATAAACAACAATCAAAACTAAGCATTATATTAGAGAAAAAGAGCAAACTTAAAGAAAAACTAGCGAACTATGAGTTCCTCGCTCCTTATTTATTAAAAGATAGTTTTCGTGACTACGCTTTGGCCGTTCTAGAAGAGAGCCTGTTAGAAATGGCCAATATCGAAATTGATTCTTTAGCTGATGGTCGCTACCTCTTGATTCATGGTAAAGCAGGGAAGCGCTCAGAACTACTCGTCAAAGATCTATGGCAAGGAAATTCAATTAGAAAGGTTTCTACCCTCTCAGGTGGTGAAACCTTTTTACTAAGTCTTGGGCTTGCCTTGGGTCTTTCAGAAATCACTCGTGGACAGACAGAAATTGAATCATTTTTTATTGATGAAGGTTTTGGCACCCTTGATGAAGAAAGCACCTCACAGGTCTTGAACTGCTTAATGCAAATGCAGAGTCGAGGAAAGCAAATAGGCCTTATCTCTCACGTCAAGGCCCTAACGGATCAAATACCCGTTAGAGTTGAGCTCGAAAAAAATAATTTTGGAGAAAGTCATATAGGCGTTAACTAAATGATGACGATCCTGCTTCTTCAGCGGCATCATTTTGCATATAATCGGGTGTAAAAACCTCATAATCACTTTCTAAAACTTCATTCATATTAGTTTTTAATTCTTCCCAATAATTCTTAAGGTCAGAACGCATGGCCCCCTGGGCCTGAACTCCCTCTAACTTTAAGGATTCAGTGATTTTCTGGGCCTTTTTCATAATTTTGATTAATTCAGTAAATTCACGAGCATTTGGAAGACTTTTGTACTTCTCAAGCGCCTCTTCCACACCACTTGTTTTTGCTTCCTTCACAAGTTTTCGAAGTTCGCTTACAGTGCGCTCCCCAACATGAGGAATTAAATTTTCTTGATCTTCAGGCTCAAGTCTTATCAACTCATTTGCTTGAGAGACACTTATATCTCCCCTAACTCTAGCATCACGTAATGTAGAAGAAGACTTTTCCTCTCTCTCCATCGCTTTCATAACTTGTCTTTGAGAGAGCCCTGATTTTTGCGACACTTCATTAGCAAACTCTTCCGTTGCAAGTGTATCCAAATCGAGATCTTCTGGGGAAGTTTGGTCGTTTAATGAAGAAGAATCCATCCCCTCTGTATCTAAACGAAGGCGACGCTTTTGGATCAATGTTTCTTTAAAAGTCTCATCACTTTCTGCAAGCTCTTTATAAATATCTTTTGCCCTCAGCAAATGCTTTTCCATTTCTGTAGAGTTCAAGGCCTTTCTGACCATATTTTCATCAATAGAAACTAGTTCCTGATGAAGACTATCCTTATCAATACGAATAACAGGTGCTTCAACATGACCTAAGTTCTTTAGGGCCTGCCAACGACGTGCGCCGGCCAATAAGACATTTTTTTCATTTACGATTAAGGGAGCTATTAGACCAATCGTTTCGATACTTCTTTCCAATGTCGAAACATCAGTCCCAAGGCGAAGATAAGGGTTTTCCATTTTTATTAGGTCAAGATTTAGAGTCTCAATGGCCATGTTAGTGTGTCTCCTGAAAATGTTGTGTGCCTATATTAGACCTAATTAATCAGGAAACGTCAGTAGACTTCTCAAAGATTTACCAGCAAACAACTACTTAGAAATCACAATTTTTAGGAGACCTAGGAAAGGGTATAACATCCCGGATATTCTTCATGCCCGTGACATAACGCAACGCTCTCTCAAAACCAAGCCCGAAACCACTGTGAGGTGCCGTACCAAAAGTTCTGAGATCTAAATACCACCATAGAGGAGCCTGTTCCATTTTCATCTCATCCATACGTGTTATTAGTTTACCGTGATCCTCTTCTCTTTGTGAGCCACCAATAATTTCTCCAACTCCTGGAACCAAAACATCCATGGCACGAACTGTTTTACCATCATCATTTTGCTTCATATAAAAGGCCTTACAGTCTTTTGGATAATCAGTGACTGTAACTGGTCCTTTGAAATATTCTTCAGCAAGAAATCTCTCGTGCTCTGTTTGCAGCTCAACACCCCAC
>JAFMBV010000131.1 GCA_017858255.1 Bacteriovoracaceae bacterium
ACAACAGGTACGTGTGTTCTTTGTCTAAGAATTTTCATGCTTTTTTATGAGACTTTTTTACCGAACATATCTTTTTTGCCAAAACGAGAATCGGTGTATTTTTTCTGAGCTTCTTTATATTCTTTTTCTTTATTGATAATTTCGTCTTCGATCCCCTTAATGAGGCCAATTAAACTCTTTTCATCAAGACTCTCTAAAGTTTTTTTCATCTCTGAGATTTCTTTAAGGACAGAATCTCGCCCTTTGATTATTTCGATGTCACTGTTAAGTTCAGACATCATTTTAATATTTTTGTCCTTCTCATTATCTAAACTTTCAATCTCTTCATTCAGCTCTTCAATCTGATTCCTTAAGACATCTATTTTATCTTGAATTCCTAATTTATCTTTTTCAATTCTCTGTGAAACCTCCTCAATTGAGAAGATGATCGCATTAACTTCAATTTCACTATTATAATTTCGAGACTCTAAATAGGACGCGAATTCACCGGCTTCTTTTTCCTTATCCTTCATATTTGAGTGAATCAGATCTCTATTTTTTATATTTTCATTTAACTTCTTTAATTTTAAGCCAAGCTTTTCAATTTCATCTTTGTGCAGACGTAAGTTTTTTAGTGAAGAAGATTTTTTCTTTTTATTAATGTCCAGTATAGGTTCGTCATAATTATGGACGATTGCCTGTCCTGTTTGTCCACCAAGAGAAAAGGAATCTATATTCGAAGGGATATCAAGATATTCCTTACAAGGTTCAGTGGAGCTAAAATAAAAACGTTTATCACCAAATTGCACTACGTCCTGTGCTTCAAGCTTTACTGGCTGACCAGGTACTAGTTGATTTCCATTTACATATGACGAGTTAAAAGAATCAAGGTCTTCAATATATAACCCGTCTGCCTTTAAAATAAGGCGAGCATGCTTCGACGAAACAGATTGATCCTTTATAGGTAATGAATTGGAATCAGAGCGACCCACAGAAGTATTTTTTCTTACGTCTATGACTTCTTCAGTGTCTGGATCATAAAGAAAATGATTATCATTACTCATACTTTAAACCTCGCTCTAATGTGCTTATCGGAATTGATTGTGGAAAGTTTAGGATAAAGAGAGTTGATATATACTGTAACTAGCCGTTTTTTATGTAGTTATGGCCAAGTATAGCGTAATTCTAATCCAGACAATGTTTTAGTGTAGGAGAAGTTTTCAGCATCTGAGGAGGTATTTTGAATTCTGTTAAAAGTTACTCCCAAGCGCCACCTTTTATTAAATCTTCTTTGAATTTTTAATCCTAGAGTAGTGTTACGCTCAAGCCCTCTTTGCTCTTTTTGAAGCTTGGTATCAAGCATAGTTACAGATGCAGACCAGTTAAAATCAATCCCCCAAAAAAGTCGAGGCATTAGATAGTCTGCTCTAAAAAGGTAGGAGTCCGTAGCATTGGTCTCATCTTCTGGACGATAACGGTCCATTATAAATAGGCCAACTAAAATATGACCATTTTTTCGAACGTAGAGTTGATCCATATAAAGCGTTGTGGTCGCCCCAGAGATAGCATTATTAAAACTCGATAAATCTCTTCTTCGAAGCTTTATAGTAGTGTCTCCATTTTCTAAAAACCTCTTTCTTAAGCCTAGAGAGTAGGTGGTCGAGCGACCAAAGAAGGTTCTCTTCTTTTCTTGATTTTTATCCCTAGCTGTATAGTTATACTCAAACTCATAGAGAAGCTCTGCCCTCTTCTTATTCCAGCTAAAATTATAAGAACCTCTAAAAGCGGGAGAAATTCCATAAGAGTTATTCTGGTAAATTTCGGGATTCGTGTCATTGAGATAATCTGAATAGCTCAAACGAATTTCAGGGGTAAAAACAAAGTACTTGCCCCCTACATATCTTTTAGAGAAGTAGAACTCACTATTCATTATGGCAGAGCTAGCATCTGTATTTGTGCTAGTTAAGCTTGGTGCATCTGATTCAAGAGTCACATTATCATCTTGTTGATATTGTTGAGTTAGGATCAACGTTGTCGCCTGACGGGACAACATTCTTCCATTATCAAGAAGTAAGGGGTGTAAATTGTGCTTCAAAAGAATTTCATCATAGCGACTCTCTATCTCAGAGGCAGTATCACTCTTTGGGTCAAGAGCAAGGCCCTTATCAAGTAAAGGAACTATATATTTTGAAATATAGTTTTGAGCATAAAATTTATTTTTAATTCGATCATAGATAAGTTCTGCAAGTCTTAAATAGGCGATCTGGCGCATATTCTTATCGGCCCTCTTATCCTTAATGAGCTGAATATAATTACTCTTAACTGCACCATGATCCTCAAGAAGTTCACTAATGTGGGCAATATAATAAAGTGAAAAATCTGGTTTGTAGCCCTTCTCAAAAGAAATCCGAAACGCCCTTTTAGCTTTTTCTAACTCATTGACGGCAAAAAGAGATTGCCCGTACTCAAAGAAAATATCCTCAGATTTTTTGCCTAACTTTATCGCATTTTTAAAGTGAGCAATGGCCAAATCATGCTTCTGCATATTTTTATAAGTTAACGCCGTAAGGTAATTTCGGGTTGGTTCAAATTCAGATGAGCTCCTAACAAGTTCGAGCTCTTGCAAAGCTCCTTGGTAGTTGCCTGTTTTAAATTTTAGATAAAAAGCTTCAAGAGAGCTATCTTGGCCCCAAGAAAAATTAATGAGTAAAATAGAAAATACTAACAAAGCATTTTTGAGACGACACAAAATAAAACCATCCGTAGTTTCAATTAATCAAGTATATTGTAACAGAAGACTAACCTTAGCGGCTAATGCGAAATTCTACCCTTGAACGCCCTGAAGTTGCGCTTTTTATATCAGGATTGTTGAAATCTTGGGTAGACTCTAATTGAAAATCCTGAGCAAGTGAATCAGCTTCATTATTAATCTCGACTCCCCCATCAAGAGTACCTTCACCTTCAAAACTAGACGTATTTAAAACATTTATTGTGCCTGTAGATCCGGATGTTTTTCCGTCAGAAGAAACGCTCTCCCCTTCTTCTATACTTGCTATTTCTCGCCCTTCTATAGCGACGAAGTCGCCAGTATCAACAAGTTTAAACCCCTCTGGTGGTACATAGGCGCCTGTTTCTGAATCGACAGAGCCTACTTCTGGCTTTGGCACATAAACCCCAGCATTAGGGTCATAAGTGCTCCCTTTTGATGGAGGCACATATAGGCCTGTTTTTTCATCAACAAACCCACCTGCGGCCGGAGCAAAAGCACCGGTTGCTAAATCCTTGAAGCCCTCAGGAGGAGGACCTTCATTACGAGCATTATCAATTCTGACCTGAGTATTTTCTACAACTGCTTCAGTAAGCTTTGCCCCTACGCCATCACTCATGGCCTTTTCAAGAGCGCCACTATTTACCTCTGCTACCTTTTTAGCATCGAGGCCTTTAGGGACTATTGAGCGAACAACCTTAACTTTATTTGTGCTACTTGCTGGTTTTCTTTTACCATCCCCACCGTCAGAGACAGAGGGATCCACATTCTTTAAGGACTCAAGTTGTGTAGGTGATATTTTCACAGGAGTAGATACTCTTCTTTGATTTGGTAGTGAACCAGAGTATTGACCTTGGCGCACAATGACTGATTCTCTACGATTTAAACTGGCCTCTAAGGTTCTCTGATTTATCTGACTGTCTCTCAAGGTCGAATCAACCTTGGCCATTGCCACTGCACCTTCAAATGTTACAAGTGATGTAACGGAGTTGCGGGGATTAAAGATTACTTGAAAATCAGTTCCTCTAACTCCCATGGCAGCCGTTTTAGTTTTAATAAAAAGCTTCGAGCCATTTTTATCAATATCCATGTAGTTCTTTGTTACCTTTGAGCGAACCTTTCCCTTTATTAAATTAATGATTCCAGCTTGATTCTTTGGAAATGCTTTGATGGCCATTTCAGAATTGGGGCCAAGGTTCATTTGAGACTTATCTATAAAAAGTAATTTTACGAAACTTCGATTATTGGACCGTAAAACGCTGCCCTCTTTAACCCATTGACCTCTTTTTAGTTTTATAGGGCCTTGGCCCATTCGTAACTCTTCAACAGTTCCTTTAATAATCATGACTTTTGCTACATCAGGAGAGCCTTCGGAGAAGACCGAAAAGATAAATAGAAAGCTCAAAGTTACTGCAAGTATTTTCATTATGAGGGCCTCACCCAAAAAGGGATTTATTCATTACTTTTATCGGTATAACCCTTTGTAATTTTAAGGTGAGGACCTTTTTCACCCAAATATCAATTACTTTCAGATACTTAGGTCTATGAAGAAAACGTTATTCGCCAGAATCTTTTGGCAATAGCGCTTAAACTCGGTAGTACTTGTGGCCGTTATTTTCTGGCAGAAGAAAATAGAGCAGAATATAGGCCAGGAATGTCACGCCAAAAGAGAAGAAGAAACTTGCGGCAAAAAGCACTCTCACCACAGCTATTTCATGGCCATAGTTAAGACCAATCCTTTGGCACACGCCTAGTACCTTCGCAGTTTCATATGCGTCTACCTTATCTTCTCTCGGTAGTAACAACCATAGGAAGAGATAAAGAAGAATACCTGAGCCGAATAGGAAAACGGACAACACCCAAATCAATCGCACTAAGGTTACATCAACTCCTAGCCCTTCAGATAGGCCTGAAAGAACTCCACCAACGATGCTGTTGTTCGTAGAGCGGGTCCATTTATTCTTGGGTTTTAACTCATGAGACATATCAATACTCCATATTCCATATTTTTAATATTAATACATAATACTACATACTAATGCGTAAACAAAGAGCTAGACTCCAAATAAGACATACGTTAACCTACTAAAATATCAAGGATTTAAAATTATGTCGCAAAAACTCAAAAGAATTAGTTTAATGATCAGAGATGATCAGCACCAAAAGATCAACGAAAGGGGTCTCAATGTCAGTGGCCTCTTCAGAGACCTACTTGATGACTATCTCTCAGAGCATAAGGTGACTTTAAGTGTTTCCCAAGAAACCAAAGAGGTCTACGATATGGTCATAAGTAATACGGCAAGTTCCGATGAAGAGTTAGAGAAGTATCTTAAAGAGAGCCTTAAGAATCTTCTCAAAGAAAAAATTGAATATATGATCGATATTCATAAACGCTTGTAAGGGTAGAATTTATGAAAACAATCTTAGTCGTTGATGATGACAAAGATATTGGTGAAATCATAACTGAGTATCTTTCAGCTCATGATGAGTACGAAGTAACTTATGTTGAAAATGCTTTAGCTGCTATGAACCTTTTAAAAAGAGAATCTTTTAATTTGGTTATTACGGACATGTTAATGCCAGATATTAACGGTATCGAATTAACCGAACATATTTTTACAAATTACCCGAAAACAAAAGTGCTAGCTTGCTCTGGTGGTGGTTCTTCAGGAAAGCTTGTGGCGGGAATGGCTCTGGATCAAGCACTACAAGAGGGTGCAGATAATGCACTCATGAAGCCTTTTACAGAAGAAGAACTTAAGGCAAAAGTTAGTAACCTTCTCAATAGATAAAATATTTAAAATGCCAACCTAACCCCGAGGGCCAAGCCAAGAGAATCGTTGGTCAGTCCTTTATTAAAGAGGATAAAAGTCTTTAGGGCAGCGAGATTTAGCTGTAGTCCTGCAAAGGCCCTTAAAGAAAAGAGCGACGGACTCTCAGCGGAACCAAGATCAAGAGAGCCTTCTCCTGTGCCCCCACCAGTAACACTAATGTCCCCAGTTAGGTTTGCCACTGACTTGGCCTTACCAAAGCTTAAGTCCATCCCTAGCCCTCCAAAAAAAGAAGCGACATAGAAGAATTGAAAGTTTGTGCTTAACTCAAGTGGAATAGTGTAAGTTGTGACGTCTGCCCCTACTGTGGCCGAACCAATAAAGTTGGCCGTAGCACCACTAGCGGTTACCGATTCAGAAATTGTCTCTACAAACTTAATTTTCATGGCAGCTCTTTCAAAGCCTGTTGTTATATCAATTCCACCCCAATTAAAGAGACCGAGACCGGCGCCACCGCCTTCAATGAATTTATAGCGAAGGTGCATGCCTAGTGAAGTAGCTGACCCATCAAGCCCGTCACGATTAGGAGCATCGAGAGTTAAGAAATAACCATAAAAGGACGTTTTTTTCATATCAAGTGGACCAATACTAGAGCCAAAAAGGTCACCCTTCAAACCCAGACTAACAGCACCACCAACACCGATCCCACGAATTTGATTATAATCAACATCACCTTTGAGCAATTGAGATGTAGAGTTGCCGCTAAGGTCAGCGCCTATAGCACCAGTAAATCCAACTTCTAAATATTCAATGTTAGAGCCGTAGCTTGCACCAAGGCCTTTTTGAGAGGCAACTGAAGCGTTGGCCATGCCTTTGAGGTAATTACTCTGATCAGCATTAGGAAGATTATTATTAACCTCTACCTCAAGTGAATCACAGGCAGCAATACATGTACCAGTTCTATTAATGATTTTGAAAAGTCCAGCATGACTTGGAAGGCAAATAAGAGCCGTTAAAAGTAAAACAAAAACCTTTTTCATAAACTACTCCTAAAAATAGACTCACTCTCACCTCTTCTATCTTAAAAGGTATTTGAGGGAGAAAGGTAGGAGGCGAGCCTTTCCTAGGTAGTATTTGCCGTTTAAAAATTACATTTTACAGTTTTGATATAGTCATTTAAGGAGTGCTTTATGAGCCTGATGATAAGTCGAAGTGGAAAGATTCAAGAAATAACCCGTAAGTCACTAACAAAAAAGGTGACACCTCCGGATGATAATCGCGTCCACTTTGAAGACGTTCTAGAAAAAGAGTCAGAGCATCCAGATGAGAAAAACTTTTCCCATAAAGAACAACATAGAAAAGAATCGAATGTTGAGGCCAAGGGAATAAAGAGTTATCAAAAACAAAGTAATCAGATAAACACAAAGCTCGTCCATGCAAAAGATATTTGCTCCCGGCCAGTAATTACAGCGCGCCCGCAAGATACTATTTCCATGGCCATGGAAAAAATGCAAAAGTATAAAATACATCACCTACCATTAGTTGATAGCAACGGAAAGCTCGTTGGTATTATCTCTGATCGAGACCTCTTGGGAAAAAGATCACATGAGCGATTGGAGAGATATTCAACAGTAGATGTATTGGTGGTCAAAGAGTCCCTAGAAATCAAAATGGTTGCAAGACTAATGCTTGAAAATCATATTAGCGCTCTTCCGCTTATTAATGAAGAAGAAGAGCTTACAGGAATGGTTACAAAGTCGAATCTATTGGAGTACATCATGAAGAGTACTCCTTTTGAACGCCATGTTTAAGCAGCTTCCAGGTCAATACTGTTCACACGTTTTTTTAACCGAACTATAGATGTTTGGTGAAGCTGGGACACTCTACTCTCCGTAACATTTAATACTTCACTAATTTCTTTCATTGTTTTTTCTTCGAAGTAGTAAAGACTAAGAACTTTTCCTTCATTTTCAGGAAGATCCCCGATCCTCATTTTGAGCACTTCTTTCATATTATTTTTTTCAGCGCACTCATAAGGGTCAGTGTCATTTCTATCATCAGTTAATGCGGCTTGAAGCCCTGGTAAGGAACCCTCACCCATTTCATTTGGTGTAAGGCTAAACGTTTGAACTGGTTGAATTCTTTGCATGAGTCTAAAATAATCTTTTTGTTTTAACTTCAACGCCTTGCAAAGCTCTAGGTCTGTAACTTCACGACCAAGTTCACTTTTCAAGTGTTCATTTACTTTTTCAACGTCTTTCATTTTATCTCTCGTGGCGCGGCTGGCCCAATCAAGAGAACGAAGCTCATCTAGTATTTGCCCCCTAATGCGATACTCGGCATAGGTTTTAAACTTTACACCTTGCTTAGGGTCGTATTTATCAATGGCGTCCATAAGACCAATCGTTCCAACGCTTATAAGGTCATCAAGCTCATAGCTTGCAGGAAGTTTCATAAAGATTTTTTTGGAGATGATTTTAACAACATTCATGTAGGAAACGATAAGCTTATCTTTCTCTCTCTGCTTCAGCTTCGACGGCTTGAACTCAACAACTTTAGCACCCATTATTTCTCTCCCGACATTTTTGCCATGAATACTTGGCTACATGCACAATTATAGACCCTTTGGCACAATGCTTGCCCAAAAAAGTCAGGTTAAACGGGCTATCAATAAGTTAGCTTCTCTCAAGTCGGATTGATCCTCCTTAAAATTTGGTCAATGACACAAAATTGGGGCAAATTTCTGGAATATTCAAGGAAACTTTACCGAATTATTGCTCATAGACAATCACGACTTACCGATAAGTTAAGGACCTTAGTTGAGAAAAAAGGAATTCCGTTGAGTAAAAGGGATAATCAAAACCCCAAAATTTTATATTACGGTGAAGAATCTTCCATTAAAGAGAAGTTAGTCGCTACATTTGGCGAAGAACAAGTTCACCAGTTACATGAAATGAAGAAAGTTTTTGAGTTTCTTAATAGTAACAAAGTGGATTCTTTTATTTTTGAAACCTTTCAAAAAGATCCCTTTCGTGGGGTCAACTGCAAAGACCTAGATATTTTACTCTATTACGGATCATCTGATGAGAGCCTTAATAAACATTTAAGCTTCTTGCCGATAGACCCTACAGAAAATCAAAATTTAAATTATTCTACTTTATTTTATGAAGACCTCTACGAGCGATATTTATATTTACTACCAGGAATCACTTTAAGTGAGTTCTCTGAGGATTCAATCAAACTATGTGAAGGAATGGACCTCCTATCAAGTCTAGTAGAAGTAATGGACGATGCAACAGAAGAGCTAGATAAAAAGTTAGGCCGCGTTTCCTTCAACTCTGATAAGGATTCCGATGATGCTAATAAGACTCACCTAGACCTAAAAGAAGAAAAACATACCGTTAATGGATCTGAAGGTTTAAAAGAAGATCCATTTAAGGCCAAAATTGAAGGTGAAGGCATTGAGCAGGACAATCACAAAGAGGTTGTCTCTGGTAGCGGCGAAGAGGAAGACAAATCCAAGCAAGTCATCTCTGGCAGCGGCGAAGAAGAAGACAAATCCAAGCAAGTCGTCTCTGGTGGCGAAGAAGAAGACAAGTCCAAACAAGTCATCTCTGGTGGCGAAGAAGAAGACAAGTCCAAACAAGTCATCTCTGGTGGCGAAGAAGAAGACAAGTCCAAACAAGTCATCTCTGGTG
>JAFMBV010000024.1 GCA_017858255.1 Bacteriovoracaceae bacterium
TTCACCACCGAAGTGATGAAAAATCTTAAATCATATTCGAATTTCAAAGATCAAATTGCGGAGACGACAAGATCCCCGAGAAACTCAACAAATCGTGTTTCTCAGAGGTTAGCAGGCTTTTTGAGCCGTGTTGTCGTTCGCACAAGGCGGGATATTATAGATCCCTTGTAGTCCCGTCAAGATTTATTTTACTTTAAGTTAATTTTTTTTTCGTGTACCCAAAAATTACATAGCAGGTCTATAATATTTAGAATGACAAAGGAATTTTCACCAGAAAACCTCTTCTCCTCTTGGATGGAGACACCCAGTATGTGTCTCCTAAAGTCTATTAACGAGGGTGCAGACTTTCAATGCGTGTATTCCTCCACCATCTCCTACAAAACTGGCAGCACCTACTCTATATACGAAATTCCAGGACTTATTAGACTAATTGGCAAAAAAATTGACCTTTTCACCAAGGGTTTACAACAACAATTGTCAGAAAACTCTAAACAACTCCCTATTGTTCTTCACTGGGAAGGCAAGGATAGAGAGATACTCCTAGTAGAGCTAGAACTGGAATCCGAGGTTAACCAAGAGTTTAAAGATAATATAGAGATCAATAGAGAGAAGTTGAGAGAATGGCTTTATCTTGAAGAAAAGCGTACCGGAGCAGAGAGGACAAAACTTTGAAGGTTCAACGAAACTTTCCAAGATATGAGGTCATACACCTTAAGCCCAAGCTTATATTCCCAAACTTTAGCAGTAGTGAATTCTTTATAAAAGACATCTCTCTTGGCGGTATTCAAGTATTCTCGCCAAATCATGTATCCCTGAAAAGCTATAACGAAGTAAGCTTTAGCCTTGGCTCTAAAGAGCCTATTAAACTAAATATCAACCAGGTATGGAAAACAGAAGATCCTAATATTGATGAAAGATATAAAGACGCTCTTAAAGAAAAGTTTTACGAGATTACTTTTAGAAGTGGTTTTTGTCTGAAATTTTATGACATGAATGATTTTAAAAACTGGCAAAACTTAATATACGCCCTTCATCAGCACCAAAAACAAAAATCAAAAAGCTGATTCAAGTTGCTTTAAATAAAGCTCTTTCAATTTATGGGCCTTGTCCCTACCATTTTGAATAACTCTAAAACGATCATCTCCTGAAACCTTTTTTATCGATTCAAAAAGGCCTTGGTAATCATGAGGTTTAAATACATATCCCGTTTGACCATCCTCAATAAGCTCATGGCTACCACCTAGTGCCGTACTAATCAAAGCGGAACCTCCATGGTAAGACTCAAGAATAACACGACCAAAGGGTTCGGGTTCGAGACTTCCATGAATAAATACGTCTAAACTAGAGAATATATCTGCAGGAGTTCCCATCCCCTTGAAGACGACAAAATCATCTTCAAACTTACGGGCCAATCTAATTAGTGAACTCTTATATCCAATATGCTGTCCTTTAGTTTTATAAATTTCGTCTCCATAGATATAGAAATTTTTAAAACCAAGGTCTTTAAGTTCATTTTTATAGAGTTCAGCAAAGAATACTAAAGAATGGATTCCTTTCCATGGTGCCATCATACTTGCGGTACCCAAGATTAGAGGTTCGTCATGACTCAACCTAAAAGGGATAGTTCCGACAGGATTATAGAGGACATGAATCTTTGAAAAATAACGCCTAAAAGATTTAATATGATCAGCGACATCAAAAGAGTTGCCAATGGCCTCTAATTTGAATTGGTGGGGCAAGCGAAAAAGGTACCAAATAAGCTTATAGAAGCCTATGGCATATGGGTAATCTCTAAAGTGCCATAATAGTCTTCCTTTAAAGCCCGATACAATTCCCAAAAGATAGACAACAAAACCCACCTTATTGCCACCTACCCACCAAACACGAGGATTAGAAAGATTAAGTCGACTTAGATTCTTTACGGTAACAAGTAAACCAAACAAGACCTGGGGTAACCATAGAAGAACCCCTAAACCGTGACTTCGACTTAAATTGTAAAGAATGGGACTGTAGAGATAGTAAGAGATTTGATTATTACGAAACCCATTTTCGACAATAAAGTTTGCCAATTGAGATGTCTCTTCTATCTTTTGAAAATACGGTAGATAAAAGTGAACGACATAATTTGGTTTCATTTTTTTGAGGTCTGAAGCCTGTAAAACAAAGCTTCGCTCAGCACCACCAAGATATGGACTATTTAAGAAACAATATACATTAGAGTTATTGCTCATTCATGACCCGCGCTAACAAATGGTCATACAAACTCTCATTATGGGACAAACGAGTATGCTCATAAACACTTTTAGATACCCTTTGATAATCACTATCCGTTAATGAAGAAAAGAACTTACTAAAGGCGTTGTCACGAAGTGGCAATATCCAACCGGTATCACCATCATGGCAAGACTCCACTAAACCACCAAAGGGTGAGACGATACTAGGAGTACCAAAAGATCCGGCCTCTAATACAGTTAAACCAAAACCTTCATAGAACCCTCTATCAGAGTGATCTAAACTTAGTAATAAATTAAAATGACATTGACTTAGAATCTCACCACGCAACTCATTTGAAACCTTAGAGATATTCTCCACCTTAACAAATTCGTTACTTGGAAAATCTTTAGTAATAAACAAATGAACAGTTTTATTTAGTGCCATGGATATGACTTTGGATACTTTAAAAGCGTAATCAAGGTTCTTATGGGGAACATCTCTAGCGATACATGAAATGTTAATAACCTGATCCTCTAGACTTTTCTTTACGAATTTAGCGCTAGAAATATCAATACAGTTATGAAAGACAATATCACGATCATAAGATAATTTTAGCCCACGCTCACAGGTCTTTTTTAAAGTAAACTCACTAATAAAGACATTAAAGAATGACTTCTCCAATGAAGCGAGAAAATGTCGTTTAAAGAGCTTCTTATAAATTCTTTTTAACATATTCGGACTCGTGAAAAGAATCTCACTTCCATGAATAAAGTTAATATTTCTATCGATGTAATGAGAAAGATAGTGAGCACCAAAGAAATGAATATGAAGACCATACTTATATTTGTGTTTTAAGGGGTTGCCCTTAAGCTGTTGGACATTATCCCAGACCAAAACATCATAATCTAGACCAAGGTTTTGTAGTGCTCTTTCAATAGATTTAGTAAATGTAGAGAGCCCACCTAATTTAGGTGGGTAATCAGGAGTTGTGATTAAGATTTCTGATGTCTCAGAATTAATATGAAGCATGTTATATAAAGGATAAACTTGTTTTGGGTTTGTGAGAAGGAATTATGCAGCTTTTTTTCCACTATCATGAGAACTTTCCTTCTCATCTGAGTGTTCAAGGTCGAGGAGATCGGCTTCCTCTTTTCCAATAATTTGGATTTGAAAATCATCAACTTCAATTGAACTAATAACACCAATATCTTTTTTGAGAAGGTAAACAAAGAGAGCATTTGGTCTTAAGTTTAAGGTATCTTCACTCTCCCAATGCTTTAAGCCTATTGCGATATATCCAGAGGTCAACAATCCAATTGATGAAACTAAACCAAGAATCGGACCAAAATAGTGGGTAATTGAAAAACCTATGCCCATAATTGAAGCATATCCCAGAGCATAGACAGATGAAGCATTAGAGGGGCTAAAGTTATAATAATTTCTAAGAATATGGTGAAGGTGAAACCTATCGCCCTTAAAGGGAGATTTCCGAGTGTATAGTCTTCTTAAAAAACTAACTCCCAACTCAACCATAGGCAGAGATAAGGGCATAAGAGACATAGCAAGTGCATCAGGTTGACCAACCTTAATACGGGTCAAAAAACTATATACAAAACAACTGAAAAGGAGACTCGTGAAACCTATAAAGCTACCTCCAATTTCTCCTAAGTGAATCTTTGCAGGCTCTTTGTTAAAAAAGTAAAAAGAAGCTAAAGCAGATAGGCCAACAAGACTGCCGATTGTTGCGGAGGGAATAGAAAAATTATAAGCGATTATTAAAAAAGAGAAATAAGTGACACCACCGAGTTTAATCGTCAGTGTGTCGAGCCCATCAAGAAGATTACTACCGTTTAGAACACCTAGACCCCAAAAACTAATCACCATAAAGGCAAGTGCTCCCCACTTTGGAAACAAAACCCTAGACTCTAAAACAGCAAATAAACCAATACAAGATAATTGTAAGAACAGCTTCACCATAGGCCTAAGTTCAAAGCGATCATCGAAATAACCATAGAGCACAATAATGCATGAACTTAAAAGCCAGTACTTGATGCTGTAATAGTCAAACTCGCTAAAAAATGAGTGAAAATACTTATGATTATAAATAAGGAAAATTCCACTAATTATAGAAAGGCTTAAAGGCAAACCACCCAATTGAACGGCATTTGTTATTGATTTTCGTGCAGGAATATAGAATATTTTTTTTAAACTAGTAAATGGAGAACGAGCGACAAGGTAGAGAGAAGAGAAAAGGACAGTACCAACACCAAAAACTGTTGGAAAAATCCACCACAAATCGCGGTTAATCAAAAACTGAAAAAAAGAGAACTTATCGCTCATTTATTGGCCCTTCTTCATTAATACCTATTCGGTTTAAGTAGTGAAAAGCGTTAGGAAAACATACATAAGGGATTAAAATTAAAGTGAGGCACTTCAAGTAGTTAAATTTACATGTGATTAAATTGTTAAAAGAATTATTTCGGAGAGAAAAAAGAGGCGCCATTAAGAATATCTGCACTTCGCAGTTCTACATAAATACTATTGACGATCCTCAGTTGGTTAAAAGGAATAAGTAAAAATGTAATTATGAAAAAATTCGCGATATCGATTATCCATGAGAAAAGCATATATTTTATCAGGTTTGGGATACTTATCTTACCCTCGGGCCAAGGGTAGTTTTTAGCTTTGGTATAAATTTTCATCATCTTAGGAAATTGAAATACCCCATTTATCAAAAAAGGCAGTATTAAAAAAACTGGATGAAAAATCATCGCTAAAGTAATCGCAAGAATAACGATTAATCCTTTCTTAAGGCCATTTACAAAATAATCATACTGCATTCGAGACTTATACTCGTAATTTCTTATTTTAATAATATAGAGGAACTTCTTATAGAAGCTTTTTTTAAGTATATGAGCATGAAAAGTGTAAGGAATAATTTTTGGAGGATGATTAACAATAAGCTTGTCTATGTAAGTAGGAGTGACCTCAAATTTGCGACAACGCTCCCCGATCTCAAAGTCTTCGGCCCAATTATTTAAATAGGTATCAAAACCTCCTAATTGAAAAAAGAAATCCTTTAAGATAGCACAATTACCAGAGCCAAAAACGCCACCCTTCATATCGAAGCCATGTATAATAGGCCTCATTGGAGGCAAATCAGAGGTCACTTTTCCATAGATTATCTTATCGCCTTTTTGACCGTCTTTTTGAGAGAAACAAGACCCGATAACCTCTAGCCAGTTAGGTGTTGCTAAACAGTCATCATCAATAAAGGCCAGAATCTCTGAATTCTCTGTCTCACTACACGAGGCCCCAAAATTACGACCACCACCAGCACCTAGGTTTTTCCCTGAGGTAACGATGGCGCAATGAAGGTCATGAAATTTGCTAACGATTCCTTGAATAAAATCATTACCACTGCCCCCAGGATTATTATTAACAATTATCACATTGAAATTTTTGTAAGTTTGGACAGAAAGAGAATTAAGCAATGCTTCAAGGCTCTTCCTTCTTTCAAATGTGGGCACAATGACAGAAATTTTCAATCATCTTCCTTTTTAATAATTGCCTCGGCACTAGTCTTAAGTATTTTTTGATAGTGCGCTAAATGACTATTAAGATTTTTCACATAACTACTATAATTCGTTTTAATATTATCCAAAACACTCATCAGGTTTTCTGTATTACAGCTTTCTGTGGTTACAGAGTAATTATCAAGTTCTAAAGACATCATAAAATCACGACATTTAGGACGATATTCAATCATGATAGAGGGCACCGACACACAAAGAGCTAAGCATATTGAATGCAATTTTGTACCAACGAAAAGATCACACCCATGAACTTTATTAAAATATTCCTCATAAGAAAGATAAACTTTCTCAATCGTTTTCGTGTCCGTTAACCTTGCAATTTCTTCGGTAATCGTAAGATCCTCAGGACAAACCACAAACCAGATGATTTGATATCCCCTATCTTTTAGAGTCTGCGCCAGTTCTTGAAAAAATCTTTTTAGATTCTCTTCTCCGCCTTGAACATTCCCTAGAGAGCTCCCAACATTTAGGCCAACAGTTAAATCATTATCACTAAGACTTCGCTCTAGTGGCCTAGAGAGATATAAGACAGGATCACCTATAACCTTTGAAGAAATACCAATCTTTATAAGTTGCTCCATACTCAATGGGCCCCGTACGCCTATAAAAGGGGAATCTTTTAAAACTTCCTTCCACTCAGTTTCTTGCAAAGAATAACCTTCTCGATTCGCCCAATATGAAGTTTGAGCAACACCTGTACCCAATACATAAAGAGGTCCAAATATTTCTTTACCTTTTTTTGCTTCACGTAGGCACATATGATTAATCAAAGTTCCACCAGCAAGTAGCGGCACAATATCCGCTTTTTTATAAATTGAATAAAGAAAGGACTCTATTCGCCCACCTCTAAAATGAATAATGGGGTGACCAATAAATAATTTTTCATAAGCATTAAAAAGAGCAACATCTCCAACATTTGAAATATTTGGATAACCCCCAATATACATAATTATTCTTTTACGAGAAAAAAGATGCCTGAGATATTGATAGACTGAATACATTGTAAGTTTAAATTTTTGCATTTATATATTTTACCATTTCACTAATTTTAAAGAAGTTTGCTTCAGGTTTTGGAAAAAAAGTGTAATAAATATTAAAAAGTATAAAATAAACAAAAGTGATGAAAAAGCATTTTAAAACAAAAATAGGAAGAGTTACTTCGAAAGAAAAATTACTAAAGACTAAGTAAATGAGTCCATAGGACAGAACACCTATGCAATAATTTGGTACCAGTACTGAGAGTTGCTTAAAGATGCCTAAATTAGCATATTTTTTAAGCATTAACGGTATAAGCAGCCCCTTACTAATCATAAACCCAGTAGCAGTTCCTATAACAACGCCAAGAACACCAATCTTCTGAACTAGAATAATACTTATCGTAAAGTTTAAAATTGCCTCAAAAAATGTACTTATCCCTAAAATATTGTGCTTATTGAGAGAGTACATAATATTCACTCCAGGGTATTGAGTTATCATAAGCAACTGGGGAATTAGCATCAAGTAAACTATGTTAAGGGATACTTGATTATAGTCTCCAATCCATAATTTTAAAAAATCTGGTGCCATTAATGATATGCCGAGAATAAAGTAACTTGCTAAAACTGAGGAATAAAAAAAACTTTTGAAGGAAAGGC
Organism: Bacteriovoracaceae bacterium; assembly: GCA_017858255.1. Lineage (GTDB taxonomy): Bacteria > Bdellovibrionota > Bacteriovoracia > Bacteriovoracales > Bacteriovoracaceae. Next base: position 7,445 of record JAFMBV010000024.1, read on the forward strand.
CTTTAAATACCTCATCCTTTCCAGCACCCTTATGAAAAGACAGACGTGTAAGTAGGACACCAAACAGACCAAAACATAGAGCATTCACGCTAAATATTAATGTCGTTCCTATCTTATAATAGGCTATTGATTTTAAATTTATAAATTTTAAAATCAAAAAAGTATCCAATTGATTTCTGAGTGCGTCGGAAGCATACATAAGCATACCTCCTCCTCCATATACCAAAGAGATCTTTAAAAAATCAAAATCCTTTTGAATGCTCCAACCCTTTAAGTAGTTTTTAGTCTGGAGAGACTTAGAAAATACTAACAGGATAAAGAGAAATAAATTACTACACAGAAGTGCCCAAGGTAAGACAAGAAAGCCCTTATCAATAAACAGTAAGATAATGACCAATCTCAAGATGATTGAAGCACTTAATGAAATATTATAATAGACATAATTTTCATGGCCATTATTGACGCCAATTAAAAGTTTATTAAAAATTGAAAGGCTTAAGGCCGTAATAATAATGGGTATACTACGTGAATAATCAATATAGATGTCCATTGGCAATTCAAAAAAGTTAAAGGCGACATCTTTAAGAAAATATACTGACAGCCAAATGAGAAGAATAACAAAGGAATAAAAATATAAATGAGAACGAACAAAAGAGACGAGTGATTCGTTATCGTCTTTGCCAAGATAGAAAGGAACATAGCGGTTTACTGACTGTATTGTGCCAAAGAGAAAAAGACCTTCGAAGGAAATGAATGTGTAAAAGAATATCCACAATGAAAAGTACTCTTCACCTAAGTTACTAATGACAAAAGGAGTAATAATTAGTCCAACAACGAACTGAATGACTTGGCCGATAAGACTTGTTAAAGACTTAAATTTTAGACTTCCACTCAATTTATCGCCTTACTAAAAGAGAACAACACCATAATTTTATAATAAAATTAACTATTTAGCTGAGGTGCAAAATTTTCCGTTGTGAGTAAATAAGGATTAATAAAAGCAGTAAAAAAGCCGAAAAGATAAGAAATAACGGCACATCAGGAGGCAGTGATGTCAATCGCAAGAGGCGCAAAGGCCCTAGTGACAGGTAAATATCGTTTTGGTCAACTTTGGAATTGGTATAAGGCCTACCACTTCCCTTGGGCATTGGATGTTAAACATGATCCTCCAAGGCTTGGGGTATTCCTCACGACAAAATGTAATATGAAATGTGACTTCTGCCTGACTCACTCTACGATTATTGAAGATAACGAATTCAAGTATCAGGGCTCTGATGATATGTCGATGGACACTTTTAAGGATATTCTTAAAAAGTTCCCTAATACGCTCATTATATCCTTCATTGGAAATGGCGAACCAATTCTTAATAGAAATATTTACGAGATGGTCAAGTACGCCCAATCGAAAAAGATGAGATCAACACTCTTTTCAAATGGACTCGTTATGGAGAGATTCATAGAAAAGATTATCGATTCCAAAATAAAGACATTTAACATAAGTCTAAATTCGATAGATCCGGAAGAATACGAACGCTTTACTGGATACAAAGGGACCTACTTTCACAAGGTGGTTAACAACACAAGAGCACTAGTAGAGGCCAGAAATAAAGCTCCTGACTCAGACATGGAAATCACAGCGACTATAATGGTCGACAAGCAAAACTATAGAAACATGGGAAAAATGATTAAGTTTTCCGAGGAGCTTGGCATTGATCAAGTTATCCTATCTCACTTCATGCCTTGGACGACGCCGGGAATGACGGCGGAAGAACGCTCGATTTACTCTGATGATAAGGAGGCCATGGATTATATTAATGAATTAGCTTCGAAGACCTATAAAGTTGCCGTAACCTTTCCAACTATCTTTGATGGTGAGAAGAATAACAGACTGTGTAGAGATAATGTTCTCTCTATGAGTATTGACGGTGATGGGAATGTAAGTGGGTGCGAAAGAAAAATGCTCAACACTGAACGAAACGGTAAGTATTGGGAAAAGAATGTATTCAATAACGAACACTTTAAGTATTTGAGAAAAATATTTATAACAAAAGAAGAAAAGTTACCAGATCCTTGTGTTACATGCTTTAACAATACAACTTGTGAAACAAAATCTACTGGTAAATCCAGTGGTCAAGATCAGCAAACTGATATAAAAGTGGACTACAAAGAGATTGCTTAATTCTTCTTTTAGTAAAATAAGATTTATGACTATAAACCAATCGTTAACAATACAATGAAGCCATGAATCTTATTGTTTATGTACACGACTATACTCGCCAAATTGGTCATTCAAGGGCCATGATTGAAGTGATAGACCAACTACCTGTTGATAAGGTAAAAGTCGTCTGTTACTCACATGCCCCTAAAGAAGATATCAATTTAGAAAGAGATATCCCCTATGAATTCATAAAGGTTCCTTTTTCAGGCATTAAGCCCTTTCTTTTAAGGAACCTATTTTTTCAAATCTACACACGATTATTTAAAGCTAAATTCACAAATGAAAGCGATCATTCCATTTCAATTGGAGTATGTAGTTTTAACGCTGACATAATAAATATTCAATTCGCCCACTTCCTTTGGGAAAAGGAGTATTTTAAAGTCAATAAGATGGGCCCTCTAAAGTTTATGTATAAGAAAATACTTTTAAGATACTTAACCTTATGCGAAGACATCTATTATAAGAAGAAGGGGTTGAAATTTGTATTCCTGTCAAAATTCATTGCAGATAAATTTATAGACCGCTTTAATATAAAAGGGAAAAATCATGTCACAGCTTATTCTTCGGCCGACATAGTTCAGTTTAAACCCAATGTTGAAATATCCTTAGAAGTAAAGCTTAAGAAACTAATAACTATTCACAAGGAACTTGCCAATTTAGATATCAATAAGACGACTTTCTTATTTGTGGGAGCTTTTGAAAGAAAAGGTTTACCACTATTTGTGGATTTAATACCGGAAGACTGTAACCTTATCGTAGTAGGTCAATCAGAAAGCGGAAGTACTTTTAAACTTCCTCAAAAAGAAAATATCTTCCACGTTCCCTTTACTAAGGATATCCCACTCTTTTATAACCTTTGTGATATTTTTGTCTTTCCGACACACTTCGAACCCTTCGGTCTGGTGCTTCTAGAGGCGACAATATCAGGGATGCAAATAATCACAACATTTGAGTCTGTTGGGGCAAGTGAATTACTTGTAGATTTACCTAATATATCCTTCGTTAACGCTAATAACTTAACAAAGGAAACCTTTAAAGGATTCAACAAAATAACAGATGAAGAAAGGCAGATCAATCACGAAGTAAGACGCCAACATCTCTCAAAATACACATGGAAAGCCTGTGCTGAAGAATGGAAGAAAGTAATAGAGTAAAACTATTTTTGAACTTGGCGATATAAAAGAATTGAACTCAGAACTGTAAGCACAACCCCCACCAAACTTGTATAATAAGACCTATCTCTATAAAAATTATCCTTTGGAATAAAGATAGTATCTCCTGGCTGAAGTTTGAAATTTTCAATATCTATATTGCCACCTTCAGAAATATCGAAAGACAATTTCTTTCTCTCACCATCTCTAGAAGTAGTAACATAGACATCATCAAAAACAGCATCTGCACTTGGACCACCGGCCAATGAAATCCCATTGATTAAATTGGTATCCAAGGGAATGAAGTGAAGCCCAGTATTTTTAATCTGACCCCAGAAATGTACGGGAATAAGCACCTTACCTTTTACCGAAGGTGAGTAGAAAATTGAGCCAGCTTTTTTACCAATATTTTCGACTTCAGAAGGTAGGGCCAATTCTCTAATATTATAACTAACAGCATCTTTTGATTTATTTTCTTTTTTCTTTTTAGCAAAAGAAGGTTGAATAAGAAGAAAAACTAAAAGAAATGTCATCATTTTTTTCATAAATATACCTTTAATTAGATTTTATACTAAACATCTACAATTTCAAAGGAATCAAACTCACCCTCATCTAAATTCTCACTCTTTTCTTGAACCCTTCTCTTATCCTTAATGGTTTTGTAAACATTAAAACCTGTTCCTGCCCAAAACCAATAATAGAAAGACTCTGGATTAAATGGCAAGGCCACCGAACCCCAATTAAAAACGGATAAAACAAATACAGTCATTGAGCAACATGCTAACAAAGAAAAGGCCGTAAGCTCTTTCCAGCGTAGTAAGGTGATAAGCCTTGAGAATAAAGATACGTTTACCGCGACAATTATAAATAGATAAATAAAAGCGCCTAAACCTAGTTCTAAGAAGAGAAAAATAATTAAGTTATCATTACTCCAAAACCAAATTTTAGGCTTATCTAAATGTCTATTACGCCTCTCCTCAAAGTCAGGTAGAAATTTTTGAGTCATCCCCACACCATAGCCAAAGGGAAGCTCTATTCTTTCATCAAATATATCCATAAAAGTATCAAAATTGGCCCTATTCGCTAACATACCAGAATCCATTAGTCCCTCATATCTGCTTAAGGCACCATCAAAATTGATTCCCTGCTTCTCTAAGAAGTTAGAAGTTAGAGGTAATGTAAATACGAAGACAAAGACGAAGATTAGGGCCGTAGCTCCTCTTTTAAATTTAAGCCTTGAACCAATAAACTTAAGAAAAGCAAAGGAGACCACAATAAGGACCATCTTAAGGGTTGCACTCCTAACCTGAGAAACGAAAGAGGCAAAAAAGAAGGAGGAGATCGAAAGCCACTTAAATAGACTTAAAAAAGCCTGCAAAGGGGGATTCTTTTTAACTATAATTGATGGCTTGAAAAGAAGTAAAAAAGGAATCGTTAAATAAAATAGAACACTCATGCCTCCTGGCACAAAACTCAATCCCCATGGACGGTAGACTAAACCTGTGAAAGCCGAGTACTTCGCAAATAAAGAACGGTAATTTTCTGAGATACCATAGAGAAAATTCTCATCTAACTGATTTTGGATAATCACGATAATGGATGTTAAGAATAGAAATATGTTAAAGAGAAGAAGCATCTTCTGACCTTTAACTTCCATTAAGTTAATGGGAAAATTTTGAATAAAAAAGAATAATAAAAAAGGAAAAATAAATATCTTGGAGGTAGCTATACCTGCGATAAACCCAGCACCATTAGGGTTAAATAATTCGAGAGCAAACCAGATAAAGTGAAAAAATATACCAATAACGAGGTAATTGGGCACCACTTCCCTATTTATAAGTTTTTTACTTGAGATGCTTGAGCGAATAATTAGACCGGCCAAGAAAATATCGAAGATCAATCTAAAAATTATATTATAGCCCCACAGTACTCTTCCCTGGCCCTCGAACAGAGTAAACAAGGCCAATGCCCAAAATATCTGGGTTTTGTCTGAGGTGATAATCAACAGGCCTAATAAAACGGTTTGCCCTAAGTATAAATACTTCACCGCAGGCAAGCCCAGAATATTAAATAGAATGTTTGCGAAGCAAATTATAATAAAAATTGAAAACAGAGAACGTGAAGTTTTCTGGTCTGCATTATTGGCGATTCCTTCCATAGGACAATAATACTTTATTTTTTTGATTTATTGATAAAAAAACCTATCCCGAGTATTACTCTCGGTTAGTCAAAGTCAGGAGTGTTACCAATAATAGTGAGGTCTTCAAAGCTCTTTTCAAGTTCGTGTTGATCGTAAATTCTATCGTCGAGAAGAAAGAAGCTCGAAATAACCAACACAAGTAGTCCCAAACTTATAGATAAAGAAAATAGTATGATTTTTGATTTACTTACTTTCTTATACACATTTTGTGTACTCAGCTGATTTTCAAAGACTAGGTCAGATACAACAGTAGAGTTTAAGAGAGTCAGTTGGAGTATTTTCTGCTCTAGAAGTTTAAAATAATCAAATGAGGGCTTAATATTTTCAAGTTTTTCATCCACAAGGCTAAGTTCCTTAACTTGTCCTTCCCTTTGCAAAATTAGTCTGTCAAACTCTTTCGTTGTTTTCTTGTATTGTTCCGACTTAACTTTAAAGTCAAATTCAGTGAAGTTAGACTCATTTTCTTTCTTTAAGATAAAACTAGCATCACTCGAAACTTTACGCCCAGACATACCCATTGATATAAGTTTCTTCTTAGATGACATGAGGTCGGCCTGAAGCTGTTTTACGATTACATTATCTTGAGTACTGATAGAATTACTCACAGATTGAACTGCTCCAATATCTTCTTCAAGCTTCTTAATTTTCTCTTCCAATCTCTTTCGCTTTTGATATACGAGCAATTTATCGGTCTTGATCTCGCCCTTATAGGCTTTCTTAGTTTCCGTAACTTGAGTCTCAGCTAAGGCCAGTTCTAGTTTTAACTTTTGTCTAAAAAGATTATTTCTTTCTATCTTATTAGTCATAGACGCGATACTTGCAGTAAGTGCTCGGGCCTGATCTTTTAATGACTTAATATCGACGATACTAAGCTCTTTTCTCTTCGTATCAGCTATTTCACTTGATATTTTAATTTGCTCATCAATTTTATGACGAATTGCCTCAACCCTACTTTTAACAATTCTTTTACTAACTTCATTCAATAGAAACTTAGTTGTATCAGGATCTAGTGAACTCACTTGAACAAAATATTTATTAACGACGAGACGGTCTGGCACTATGCGAATAAAGGAAAACAATATTCCCCGAAGTTTGGACTCAATACAAAGCTCTAAACCACTACAACCTTTCATTATACTATCAAAATTAATTGTCGATTTTGAATTAATTGGTGATAGGTTAAGTGTTCTAAACTCTGGAAGTTTAATTAACTCTGAAGTAAATTCTTGTTGAAAGTCTAATGAACTAATAAGGCCTACAACCTCTCCTTCAGACAAAGAACTTGTCTGTTCACCTAAAACAGAAGCAATTGCACTAGTTGGGCTATCAGACTCTGTGGCAATATTTTTGAAAAACTTTTTACGTAAATAGATATCACTTTGATTTTGATAAAAATAACTTGCGTACCCAAACACAATGACGGGCAGAAAAATGGAGAACCATTTATAACGAATCATCAACTTCCAAAAGAATGGGAAGTTTATGATGGTCGTTTCATGTAGGATGATATTTAGTTTTTTCATTATTTACTAAATAGCCTCTTCCACCACGGTCGGTTATCCTTAGCATTATTGCGATTGGAGTCATTAGAATCATCTTCATTCTTTGACGAAGAAGACTTCTCTTCAAGTAAAAGGCCTTTTAAGTTAATTCCATAACCTAAGAAGAACTTCTTTATATCTTCAATATCACTTTTCTTAGTTAAACTCTGAGCGACAATAATACTTATCGATTCAAATTTCATGATGACAGGAAAGTATCCTTCTGAATCAATTTGTATTTTATGAAGCTCTGGCACATCCCAAAAGACAATGTCATAAAGGTCGACAATTTGGTCAAAAACCTCGTCATACTCACCTAATTCGTTATCTACGGCCAATGATAGGATTTCATCTAAGTTGATAAATTCAAAGTGATTATAAAAAGACTTTATATTTATAACTTTATCTTTACCCCAATAGTCATAAGGAATATTTTTACTGATAGAGACAATATCTTTGAAAGCGCCTTGCTTTAAATTATCGCTAATAATACCTATTTTTAAGTCTTCTTTATGATCAAAAAAGCTTGCAAGGCCTAAGATTGTCTTTTGTTGACTCGTTTGATAACCCGTAGAAGTAATCGCAAATGACTTCACTCCGGCCATGTAATCGCTATAAAAGCTTCTTCCGATTTTAAATAATTCGTGGTGATTACTAACTTTATAGAAATACCTATTAGACTTCTTCTTTTTTGGTTTTTCTCTTTTATTCTCATTTGCATCAAGGATTTTAAGGTCAGGTCTTGAGTTCTTAGAACCTTCCTCGAAAGTATCCTGAGTTACTTTCTCTTTCTCTACTTGATTTTTTAGTTTCAATTTAAGACCGCTCATTTCTTATCCTCCCGGTCTTTGCTTGAATTACTAAATAACAACCCCTTTATTGGTATTTGATAACGCTTAAAATATGAAATCATTTCATTAATTTCTGATATCTTTGAAACATTCTTTCCTACAATAAAGGAAACATTGTCCAAAGACCTAATGATTGGAAAATATACTTCTTTATTAGAATCTAAAATCTCTAATTCTGGCAGATCCCACAATATCAAATCAAAAGAATCAATTAAGAAGTCTAAGAAATCCTCAAAATTATAGGCGGTAATCTTTCTTTCGATCTTTTTTAATTCGCTATACTCGATAACTTCAAACCCATCACCCGTATAAAAATCATAATGAAGGTCTTCATCAAATACTCTGGCCTCTTTCTTTCGTGCTTGAGTCGCAATCTTACTGTAGAACGAATCCACTAAAGAAGGTGTAATAACACAAATATTGACATCTTCGTGGTAATTGAAAAATGACAAGATCCCCAGAACAGATTTTTCTCTCTCTTCTTTAAGTCCTATAGAGGAAAAGGAGAATGATTTAAGACCTGAGCGAAAATCCTTTAAGAATGAACTTCCTACTTTAAAAAGTTCGACATGGTCCTTTGCTCTATAATAGTAGCCATGGCCACTACGGTTCTTTTTCCTAGAAAAAGTATGTTTCTCATAGTTTACTTTTCTTTCTTCATTTTGATCATTGTTTTTGAGTTTTAAACTCATTTTGAGTGGTTTAGGTGTACTCTTCGGTTCCTTCGCTGAAGGTTCGGGAGTCTTTTCTTCAACACTTTCTGTTTTACTTTTTGGCCATTTAAAGTTTAAAACCTTTTTTTCCACTTCGGCCGTTTCGCTTTTTGCTTCTGTAACTTCTATTTGTTCTTTAACAGGAACACTTTTACCGTCAGAGAGTTTCCCTAGAAAATCCTGATTAATAAGATTTTCAAGCTCATCTAGATTAAAGTATTTTATGTCTTCTTTTTGCTCGAATCCAATCTGTCCATCAATTTCATTCTCATCTAATTTATCTATCGTGTCTTCTACAAGAGAGACAAACTCACTAGCATGATGGCGAGGTTCAAAAAGTAGGCTTATTCGAGTAGCTTCATCAATGCTTATTTTTTCAACAACAACTTGCTTAATACCCTTATTCTCATTGATGAACTTCTTAAGATCTTTTGGATTAACAATTTCAATCCCAGAGTCACGAAAAATTTTAACTTGGGTAATGGCCTCAGTAGAGTCCTCTGTATTTGGCTTTGGAAGACTTACATTTTTTTCAAAAAACTCAGACTTAAGTTTAAATTCTTTTTCAAGAGAGTCACGCGTACTAGTTTCTTTTCCATCCACAACTCTAAGGTTGCTAGATTTCTCTTGCGTTACTTCTCCCTCCAAAATGTCTATTTTCTTAAGTGCTTTTGCCATTAAATCCTTTCATGAAGCCACATGACCTCATTCTCTTTTCGACCTAAATATTTAAAGTTTTAGGGTTTAAGTTGGATTAAATAGGGACAAATCTTAATAGATTTAAGATGTTGCGAGGAAATCACTAAAGTTAAACATATAAGCAAGTGATAACGGAGTATTAGCCTTTCTTGAGATAAATACTCGCTTTTTCTAGGGCGAATATAATTTTTTCTTCACATTCTTTAATGAAGTCCCCTTCGAGAGTTTTTTCGGGATCTGAAAGGAAAGTTCCCATGGTAACGAAACAGTCGGTCTTTCCAGGAGTGTAAATATCTACAATTTTATGCCTAACTTCTGCTTTAATTTTTAATTTATTTAATACATTAAAAATGTCGGCAACACTCTGATTCTCATCTAAACAAACAGTGTAATCAAAACGAGAAGAAGGGAATTTTGATAGTGGACTATAAGAAAGTTTATCCTTAATCGACCTCTTCTCAAACTGAGTAAGGTCAATAAGGCCGATGGCCAGATTACCTTTAATCTTAAAGTTCTTTAAGATTAATGGATGTATACCGAAAACAACGCCATCCATTTTACCCATAATTCTTAGATTTTTAAATTCAAATGGATGAACACCAACCCAACTTTCTTCTACTAAATTATTTTTAAACTTTGGATGAGAATCTGTAATATCCATAGGAATATTAAGAAAATTCCCAAGGCGTTCAATATGGTTTAATAAGTCCAAGGTTGGATCACTTTTACGCGAATAAAATGCAACTCCTAAAACAACTTTTTCATCTGAAAAATTCTTTTCATTATGGTGATAAGTCCTACCGAGTTCAAAGAACCTAAAGTCATCATAAGTTTTGGCATTTAAGGCGGTCACCTCTAGAAAACTAGGGATAAGAGAGTCTCTCATGCGATCTTGTTCAACAGAGAGACTATTGACTAATTTTAAAGATTCCAAGTTATTAGGCCATTGGCACTTATTTAGTAATGACTTTCCAACCATCGGATAGCTAGTAACTTCAAAAGCATGTGAATGCTGACTTAGAAAGTCTTGTGCTTTTCTTTTAATAATATGAAGGGGGTTTAGGCGAACCGGAGTTACATCCAAAAGAGGTCCAACGGGGGTGATATTGTCGTAACCTATAACCCTACCCACTTCTTCCACAATATCGGCCTGGCACTCAATATCTTTAGTCGAGCGATAACTTGGCACTGTGACCTCTAAACTTTCATCACCTTTTGTAACTTTAAAATCTAACCTTTCCAAAATATCAATGATTTTATGAGTTGATATTTCTTTTCCTAAGGTTTTAGTTATTTCAAAAACGGAGGTATTGATAACAAGTGGCTTTATATCTTCAAGATTTTGGCCATCATATTCAACTTTTCCAACAACGCTTGCACCAGGGCAAAGTTGTTTAATCAATTCTAGAGTTCTAAGCAATGTGCGATAGCATAGTTGTGAATCTAAAGTTTTTTCGTAGCGCATTAAACTATCAGTTCTTAATCCAAGACGAGTAGAAGTTTTTCTAACCTCTGCGGCCTTCCAATTGGCCACTTCAATGAAAAGCTTAGTCGTCTTTTCAGTCACACCACTATTAAGACCTCCCATAATACCGGCCAATACCAGCGGTTTATTAGCATCGCAAATGACTGTATCACCAGCGACGAGGTCTCTATCTATTTCATCAAGTGTAGTAAAACTTAAATTCTTATCTAGGCATTTGATATTAACGCTATCACCTTCAATTTCTTCGCGGTCAAATATATGTAAAGGCATACCTAATTCAAGCATTACATAATTTGAGATATCAACAATATTATTAATAGGCCTTAAGCCTACTGCTAATAGTCTATCCTTAATCCATTGGGGTGAATCTGTAACCAAAACATTGTCTAAACTTAGACCAAAGTACGCCAGACAAGAGCTATCAGCTTCGACGTTTACACCCATGGGAGATTTTTCGTTATTGAATAAACCTTCCAAGTTCTTGGTCCACTCCTCACTAAAGGGTGAGTTCAAGGGAGCTTCATATAAAGCAGAGAATTCACGGGCCATTCCAAAGTGTCCCCAGAGATCTGGCCGATGAGTCAAAGATTTATTATCGATATCAAAAATTATGTCTTCTTTTTTATCCCAAAGAGTTAGGAGGTCAACACCAACAGGAGTTGTTTCAGGTAGGTCCATAATTCCGGGGCTCTTATCTGCTAGACCAAGTTCTTCTTCAGAACAAAGCATCCCCTCTGACAATATACCTCGTATCTTTTTAGGCTCTAGAGTAAATCCTATTGGCAAGGTCGTTCCAATAGGCGCAAAAATTGTTTTCATCCCCAAACGTACATTACTAGCACCACAAACAACTCTAAAAGATTCATTATCATTTAATTTAAATGAAACTAGATTCAACTTATCCGCTTCAGGATGAGGTTCGATATGAGTTACTTCAACCGTTTTAACCTCTTTCCAAAACATATTAATTGTTTCAACGCCTTCTACTTCAGCAGTCCCCATTGTAAGTTTGAGGGCAAGCTCATCAGGAGGAAGTTCCATATCAATAGGTGAAAATTCTCTAATCCAATCAAGTGAAATAAGCATAATATTCTCTTTTAAAAAGCTGAAAATTGAGTGTTAAAACGAAGGTCACCACTATTAAGATGACGGATATCATCTATTCCATATCTCATCATCACCAATCGATCGAGTCCAAGACCAAAAGCGAATCCATTGTATTTTTCAGGATCGATTCCACCTGATTTCAAAACATTTGGATGAACAATTCCACAAGGTAACAATTCAACCCATCCCGTTTTTTTACAAACAGAGCAACCCTTCCCAGAACAGATAAGGCATTGAATGTCTAATTCAAACCCTGGTTCTACGAAAGGAAAGAAACCTGGTCTCAAGCGAACTTCGGTATCTCTTTTAAAGATTTCCTTAAGGAGCGTTTTCATAAAATAAATTAAATTACCAACTGAAATATTCTCTCCGACCATCATGCCTTCGAGTTGATTAAAGACCATTTCATGGGAGGCATCTGTTCTCTCGCAACGAAAAACAGTTCCCGGTGCAATAAAACGAAAGGGAGGCGTTCTTTCGCGCATTCCCCTAACTTGAATTGTTGAAGTGTGTGTTCTGAGTAGATGTTTCTTACCCTCAGGACTATCAGGATCATTAAACCAAAAAGTATCCTGCATATCCCTTGCTGGATGATCACCTGGAATATTCAAGGCCTCAAAATTATGAAACTCATCTTCAATATGTGGTCCATCTAAAACTTCAAAACCCATGGAGAGAAATACATCTTCGATTTCTCTTTGGATCATCGACCTTGGATGAATCCCGCCCGATTTATTTTTATTAAACCAAAAAGATTCCCTGTTATTTAAGTCGATTTTATTTTCTTCTAACTTCTGATTAATTTGGACGAGTTCAAACTCTTGGAGCTTCAATGAGACTAGATCGCCAATATCATCCTTGAGCTTATTGGCCTTTGGACCAACTACCTTTCTCTCTTCCGGTGTACAGTTTCTAAGCCCTTTAAGGATCTCTGAAACCTTTCCTTTTTTTCCAAGAAACTCACTTTTTAAATTAAGAACTTCAGCTTCACCTTTTAAGTTTTTAATTTTTTCTTTGAACTCTAGAGCAAGAGAATCTAACTGTTCAACCATTTTGTTGCCTCATGTCTTTTGACGCTATTAAAGCCGCCATTTTTTCACTAAAATGACGGATTATCAATTATTTACTGGGATTTACTCACCTTTAGCTGCTTTTTCAATTGGTCTCTGGCCACTTCGAATAAGTTTAAAACCTTATCTAAGCGATAATCAGGATACGTCCATGGCAATGTGCACCAAGATTTATTTAAGTATTGATAAGTGAGTTCGCCATAAATCCCTTCTCCAAAATAGATTCGATGGGAGTAAGGTTTATTGGTGGCGAGCACTACTTGCTCCAAACCAATATAACCTGGATCAATATTTAGAGGTCTCCCCTCCATATTAAATTTCTCTCTTTGTTCTACTTCAATAAGATTGGTCATTTTCTTCTTCATTAATAGAAAATCACGATCATCAAAAGTGCTGGAAAACACCCAAATCCTTTTTAGACCATTGCGCTCCCCCATCTCTTTTTCATAATACTCATTAAGGGAACAATTCTTTTCTTCATGAATTAATGGATTTGAGTCAATAGATATAACTCTCTCAAGCAATATTAAGACTTCCTCAATAGAATAAAGGTCTTCTCTATATATGAGACCACAGAAGAAGGTTACCTTTTCAGGAAAGTAGGGCTCACTCATGCATAACTATCAATAAGTTTTTTGTAAAAGATTGTCAGCTCTTCCATGTTTACAGTTGCTGTACCTTTCTTGGCAACAACAACCCCTGCACCACAATTCCCTATCCAGGCGGCTTCCGACAAGGTTCCTCCGGCCAACAAACCGGCCGTCAATAAACTTATCGTTGTATCCCCAGCCCCACTCACATCGTATACTTCCTGAGCGACCGTTGGAATAATCTCTAGACTCCCACTACCACTTCGATCAAGAAGGGCCATGCCTTCTGGTCCAAGAGTAATTACTATTTTTTCTAACTCTAGTTTATCAACGAGAATGGCGGCCATTTCATCTAAACTTTTTTTATCATAAGTATAACCGAGAGACTCCACCATTAGCCTGGCCTCTTTAAGGTTTGGTTTTAAAAGATCTGCGCCTTTATAGAAGAGAGGAGAAGTACTGGTACCTGGATCAACACATACAAGTTTCTTTTTTTCTTTCGCCATTTTAATACAAGTTTTTATCAGATTTTCCGTTAATGTTCCTTTGGCATAATCTTCGAGAATAAGACCACTATGATCATCTAAAAAATCAGAAACTCTTTGAATAAGAATCCCCTCTACATTTTTGTTGATAGGAAGATTATCTTCATAGTCGATACGACAAACCTGCTGGGTACTTGTTGTTATTCTTTCTTTAAAAATGGTTGGACGACTTGGGTCTCTAACAATCCCCCATGTTTTAAGGTTTGTTTCTTCCAATAAACTCTCAAAGCGTGGCGCCCTAATATCTTCACCAATGACTCCACACAAAGTACTCTCAATTCCTAAGCTCTTTAGATTGTGGCCAATATTAGCGGCAAGACCAAGTTTCTCCCACTCACGCTGAACATGAACGACGGGAACAGGTGCTTCGGGGGAAATTCGAGAGACCTCACCTAGGGTGTATTTATCAATACCAACATCTCCCAATACAGCGATTGGCCGTAACTCGGAAAATTTCTTGGTTATTTCTCTAAATCGATCTTCTGTTATTAGTTTCACAGGCGCCTCTTATTCATCTAGCTTTTCGATCAGCCTTGCACAGGCCATATAAACTTCTTCTACTTCTATTTTAGACATACACTCATAATAAGGACAACTAGCTCCTGAGCAATACTTAGTTTCTCCGCACACGACATCAGGAACAATGACTTCAACACTATTATCGTGCTTGTAGGGACCCCACCTCATACTTGATTGAACTTTTATAGGACTATAAAGGGCAACAAGAGGAATATCCAACGAGTTCGCCATATGAGTCGTTCCTGTAGAAGGACCAATAAATAAGTTCGCCTCACTTAAGAGATGAGCATAATGAATCAGGCCTTTAACAGAACCATCGAAATACTTTACAGATTTATTTAACTTAGTATCTTGTGAAATATAATCACGAAGACCAATGAGATAAGGCTCATCACTCGGAGTAAATGAAACCATATAAACGAAGTCGTCCCCATATTTATTGTATAGCAAACTAATAAGTTTTCCATAGTTTCGACTGGACCAATTTAGAGTATGACCAGACATTCCAGGGTGAATAATAATTAACTTTTTTGTATTAGGAATATTTTCTTCCTTCCTAATAAGTTTTGCCTGCTCAGTATTAATTTTGATTATCGGTCGGTAATTATCGTACTTAGAGCTGCTGAAGTGAAAATTAAAAGGCGCAGCCAGGGCCATATTATATTCACTCTCGTGCATGACAACAGTGCTGCGAGACTGGCGTATCCCTTTATTTAAAAATAAGAATGAAAGGATCTTAGATCTTAGACCGCCGCGATTCTTGACCCTATTTAGGGCCGCGAAGAATGAAGGAAGAAAGCTACCACCAAGGTGAAAGTAGTATTCCATCTTATAATTTTTAAAGAGATTTCTTAAGAATGAAATTTTCTTTACGAGAGGCCAATTGGAGTCGTAAACAAAAACTTCATCAATACCTTCACAAAGTTTAATGAGATCACCACTTCTTGGAGATACTAAAAAAGCGATGTGGGCGTTTTTATCTTTTTCTTTAATTAAACGAGCAAGAGGGGTACTTAAGAGTGTGTCACCGATTGCATCAGTTCTGTTAATGAGAATATTCATATCGAGAGGCCGACCTCTTGACCTTTAAGGCGACTCGTCTCAATTAGTTTCATTAAAACCTCATCTTCTTCCATGTCACTTGTATCCATATAGGTGGCACCCTCTGCGACCTTTAAAGGTGAGACTAAACGATTAGTATCAAGTCTATCTCTTTCAATGACATCCTTTAAGACTTGATCATAAGTGAGATCAGATGATGTGTTACTTTTTTCTTTCAATTGATCCAAACGTCTTTTTGCTCGCACTTCTGGTGAGGCCGTCACAAAGATTTTACAAAAGGCATCAGGAAAAACAACTGTGCCTATATCTCTTCCTTCCATTACACAAATTTCGAACAGTCCTAACTTACGTTGAAAATCTAAAAGGAAAGACCGTACTTGAGGGAGTTGAGAAAACTCACTAGCGAGTGCACTTACTTTATGCTCGCGAATTGTATGGGTTAAGTCTTCACCATTTATAACTATTAATTGGGAATCATTTTCACCGTACTTAATGTTTAGCCCAGCAAGAAAATCTCCAAGTAGTGGACTTTCTTCACAAGGAATATTGTTCTTATCTAAAATGTAGGCAAGTGCGCGGTACATTGCACCGGTATCTATGTAAAGAAGCCCTAAAGATTGTGCAAGTTTCTTTGCCATGGTTGATTTTCCAGACCCACTCGGACCATCGATGGCAATGACTTTGTGCATATATTTCTCTTTAAATTAAGGAATAATTATTAAGAGAAAAAGGTAACAAGGATTTCATAGGAGTGGAAGGTTTAAGCTTACTTAGACTATAAGATATTAGAACGCATTGGCCCATCATTCAGCGCTACGTCATCAAAGTCTACGCTTGTTTCCCACCATGTCACAAACTCAATCTCACGCCACTCAAAAGGAAGACGCCTTTTGACGACATATGTATTGAAGTACATTGGTGCATTATTTTGAAAGTGTCTCTTAACACCGCTAGAAACTAAACGATAGGCCCTTCTTACTTTATCTAAGTAGAGATTTTTTTGGCCTACAGGCAAACCCCAACGCAAGCGTCTCTTTGTGTAACCAGAGCCCATATTATAGGCAACAGTGGCATGAACGTAATGGCCTGAAAACTTCTTTAATAAGCGTTTTAAATAAAATGACCCTAATTGAACATTATGAACAGGGTCTTTCGTCAATTCGTATGCAAGATCAGCTGTGACCGTACGATCCAGAAGGTGATTTAACCAAAAAGAAGTTTGAGGCATTATTTGCATTAACCCACTTGCATTTACTGGGCTCTTAACTGTCGGATCAAAGTGACTCTCCACCCACATAACTGAGAGAATCCAAAAAGGATCGACCTGGTACTTATGGGAAAAATGTAAGGCTAGCTGTAGGTATTTCTTTAGACCTTTTTTTAGATGCTGAGGTGCTCTTTCAATAATAAGCTCTTCCAACTCGTGGCGTGGTAGTTCTTCTAACCTATAAAGAGGAAACTTTAGTCCAAACGATGCTCCTGCCTGACCAAAAGAATAGAATTTCTTAGGGGAAACAGCAGGTATATGCGGTGGTCCATATATGGGCTTCTGATTAATATGTCCGTATGTCAGCTTACCAGTAGCAGAGTACTGGGCCCCTTCCACAATTAAAATTAGACATGCCAAAACAGATAAGATTTTAACTGCTGCTGGTGCCTGAGTAAGTGCATAGTAAAAAGTCAGAAATGACCTCCCTAAGGCCTGGAACCACTGCCAGTACTCGATCAAGATGTCGTACCTACTTAGATTTGTTTCGATGCCGTTTGTGGAAGATAGTTTCATGCCCTTGATCTAGCCTCTTCGACTCACTATGGCAACGGCGATTGCGCCTTCAACAGATAGACGCGAGATTTTTTCATAGCAAATAATCAATGCCAGAGGACTTCCCCGCGATTTCAACACACCATATCAAAATAAAGAAGCACCTACCATCTTCAAAGTTTTGCCTAGTTCTTTTATAGTGGAGCCTTAACTTATTAAAAGCACGAAGGACATCTATGACCTCAACTGACTACAACCATTTAAAAGACGAAAAATCTGCCTATTTAAAGGCCCACAAAGAGAATCCCGTGCACTGGTATCCCTATGGACCAGAGGCCCTTCAAAAAGCAAAGGATCAAAATAAACCCATATTTTTAAGTGTTGGTTATTCTTCATGTCACTGGTGCCATGTCATGGCGAGTGAATCGTTTAGTGATCAAGAAACAGCAGAGTTTCTTAATGAAAACTTTATCAATATAAAAGTTGATAGAGAGGAGCATCCTGATATTGACCAATATTACCAGCAAGCTTGTCAGCTCTTTATAAAAACTGGTGGCTGGCCATTAAATGCTTTTCTCCTTCCAGATATGCGGCCCTTCTTTGTTGGGACTTATTACCCAAAAGAAAAACAAGGGGAAGGAGCTACCTTTATGGAACTAGTAAAAGAATTGCATCGTGCTTATACCGAAGACCATAACCAAGTAGAGACGAATGCCAAGAACGTAACAAAATCAATTCAGGAAGGGATCGTACCAAAAGAAGAAGTTCCTTTTCAAGGACACTTCCCTCCCCCGATGGCCATACTAGACGCTATTAAGGAATTTGCTGATTTAGAAAATGGTGGTTACGGGCACGCCCCAAAGTTCCCTCATTTTCCCTTCTACGAGTGGGCCATTGAACAGGTCCTCGAAGGCATGATTCAGCAAGAGGCAGGCCAACACATCGTTGACTCGCTAGAAAAGATGTTAATGGGAGGCCTTCAAGATCATGCAAAAGGTGGTATCCACCGCTATAGTACAGACGACCAATTCCTAGTGCCCCACTTTGAAAAAATGCTCTATGACCAAGCTGGGTTATTAAAAACACTCGCAAAGCTATCTCTCATCTTCCCAAGCCCAGTGGTTTTTGATGGCCTTATCAACACTTTAGAATATCTAAAACTAGAGATGCAACACGATTCAGGTTATTTCTTTAGTGCACAAGACGCTGATAGCGAGGGTGTAGAAGGACTTTACTTTACTTTTACTTATGATGAATTTTGCGACCTGATCGTTAAGGCCAGCGAAGATGACGATTTAATCTCAAAACAAGACGATATTCTCAAATGGTTTCAAGTATCAAAAGAAGGAAACTTTCAACAAGGGCTAAATGTTGTTTCTCTAGACCCGAAGCTGAAGAAGGATTTCTTAACCTCAGAAGCGTGGGATATTGTAAGAAGAGTTCGAAAGCAAATACTTGAGGAGAGAAAAGGCAGAATACCACCTGCTACCGATAATAAAGGAATTTCGAGCTGGAACTCTCTCATGATTTCGGCCTTAGTGGATGTTATGCAGTACTGCCAAATTGACTTGATTAAGAGAAAAGCAAGTGAGCTTTTCAATAATGCAGTTGAGGGTCACTTTACCAACTTCCTTTTAAAAAATGACAACCAGGGAATGATGCTGAAACATGTGACAACTAAAACAGCGAGTCTTGCTTATCTTGAAGATTTCGTTACTTTTTCAGAGAGTATGATCAGAGTGTATGAAATTACGGCCAATCCTACTTTTAAACAAAATTTTAAAGATACCCTAGATTTTATTTTAAAAGAGTTCATAAAGGACAACCAAATCTATACGAGAGCAATCTCCTTAGATGACCATGAGCTTTATCCTAATCAAATACTGTCTCCCTTTGATCAGTCGTTTAAAAGTATGGCCATGACTTTAGGTTCTTTAATCAAAAGAGCTCGCCTCTTATTTATGGATCCAGAATATGGACAAGAGATAAACTCTTACTTAGAAGACAGTAAGCACTTTATTTTAAGAAACCCCATAAATGGTGGAGAAGGTCTTAGAACCCACTCGTACCCTCAAGAAGCGTACCGAGTAGTAAAGCTTCCAAAGGCCTGGCTGCAAAATAATGAATTTATCGCCTTTATGGCCTATTTTCTGCCTAGGTTTGTCTTGGATTACCATGAGTCAGAAAATGAGACTTGGGAAATTTGTAACCTTCAACAATGTGAACTTAAAGGTGAAGGCCTTAAATCTTTTATTGAAACTTTAAAACCTCAAAACAAAGAACAAAATGAAGGATAAATTCTTAAGTAAATTAACTGTTGTTGACCTTACCCATCGTTTGCCTGGTCCACTCGCTGGCCACTTACTTCATACAATGGGTGCAAGGACTATAAAAATAGAAGACGATAAGTTTGGAGATCCTTTTCTAGATGGTTTTTTTAAAAAGATGGATCCCTCTTTTTCCTTATGGTACGAGGCCCTAAACTCAGGAAAGGAAATCAAGCGCTTCTCTCTAAAGGAAAATACCTCCGAACTTATTCAACTTTTAAAACAAGCAGATATTGTTTTGATGGGTTTACCTAGTAAGTTACAGGGTCAACTCGGTGTAAACTTTCAGGCCCTGAAAGAAGTTATTTCAAAACCATTTTCCTTTATTCAAATGACTAGTTCACATACTGACAGATCAGGTATGCACGATTTAAATGCCTTAGCCAAAAGTCGTCTTCTTGATCTCTATCTCTTTAATCAAAAAAATAAAGGCGAAGAAACGACAAAGAGAATTCGTCCGCCCTTTTTACCCATGGCCGGGATTAGCTATGGAGCTATGTTGGCCCAACACTCTCTTGCAGCGTACATCATGGCCAAAGAGACCGGAGTTGCTCAAGAAAGTGTTTTATCACTTGAAGAATCAGTAGAAGCTCTCTTGGTTCCTTTTTACAGCAAGGAACTCTCTTCTACTGGTCAGAGAGAGTTTCTCCATAATGGCCGTTACCCTTGCTACAACATTTATCAATTAAAGGGAGTTGGTCACCTGGCCGTTGCCTGTCTTGAAGAAAAGTACTGGAATAGGTTTTGTGATATTTTAAACTTAGAGTTAGCTGAGCTGGATCGCTTTGAATACACCGACCCTAAAATCTTTAACACCATTGAGTTGGCCATATCTAAGCTTTCCTTAGAAGAGGCAAAATCTAAATTTATAGGCCAGGATTGTTGTGTCGATGTCTTAGACCCGTAAAAAAGGACATATTGGCCGGGGCCATTGCGCACTAGGTCTTTATGCCCCACAGGCAATTACTATGATATTAGTAAGTTATGTCTCTTTATAATTGGCACTCTCCTTGAAGTATAGATACCAGAAGACTTGGAAAGGAATTTCAAGTGAGAACAACCAGGAAGGTTATGGAAACAACTCCAAAAACGGAGTCAAAGAGAGGATACCATGACCAGAAAAGTATTATGCCTTTGGATAGCGATGACCTCTCTCCTTATGTCCCACGGAACATTAGCGGGAGAAAGCTACAACAACATTGACCAAAGTATGTGGGAAAGGGTTCCCGTGGCCTTGGCCGCCAAAGTAAAGAACCCTCAGGCACTAGAGACATTTTACGGTGACATCATAGATGTTAGTAAGATTAGAATAATGTCTCAAAGTAACGTGGCAGAACTTTTAAGAGGCCATCAAATTGAGTTAAGAGACGGGCAAATCTTCTACCCTGAAGAGATCGAGTTTCTCCTAAGTAGGAGGGGAACTCATGAAAAGGCTCCTCACACTCCAGATTAAAGACTTCATTTAAAGAAAATGAACAATACTAGAGGCCCCTCATTATAGAGGGGCTTTTTTTTTAGCTTAAGGCGGGGATTTCAATATTAGGTTTATCTTTTACATGAAGATCTACTTGTAAGAACGGAATCTCCACTCCTTCCTCTTTAAAAGCATCACATATCATAAAGCGAATATCTGAAAGAATTGATTCGAAATTCCAAATGTCAGAGATCCAAACAGTAAGAGAAAAATCAAGAGAGGAACCACCAAAACCTTTGAAATATACTTTGGGTCCTGGGCTCTTAAGTACCTTAGAATGCTTATGAGCAATACCATCTAAAATTCTCTCTACAAGCCGTGGATCAGTACCATAGGCCACGCCGATACTTACATGATAACGAATTTGCTCACCAGAGAGAGTTTCATTCACAACTTGCTCTGAAATAAACTGAGAATTGGGGACGATAATTGAGACATCATCTCTTGTATTAATAAGCGTTGAGCGGGCGCCAATATTTACAACTTTTCCACTCACACCTTTTACTTCAACAAGATCCCCTACTTTAATAGGTCGCTCTAAAAGTATAATTAGGCCCGATATAAAGTTTTGAGTAATATTTTGAAGTCCAAAACCAATCCCCACCATTAAGACCGCACCAACCGCGGCAAGGGAACTCATTTTTATCCCCACAGTATCTAAAGTAATAAACCCGCCGATAATAAGTATCGTATAGCGAGTGAAGCGTTTGATAGAATCCTTCGTCCCACTATCGATATCTTTTCTATCGGCCAATAAACGACCGATACCACGCTCTGCCCAGCGACTAAGTAATGATGTTAAATAGAATATGCCCACCGCAGATAGGAGGGAAAGAAAGCTGATTTTATGACCACTCACCTCAAAAAGTGTGTACCGAAGAACATTCCAAGATTCTTTTAGTAGTTCAAAACTTTTGCCATTCATAAAATATCCTTACTGTAATTTTCTTAAAATAAAACGCAGGCACTCGGGATCCCCACTCATCGCTTGAGTCCTATCGCGACAGGGAATCATCTTAATACTTGCTTGACACAAAAAGAACGCAATTTCAAAACCGGCATCATTAAATAACCCTTCCCACTCACGGGCCTCTAATATAATCCGTAAAGGTCTATCTTCTTGATAAAGGACAGAGTTTTGATGATCAAAAAAGAGGTCATGATCAAAGCTTAAACTCTTGTGAGAAGTCATAACCTCCCCAGCATAGAGACCACCAGGCAAAAGAGCATTAGAAATGACTCCTAGAGTTTGAAAAACTTCGGGCATTGAACTTAGGCAATGGAGAAAATGCCCATCGAGAATAAAAGAGAAAGGCCCTTTTGGAATTAAATGAGAGCAATCTGCCTGCTCATAATTAATTATTGAATGCGGCGCCTGTTCGATGGCGACACTCGAGAGATCAAAGCCGAAGATATCTTTTTTTAAAGAAAGCCCAGATAGCAATTGGTCGCCCTCTTCAAATATTGACTGATTTCCACATCCTAACTCACACCATGGTCCATCTGTAAGTAGAGGGCTTAGCCACTCATTCAAGGGTGAATTCTTTAAGAAACTATAAAGACTAGGAGCTACTCCAACTCTCTCTGTAAGGCTCCGATATTGTTCATCTAATAAGTTCTTCTTTGAGGTAGGGTCCAAGTATTATCCACAAGTTAGAATGAAAAAAAATTGTACACAGCTGCGATGCCACTGTAAAAGTTACTGCATCGCAACACGTTTGTGAACAAAACTGGCATAGTCTTTGAAGAACCCTTGTTTAGAGTAACGAAAACCCAACTTTAGGACGAGTTTTGGGGTCGATCCTGCACCAATATCGGGATCATCCCTGCCCACAGACGTCCAATTAGGTGCCTAATGGCACTGACTTTGCTTTTTGAGGAGAAGGTATGAAATTTTTGAAGAAAATGACACCAATGATGCTGGCAACGATGATGCTTGCACCTGGTATTTTGCTAGACCAAGCAAATGCAAATGAAAGAATTGGCCGTGGGAATGGAGAGAGAAGAGACAGAACAGGTGGAAGAACTGGCGACCGTGACCGTGGAGATGACACGAGCGGAGATGTTAGAACCGGCTCTAGAGGCCGGATTGTAACTGAAAGAGATTTCCGCAACTGGGACCGTCGTTACGTAGGGAGAAGAACTTTTAAACTACTCGATGATGAAGAATTTAAGAGAGTGAGTGACGAAAATAATGGTTATGCGAGAAGGTTACAAAATCAAACGACCTTACTTGATAGTGAAGAGAAGAAACTTGAAGATGCCGTAAAAGCAAAAAATGCTATTGATAAGGAGATTAGCGATATTTCTGCCGCGATAGTGCAGGCGTTATCAGAACAGTCTAATTTAAAGAAGTCACTCCCTAACTTAAGAAAGGCAGTTAGAGCGGCGACAGAGCAGAGAGATCTTGCAAAGGTTGCGGCCGATTCGACTAATGAAAATGTTATCAAAATTAAAGAGGCCATTGAAAAGGCGAAAAGTGAGCTAAAAACTATAAATGATAATTGTAGTGCTGCTCCAGCTGCCGACTGTAATGCCAAAATCACAAATGCTAAGGACAAGCTAGAAGATGCAAAGGCCCCCTTAAAACGAGCAAATCGCCTCGATAAGGTTGCTCAACAACAACTTGCGGCTAAAAACCAAGTTGTAACGACAAAGAGAAACGAACTAAAAGCTGCAAGTGATAAAGTTGTCGCGATTGATAGCGAAAATGACAAGAGAGCAGAAACTTTAGAATTAAAGAAGGCCGCAAAGAATACGGCCCTAGCATTGGTCAAAGCACAGCAGGCAGTTCTAAGGCCTATCACAAGAACTTATAATGAGGCGTTAAAGTCACATAATGAATCCATGACTAGAAAGAATAACCTTAAGGAACTTCTTATTAGACAAGTCATGAACTTAAATAGTGTTGGCGCAAATGTTGGTGAAGAAGCAGGCTCGATTGATGGCGACTACTATGCTGAATACCTTGGATTGCCAGCAGGACAAAATGACGGTGATAGAGATGGTACCGAGTCAGGAAGGTCTGCAGGACAATCTGCTTCTTACAACCGTGGTTTAGGTCAAGGTGAGATAGAAGGAAACTCAACTGCTAATACTCAAGGGAATATCGACGGTAATAATCTAGGTGTTTATCAAGGACATGTCGCCGCTGCAACAGAAGACGGAAATGCCGATGGTAAAGATGAGGCCAATGACTCTGACGCTGCCAATGTTGGTACCGCACAGGGACGTACAGCTGGGCTTGATAGAGCGAAAGATGAAGGACAAAGCTCAGGAGAGGCCATTGGTGAGAAACAGGCCATTGATAAACATGAAAATGGTGCTCTCGAAACAAGTGCCGTAAATGGAAACTTTGCTGGTGCCTTCGCGCCAGTTATTCCAGATTACCCAGGATTTAACTGTATCCAAGTTGGAAGTCGTCGCTATCACCGTGATGATTATAACTGGAGAAGAGATAGAAGCTGGAGACCTGATCATCAAATTTGTCCAAACTTTCAGCCGAGAAGACATGCTGATTTAGCTCGTACAAGAAGACCAATTCTTCGAACGGCTTTTATGGATGCTTATCTAATGAGCTATCGCCAAAACAGAAGAGGCCAATTTGTTCGAACGATTGATAACTATTATATAAATAATTATGAGTCTTCACGTGCAGCTGCCTACTCAACTTTCTCAAACAGAGAATACCCAGTTTACACAGAGCAAGGTAGAACTGATGGCTATACTGCTGCCTACGATGCTCGTTACCCAATCATAAAGGAAGAGGCCAGAAGAGTCGCCTTTGAAAGTGCTGTTAGTAACCCCAACACCCAATCTCAAGAATATACGGGTACCTATGCATCAGTAAAAGATGCTGCCTATAAAAAGAGATATGAAGAGATACGTTCAGTAAACTTTGGCAGAGAAGAGCAATCTACTTTTAATGAAAATATAGAAGAGCAAACTGAGATTTTCAGAGAAAATCGTTTTGCTAAGGTCGATGCAATTTACAACAATCACCCTGTCCTTAAGTTTGTGACATCAGCTATGAAAGATGGCGGAATAGATAGCATCGCGAAAGCTGATGATATTTTTCAACCTGGTGAGAAAACTCTTCATAGTTTAACAATTATGAATTTTGGAGCAAAGGCCGCTAACAATGTAACCGTTAAGGTTAATGATGGTAGTTTGATGAAACTTCCTACAATTGAGGGCAAGAGGAAAACGACGATCAAAGGCGCGCTCGCGGGGCAAGTTCCAACGAGGGCGAAAATTGGCAATAGTTTTGAAACGAACCTAAAAGTTTTCTCTCCATTAACTGCAGAGAAAAAAATCCAGGGGAGACACTACTACGCTACATCTTCAGAACGTTTAAATTTTGGTGATGTTAAAAAGGTCTCCGTTGCTTACCCAATGGCACTTAGTTCACTAAAAACTGCTTCTCAGTTGCTTATTAATCAGGGCAACACACTTTCAATGAGTGTTAGTAATAATTCCAGTCGTAAATATACTGGTGACCTAAAAGTTGAGCTGGAAGTTAATTCTCAAACGGGAATCATCACTAAAAACTTTGATGATATCAGCGAAGTAAAAAAAGGTGGATCAAAGACGATAAATTCAGCAAAAGTCTTAGTTGCTAGTGAGAGAGATACTTTCACTCCCCTTACCTTTACAGCTGTCATTAAAAAACAAGGCGTAACTCTAGGAGTACTAAATAGCGCCTTAACGACAATGGCAAAAGCGCCATATAGTGCTAAGAGTGGCAAACCTGTTTTTCTTGCCAACTCTGATAAGAATCCTAGTGACTTGATTGGTGCCCTCGAGAGAGTTGGTGGCCTAGCAAATGCATCAGTGATTGATTTATCTTTAAGCAGAATGAATAGAGATGTTTTAGCTAAAGGACTCAACAAGAAAATGATCATCTCTCTTGATGACTTACGAGGCTCAACAATGGCCGGAGTGGCCACTCTTCTTAAAAACTCAGAAGACACTGTCATGATTTTTGTTGATGAGAGAAATGCTGGAATTAACCTCGCAGCTAATCAATCTGGACTTAGAAACGCAACTGTTCTTCCAGTAAACCTAAAAGGAAATAACGAACGCTTTAACCTTCGTTTTACGAATCCTTTCCTAGATGGTGTTAAGGAAATGACAGTTGTTGCTCAAACAACTCCCAGAGGAATGGTTGCGGCGATGGATACTCTTAAAGGCATGATGAAGACAAATAACGAGTTTGTAAGTGAAGCTGGTAGTGCACTTAGTGAGAGAAGTGTTTTAACAAAAAGCTCTGCTATGGAAAACATGATTGCCATGGCAACAGCTGAAATTGTTAATATCTCAAAGGCCTACGATGCAACTAATAATGATCGTTATAAGGAAATGGTTGGTGATAATAATAGAATTTATGCACGAATTCTTGATCAATCAGGTAAGAAAGTAAAAAGAAACACACTTTCTAAAAACCTTGCTGCCTGGACGATGTATCAAGTTCTAGATCATTCTCTTGATAAATTTGATCCAGTAGATGATGTTATGGATCAGGATATCGAACTTAAAGTTGAAGATAGATTAAGAGATACTATCAAAGGTACTGGACTATTTCGCTTAGGTAAGGGTTTAAGAGATAATCTTAAGAAAGAGTACAAATCACTGTACAATAAAACGGATGAAAATCCCTATGTTCAGAGTCCTTTCAAGTTTTAAGATTATAACAAAAGACAAATTCTTTAGGGTCCTCTATTTGGGGACCCTTTTTTTTGGCCTCCAAAGTATTAATGCTAAGACCTACTCCATCGCTCTTTTAGATACAGCTTTCTGTCCTCATCTCATTAAACATGAAGCGAATATACAAATTACTGCCGTGATGGATCTCACCCAAAGCACTCAATACCAGTGCAAGAAAAGTAAGTTAAATAATAGGCAATACCACGGTCATTGGGTGCTCTCGGAGATTTTGAATCATTTAAAAACAAAAGATAAAATAATTGTTACTCCCATGATCATTTTTAATAAATATGGCCAACAAAAATTTGAGTATTGGAAACGCGCTGTAAAAACCATTAAGAGCGGCTCCTATGATCTTGTTGTGGCCGCAGCTGGACTACCAATAATCGATAATCGTGACCGAAACAAAGTTGCAGAGCTAGCTCAACTTGACCTTCCAATTTTTCTTGCTGCAGGTAGAGCTGGGATAGGGATAAAAAAGGACTCCATCTTATTTCCCCATGATTTCTACCCACAGGAAAGTACAACAATTTTTGGAAGCTATCATCAGGGGGTTCAAAGTGATAAGCCTCACTTTAAAGATGAGTCTTTGATTAATAGTAAATCAGTTGATTACTTCATCCCCTATAACTATAGGCCACGCCTATTTGGGGAACTCAAAGGAACCTCTTTGGCCTTGGCCATAGGAACACGTTATTTTTTAAATCATTGCCTAGATAAATCACCTTCTAAAAACTGTCTTCAAAAGAACACTAAAGCCTTGTCACTCTCAAATGGTAAAGAGCTTGAAACGGTTTCAGGCCTTAATCTGACAGAGAAGTGAGGCATTTCCATCCCGGAGTAATCGATCAGACGACTCCGTTAAGTAACTGAATTCATTAGAACTCACTAAAATCTTTACTAATCTTACGCCAAGAGTCCCCCAACTTTCCCAAGGCCCGTTATAATTAAGAAAAGAATTAAATGCGAACGGATACGGACTGATGAAACAAATAATTTGTAATTTATCTCAATACTTTACCAATGCCACGAAGGGCATCTCACTGGCACTCTTGTGCTTCCAGCTCGCTCTCTGGTCTCCTACAACCTTTGCTCAATCACAAGCGGCCATAACGGGGCAACCCCAAGGCCCCATGACTATAGAGGATCAACGTGCGGCCTGCACTGGACCTGCAAAAACGTGGGATGGTGAACTCAATAGTTGTACTACAACACCTGAAGCAATTGAATTAAAGGCAGACGCAGAAACCTGCGCCAATGCAGCAGACCCTAATGATTGCTTTATGAAAGAGGCGGAATCAAAATCAGGAGTTAATAAGGGCGATAAATTTAAAAATAACAAGCTCGAAACAACCGCCCAAGTAGTCGCTGCTGCTTACTCTCTTTTTTCCCTTGGTGCTATGGTTGCTGGTGGAGACGCCACAGCAGGAGTTTCAGAAGATAGCTTAGGCGAACAAGGGAATGGAAAATGTACTTCAAAAACTATTTTCTGGGGAACATCATTTGCGTGGATTGCTGGAGATTTATTTCTAAAGCACAGGGCCAAGAAAAACTTTAAAAATCTTTCAGAAGGTTTTGAAGAAGAAGCAAGCAACGAAGAACAAAAGGCCGGCAATGATGGCTCTTATCAAGCGCAGGTACGTGCTTTTAACTACCTTCGTAATGAACAATTAGAAATAAAGACTCAAGCAAAATATAGAAGACTTTTACAAATAGCTGTTGTCGCGGGCTTTGCCGCCTCATTAGGTTTTGCCATTTATGAATTAACGCCAACAGGTCTTCCTGGAAGATGCACTAGTATAACTGGAAGTGCACCTCAAGGACCGACACAAACAGGCGCCGCCTTAGCCGACCCAAGGGACACATTCAAAAACCAGATTTTTAAAATGGGTACATCGGCTGGAATCTCCGTGGCGTCTGGTATGATGTTGGCACTAAACGGCTTTCTTATCCTCCATGCCCATAAAGAAATCGGCCGGGCAGATGATAATATTAAGCAAATCGATGATGTTCTTGAAACCTACTCTCAGTATATCGCAGGATTTTGTCCGGATGGTAGAGAAGATGTAAAGGATGACCGCTGTTACTGTTACAACCAAGATGGCAGTAGAAATGATAATAGAACAAACTCTGTTATCTGCCAAAATCTCTTTGCCGCAGACTCAATTGACTATTCGTTAAAAAATCAAACCTTAAAGCCTCTTGCTGAAGGTCCAAGGCAAGGTTGTATAAGGGTAACCGGCCAATTTGATGTCGACTGTAAATGTAGAAGCATGATTAATAATGTCACCAAACAGAACGCTTGTGCAAAAACTCCTTCGAGCTCTATACTCTCAGGCGGCCTTGGCGCTCAGCTTGGGGCCGGCCAGGCCATGTCAAATTTAGGAAAATTTCCACAAGGGGCCAACAAAGCCTTCGCGACTCTAAACTCTGCTTCACTAAATGCAAATGCGGCCAAGTCCCAAAAGTTAGTGGATAGTATGCTGGCCCAAGCAAAAGCAAAAGGAATAGATCTCCCCTCAAAGGAAATCCTCGAGAGTATGGCCAATGACTTTATCATGAAGACCAATAAGTTCGATCAGCAAAACAAGGGGAATGCTCCTGCAAGTGGGATCTTTGCCGCAAACTCAAGTAGACCTGCTTCAATGGCAGGCTCATTAAAAAGAGCAGAGAAAAGAGCGGGTGTTAAAAGATCTAGTTTTGGTATAAGTGCCTCCACTGGAAAAATTGGTAAGAGTGGAAAGGGAAATGGCCAAAAATTTAATTGGAATGATGCTGCCGCTAGACAAGGGAATAAGGTTCAAACTTTTATGGAAAAGAAATACGATTATAAGGGCAGTGATATTGTAAAAAGAAATGATGTCAGCCTTTGGAATGTTATCTCTCGTCGCTACCAAACAAGTGGTTTAAAGCGTCTATTTGGCGAAGACGAAGACGAAGACGAATAAGTGTTACTCTGATACAATAATCAGATGAAACTTTTTAATTCTAGACCAGATATATTTGGCCTCAATAGAACCCATCTATTAAATAACCTCAATGATTTACTACCTGCTGTTTCCCAGTCATTAGAACATCTTCAAAGTACTGCCCTAAGTAGAGGAATCGACCTTAAGCCTGTAAGTACTTTTCGAAGTTTTGAAGCACAGAAAAACATTTGGAACCTAAAAGCATCTGGAAAAAGAACTCTCTTAAATGACAATGGTGAACCCATTGATTTTAACTCGTTAAAACCTGTTGAAGTCATGAGGGCCATTTTACGCTGGAGTGCTTTTCCAGGTCTAAGTCGTCATCACTGGGGCACAGACCTTGATGTGATTGATCAAAACTATCTCAACACAAACCCAGACTATAAGGTTCAACTGATCCCAAGTGAATATCAAAAGGGTGGTCCGTTTGCAGATCTTGGAGACTTTTTAAATCATGAATTACAGGATTCAGATTTCTTTCGTCCATATGAGATAGATAGAGATGGGGTCGCACCAGAGCCATGGCACCTCAGTCATAAGTTATCTGTAAAGAATTTCAATAATTTTAAGATTCAAGACTTCTTGGATTTCTTAGATAGTCCCCATTGTGAAGATATTGAACTTTTAGATGCGGTAAAAGAAGAAGCAGAATTTATTTTTATAAACTACTTTGTTAACATATCCTCACCATAACCTACCGCTGCTAACCACTCACTGGCCGGCTCAATAAGCTTACGGGCCTTAAGGTCCATCAGGCCGACATTGATATCAAGAACCGCAGCGACCTCTCCATTTTCTTTGATCATTTTTTGATGCATTGTCATCACCAATTTGTTCAGTTTCTCACCTGATTGAGAAGTAATGGTGATGACCTCTCTATTTTTAAGTTCTCTTTTGAATTTCAAATTAAGCTCTAAAATCACCGGCCCAATTTCTCTTTCTTGAACTTCTTTAAGACCCCAACCTCTATTGGTTATAAGCTCCCAACGGGCCTCCTCAAAGAGCTGAAGATAAGTTGCATTGTTGACGTGGCCAAAGGTATCGAGATGGGACTCTAATACTTTAAATTTATATTCAAATACTTCCATGACCCCTAACCTTTGTTCATTTCTATTAAAAAGATAAATGCCTCAAATTATTGCCTGATCATAACTAAGTTTTTATAAAAACTCAGGCCATTTTCTACATATTTACAATGGCTTATAGACTCTCCCCCCTTATCCAATCAAAACACTCAAGAATATTCTAAATTCAGTCGATAATAGATCTATGAACAGTTACACAAGAGACCTGAAAATGCACTTGCTCCTCTCCCTTACTCTAGCGGTAACGGTGACTATCAGCTCCCCCATTTATGCTGAGTTGATCCCTGTTAGCAATACACCAAATGCACGCTCTGGTGATAGCGCCGGATCATCTCAAGAGAGCTTTCACCCCCTAAATCGATCAGAACGTTTTAAGAGTTGTGAAAAAATGGCAGAGCAAAGTTGGAAGGATATCTTATCAAATCCTACCGGCGACTATCTTTCGGGTGCGACAGGACTTAATGAAAATTTCTTTCCTCAATTAAGAGAGAGCCTCGTCGGAACAGACCCCACAAGTAATGGTGACAATGCTGCTCAAAAGAAAAATAATATCATCTTTTATTTTAACAGAGTCTTATTATGTCATGCCTATTTAGTATCAACAGATATTGATAATTACGACAAAAACTTAGATCAATTCACTGATGATCAAGAATATTCTTCGGCCTTGGGTGCCGGAGGACTTGAGTGCATGAATCAACCTACAGATCAAGCAAAACAACAGTGTATGGCCCAAAACGCAGGCCAGGGTGAATTAAAGTGCACGCAAGAAGGCCCTGAAACTCATGACTATATGAAATGTAAAAGTATTATTAAATTTATCGATGGTTTCGGCATTGGTAAACAAGTCATGCAAGTACAGCAAACCTTTAGAGCTGGCTCCCAACAACTAGATGCCCAAGGCGAACTCGCAAAGAAGGCGCGTAGTGAAGAAGGCGTGCAAATTACTGATGCGATGGGAGTCCAGAGAGATTCCTTGGAGCAGCAAGGAAACCTTGCTTATGAAATGGCGGCGTTTGATGCGGCCAAAGCAGGTACATTAATGTCAATGATCGCCAGCTTCCCAAGACCTAATAAGAAAATAGAAAAGTGTGAAAATAATTTTGGTATTTCAATACAACAATACGCAAGTTCGTTTTTAACAAAATTAAATTTACAAACCTCACAAGATGGCGAGGAAGCTGAGTCTGCTATTCCCATCACCACCGAAGAGCTCGTTGCTTCAGCAGGAAGTGAGTCAGATGTTTGTGTTCAGGCCATTTCAACTAGAGATGGAGAAAATTTTCTCTTCGAAAACCAAGCTGTCATTGACACTGTAAAAGGAATCGCGATTAAGGCCGGCCTCGAGGCCCTGGCCAATGGAGTAAAGGGTGCCCTTCTTCATGATCAGGCAGGTATGGTTGATGATGCCATTAATGATATTGAATCGTTTGAGCCTCCAGAGTTTCCAGTTGCTGAAGTTCCAGAAGCGACAGCTAGTGAGTGTTTAGTAGACCCAGAAGCCGTGGGCTGTATTGCACCAAATGGTGTTAGCTTTGAGGGCTTTCGTGATGGTGGCTTTAATGCCAATATCGGGGGTTCTGCCAACCTTGGAGACCTCAGTCAAGCAGGTCTTGATAGTGATGAAGATAGCAATCTCGGTGCCGGTAATACGGACCGATCTCTAATCCCTAATGAGTTTGGAATTGTTCAAGCAGAAGGTTCTACAGATAACTCCTTCACAGATGGAGCAGCTCGCGCAGGCTCTATCAAGACTGGCCAAGCTGCGGCCGGTGGTGGTGGCGCTGGTGCAGGCGCCGGTGGTGGCGGAGGCCTCGGTGGTGGCGGTGGTTCACGTGGGCCGGCCTCTAAAAAGGCTCCCTCAGGTACGAGAGATATAAAGATTAAAACAAAAGGTGATGGCCTTAGGGCAGTTGGTGGTCGCGGTAGAATTGGTTCGA
>JAFMBV010000132.1 GCA_017858255.1 Bacteriovoracaceae bacterium
CGTAGGGACTCTAGAAAGAAAATGGGTACAGTTGGTTGATACATAAGAGCAAACTTAATAACAGAAAGACCAGCAGGGTTTCGCAATTCAGGACTTACAAAGAAGGCCGCATAACTGCCCTTCTCTTCCTTTATTAAAGCCTGAGCACTCCCCCCATTTCCAACGAGTTCGAACTTAACCTTGCCTTTATCAGGATCCTCATTAAACCTTTCGTAAAAGGACAGGTCAGGGTCGGCAATAAGAATTTTCTTTGCGGAAGTCATCTATAAATTTATCGGAATATGGCCCCTTTTATGAAGGCAAATCTAAGGATTCAAAAATTATATTGTCCGCATATTTTTTACAAAAGCTTTCTGCTTTTTTATCCTTGATAGTCCAACCGACTAAAGGGATTTGATAATGCTCTCGAATATATTGAGGAGCCCTCTTAGACAGCTCCTGGTACTCATAACCTATATAATCAGGTTTAAGAAAAGGACTCAGACTCAAGCTCTTTAACATTACTTTTAAAAAAAAGTTTAAATTTTCATCATCAAAGCTACCTGACAAAAGACCTAAGGGAAAAGAAACCCTTTCTTTTCTAAAGAAGTTTAAAGTACCCGGGTGAAATCCTTGGATTGAAAAGTCCCCTTTATAGTTCTTAACAATTTCAAAGATGGCCTCTTCCAAAGCAAAATCATCGCGACTTCTTTTTAGTTCAATGACCAGAGGAACTTGCCCCCTAACTCTTTCTAAAACTTCTTTAAGAATTGGTATTCCGCGACTAGAGTTTGGTGTTTTAATCAAACTAAGTTCTTGAGAGGTCTGGTCTGGACCAAGAAGGTCTTGCCCTGTCATTCTTAATAAACTTAAGTCATGGTGAATAAAAGGAATACCATCTTTTGAGAGGTGAACATCAAACTCAATGGGCACTCCCTTTTCGATAGCGAGATCAATGGCCTCCCAGGAATTTTCATCAACACCGGCAATCCAATGCCAGCCCCTATGTGCGATCGGGTATTGAGTGAACCATTTACTAGAATTCTTTCCCATGCTAGTTAAACCTCTTTGCGCTTAAAAACTCAGGAATTTTCTCTCCCATCAATCCTTCTGCCAAAACCTTTCCCCCATGAAAAGCAAGCCCAAGACCGTGGGCCGTAAACCCTCCTAAGAAGGCCACTTGATTGTCAGTGGGAAGTGCACCAACAAGTGGTTGGCCATCAGCGCTGAAACCCATAATACCACTCCAGCGATGAGTTATTTTCGCCGATTTAACTTTGGGAATATGTTTTTTCAAAAAATCTTCTAGTGCTTCTTGAATCACATCCGTTATTTCATCGCTGTATCCAACCTCGACGTCTTTTTGTAACTGTCGAAAACCGCCTATCACCAACTCCCCAGTTGGAAGCTGACGAAAGTAATCTAACACAAAGTTGGCATAACATGGTCCTTCCATGAAACGTTCCACTGGACCTATCGCTAAGATTTGGCCTCGAGTAGGGAAAATCTTGTTTTTAAAATATTGATGAATTTGAGGACTGTAACCATTAGTCGCCATAACCACCATTGGACAAGTGAACCACCTCGCCCTAGTTTTCACAATCCTATCTTCGCCTAATGTACTAATCTCATAAACCTCATGGTTTTCAAAAAACTCTACCTTAGGAAATTCCTTTTCTATTTTCTTTTTTATTGCTAGTAGAAGTTTTAATGGGTGGATACTGGCGTCGTTCTTATACTTAATGCCACCAACAAACTCCTCTGCACCAAGACGTTTTTGGATGGCCGCTCTCTCAAGAACTTCTACAGCGATATTCATATTATCCATAAGTGCCGCAGACTCTTTAAGCTCAGAAAATTCTTTCTCTGTAGAGGCCAAGCTGAAAGACCCAAAGTGTTCAAATAAGAGATCACCCTCCTGACCTTCAATAATTTCTTTTTTCAATAGCCGAAGATTTTCTTCAGAAAACTGCCAAATTTCTAATGCCTTTTCTTTGCCGAAGTTTTCAACCAAGCGATTGAAATGTTCAACAGAACCGCAAGTAATAAAACCTGCATTTCGTCCAGTCGCCCCATCACCTAAACGATATTTTTCAATAAGAGCGATTTTAAAAGATGGTTCACTTTTTGCCAGCCAATAAGCAGCAGAAAGCCCAGCGATACCACCACCGACGATAACTAGATCAAAGGCCTCACTATTTAGGGTTCGCCCCTGATCCATCCACAAAGAAACACTCATTCTCCTTCCTCTCTTCTTAAATCCAAAACCATCTCAGAGGCCGTGCATACACAGCGCTTTGGAGAACAACGAGTGCAATCATAATCTATGGGGTACCAATATTTTTCATGCCGATTAATCTCCTGGAAACCTAATTTCTTGAGATATATCTGAGAGGAGTTACTAGGTGACTCCAGCCAAGAGTGGCACAAGACTCCATGGGCACCCATCTTCTCCAAAACTTGAAGGGACTCTCTTGATAAAAGACTACCAAGACCCAGTCCCTGAGAGTTTTTGGCCACAAAGAGGCTTTTAAAATAGGCCATTTGTTTAGGTTCACAAGGCCACAGACTGGCGGATAGTCCTCTTTTAATAAATTCTTTAAAGCGACCAGGCGCTAAGGTGATTCTAATCGCCTGAAGCTTCCCTTCTATCCAGATACCTAAACTAGCATTTAAACCAAGGACACAAGAACTCTCAATATAGCGCTCTAACTCTTCAGCGCCATAGTAATTGAGGCCTATCCACTGATCTGTGAATTCCTTAATCTCAGGAACGTCTGCTAATTCCAAAGGCTTTAATTTATAATCACCGTGAATAACCATAGAAAAAGGCTAACACCCTGTATAACATTCAGCAAACAACGCGATGTTTCTTTGATATAACTTTGACCCCTCTAATAGGATTAGGGATAATGAAAATCAATAATTTTGGTCAAAGGAACCTCATGACATGGACTCAGCGGGCACTCTCTATTTTACTGCCACTCTCACTAACAAGCTGTGCATTCTTTTCCCCAAATCCAGAGGATAATACCTATCAGTATTTGACTGGCGAAGGTGTGGAAAGTGCTTCACCTGATCAATTTGAAAAAGCATTGACCCGCGCCACAGATATGGCGGGAGGGAATTACACCGTTTCCGCCTATCCCTATACCGAATCCTACCTAAAATCTTTATCCAATCACCAAGCACACATTCGCGGTTTTAACCCAATTGAGGCCCAAAAGTATTTAGAGTCTTTACAGGTTAAATTTAACAAAGGCAGAACCTGTTTTAATTTTCGTTATGAAGTTTTGCGATTTAATCAATCCTCCGAGTTAAAGAACTGGCAAATTATTCTCCTCGATAAAACGGGTCTTGAGTATCCTCTTACTTGGGATAAGGAAGACCTCAAGAAAGCTCCAGTCATGACGAGAGTCCTGCGCAGTGGAGACAATCTTGAGCAATGGCTCGGAGATGGTGTCGCCTGTACAACAGCAGAGCCTCAACTCAATAGCGGCTTTGGTCTGAAAGTAAAACCTAGCTATGTTCAATTTCCTTTTGATGCTACAGCGAAGATTTACTGGGAGTTTCCAGAGATCAAGATCGTTGATGGAAAGGAAGTTAAAGTAGAAGGTAAGAAGAAATCATTTAAGCCCTATAGGGGCTGGTAGAAGAGGAATTCGTAATGGGACTTAAAGCATCATTTGCTGCTGCAGAAAATAAGAGTAGAGGCGATTTACAAGAGATCATATCTAAGAGTCAGCTTTATAAAAAAACCCAAATGATTACACGCCTAAAAAATGAAAGGCAAAAAGCAACACTCTCCTCTATTATTCTAATTTTCACCAAAACTTCACTCATAGACAGGAATTTTAGTCAGAGCGAACTCCTTGAGATAACTAAACGGATAAGACGCTTCCTTGATTTAGAGGATGAAAATATTCAGGAATTGATATTTGAAGCAAAGAAGGAACTCTCAGGAAGCATTGGTAGAAGTCCAGACTTCGTCGTTGCTCCCTTTGCTTACCTTGGAAAAATTGCCAATGATAAGACCAAAGAGCGTCTCTTTCGTTATCTAACAGAAATTGTGGCCGCTGATAAGAAAACAGAAAATGAAGAAATGTATCTCTTGGAGATCGCAGGTGCAGCTTTTGGTCTCTCTGAAAAATCAGTAAGAGAATATCTTTTGGGGACCGAACTAAAAAGTGATTTAGAAGAAGTTCAAATAAAAGATGAGTGGAAAGATTCTTTCTCCTCTCAAGCTGGCGGCGAACCGCCAGTTATTAAGTTTGAAATTAGTGAGTAGAAAGTATTTTTAACGTTATTTTTGCTCACCACTATCATTCTTCTTTTTTGTTTTCCAAGAAAGCTTAAGAGGCTTAAAGAACCCTTCGCCATAAAGTCCTTCCCATATCCAAGGAACCCACTTTACCAAAGTTAAACTCATCCAAATGGCCCAAAATAACATCAAAACCTGATAGGTAAATGTAGGTAGCGACAAAATCCAAAGCTTCGGCATCGTTGAGTCAAAGCGATCTACAAACCAATTGAGAAGATAAACAGACGAGTCGTTGCCCGTTATATTCATAACAGGCCCTCCAAGAAGACCATTACTCAGTATCGAAATAAGAGTACCAATTGCTATCAGGCCACCAAAGATGGCAAATAAACTTTGAAAATTATAGACCCAAGTTTTTGAGGTTTGGAAAGCAGTCTTTCTCAAGCATAAGAAAAGAATGTAACCACTAACAAAGAAAAGTCCAAAGTTTTCTCCTTGAGTAAGGCCAATAAAGAGAAGCGACCAGTGAAGAAAGTTAAGGGGACACCAAGCGATTTTTCCTAAAAAGAACGCCAAAATAATGAGGGCAAAGAGCTTACCCCAAAATAAAACAGCAGGCCCCATAATAGGTCCACCAACAGCGAGAACCCACCTTTCCCTTGGAATATTTACTTTAAGCTTAAGATTGATTCCTTCAAGGCCTAGGTCTACCTTTGGATTTTTGAATATTGAAGTAAGACCTTTTGGTTGCGTCCAGCGAACTTCAACCTTTTGTTCTCCAACCCCAAATGGTAGAGCAAGCTCTCCATTCTTTGGTTCCAAAGTCTGAGGTAAATTGTTGATTTTAACTTCTTGAATTTTTAAGTTCTCAGGAAGAGAAATACTATGAGTAAGTCCGAGAGAAGTTTTAAAGGTTGCCTTAAGCGTATACTGAGAAGACCTTTTCCCAGGTCTCATTTCTAGGAATGCATCACTTAAAGTTATTGTCTTCCCGCTAGCTCCCTGCGGTTTTACTATAGTGACCTTTAAAGACTCCATAGGCCATGGATGATAAATTGGTGAATACTTATTACCATTTGAGGTAACTGTCGTTTTCTCTAAACCTTTCGTAAGACTTTCAAAACTCAAACGCCATATTGGTCCAGGATGAAAATTCCATATTTCAGTCCAAAGAGTATTATCTGCTGCAGTAAGCATCATGGGACTCTTTTGAGAAAGGATAGATTCATAAACGAGTCGACTCTCTCCTTTTGCTAAATTGACTTTTACGTGATCACCACTATCAACGACTCTTGAACTTGTAATTGTTTCTCCACTAAGCTTTGGGAAACTAAAAGTAACCGCTTGATCGGACGGAGTTATACGAGAGATGGTTGTTCTTACGGTCCAGTTTATTTTGAAATTGAAATCTCTTTTAATTTGTAAAAACTGTGGCAATAAAGAGGATTCAAGTTTAGAGATTTTGTCATTGCTCTTTGAGAGTCGGTTAAGAGTTAATGATCCCTTTACCTTCTTTTCATTATTAAGACCCTCTAAGTTCCACCCCTGGCCTTTATAAGAAAATTCTGTTGGTGTCAGTGGAAAATTAATTTGGACCTGACTACGAACAGGAAGTGCGCCTTGTAAAACAACATTATTCACACCTTCTTTTAAAGCCAGTAACAATCCGCCCTTTCGCCCTTTCACTAGAGAATTACTCTTGCCATTAACTAGAATAACTTGGGGTAACCATTGCTCTTTGAGACCCGGTATTGGAATGAAACTTTCACTAACGACATGAATTTTCAACTGAATCTTCAAAGAGTTTTCATTAAAGACCATATTGGCCGTCCCTAAACTAGCACAATGAGGCATGCATTTTGCTGGTGTTAGTAACTGCTCTTTATATTCTTTTAATAACTCAGGAGTGGGTATTGTTTGCGCTTGTGCTTTATAGGAAGATGTTCCGAGAAAGGCAATAAAGAGAATACTGATTTTTGGTAATAATTCTTTTAAGAACTTTAAGTTACGACTATTTCTTAAGCTTTCCCAATCTACAAAACAATAGACCAAGAGCAGTAGCAAAAAGATTCTCAATAGAGTCACTAGTTTATTCACAAGTGGAGAAAGGGCAATAAGCCGCAAGGATTGGTTCCTAGTGACGGGTCCATCCCAACCAAAGTCAATTGTTCCCCACTTCCACTGTGGCAAACCTGGACCAGTTTGAATTTGTGCCTTAGGATCGTAATCATCTATTGGTGCCTGTGGCGGTGCCTGATAAATTTGTTCAGGGACAGATCCCTTTCCAGACCCATAAGAATCACTCTCATAATCTAATTGACTACTTCCTAATTGTTGGACTGCACTCATTTCATTTAATCGTCCACGCTTTTTCGCAACCTTCTTAGATTTGCTTCTCCGATGAGTAACCTTTGACGAATTCAATGAGGAATAGAAGCTCGTATTCCTATTTTGTTTTTCTAAGCTCGGATAAATGGTTTTTTGGATTTGCCCCACAACAAAGGGAAAAGAAATCAACAGAACAACACCTATGGTAAAAAAACGATAATAGCGAATAAGGCGAGAAAACTTCTCCTTATTCTGCAAGGCCTTCTCTAAACTAAGGGCGATCAATAGATGAAGCCATATCCAATAAGGAGCATTTGGCTCGTGGATGAGAAGAGAGAGACCAAAGAAAGTAACAACTGACCATTTTAAACTTTTAAGCTTAAAAATTCCTATGGTCATTAGAAGAACAAAGAATAAATTAAGAAGTGACCATTTTGATATCCAAGTACCTCTTGCATAATCCGGTCCAAGTAGCGCCAATGATCGCCATCCCGGTGGTAAATGGAGGCTCCCTTTAGCGGTATTAAAGTCTTGATTCCACCCCATCCCATTTAAGTTTAGCCCACTTTTTTTAATACGTGCTTCAGCGTTAATTGAAAGGTTCTTCTCTCTGACTTCTACTCCGCGAATCTCTTTGCTTTCGACGTTCGTAATAAGCTGATTACTATTTCTAAGTTTAAATGAACCTAGGAAATAGGGAGGACTCATATCAAGCCTCCATCCCTTGTTCAGGACACCACTTATTTTATCTTGTACTGTATAGGCCTCTCCATCAAAATCTAACCAAAGAGAACGAACAAGGTTTAAATTATTTTCTGGTATAAATTTTTGACCGCGAGATTTTTCTTTTACGATAAATTTTGAATCTTTCTTGATCAGATATGTTGGAAAGCTTTTAAAACCCTGTGGAAGATCTGCCCTCTGAGAGTCAATTTGATCAACTCCCTCTATATCTGTTACTCGGTATTCGTTTTGAGCCACAAACACCCATATCTCTTTTTCTGGAAAGGGCACTCCTTTTGCCACAGGAGTCAGCTCTGTCAAGGCCGTCATCATTCTTGATTTCAAAAGGATATGCCACTGACCGGCCTTAACTCTTACCTTAAGTTGACCATTTGGATTCCACTGATGAGGAAGTTGAGAATATGAGGACACAGGAATAAAGTCTTTTAATAGCGAACTTGGAAGAGTTAACTCTCTTTCGCCTCCCCCCACTTTTAATTTTAGATAAGTTTCTATATTCGCAGGGATACTATCAATGAGTTTTCTATAAACTTGTATTTCTAAATAGTCTTGGTCCTTCCCTTTTCGTTTGTCGTTATTTGTTAACCACAGGGAACCATCTTTACCGAAAACAGGAAAAGGAATTTTCCTACCTTTTAACTTAAGGTCAAAGAGTCCGATGCCTGAAGGCAGGGATAAACGCATAGGGGCTGCACTCCAGCCATAGTCACCTTGAATTTGATAATTGCCCTTATCTAAGAAGACATATGGTCGCCCATTCTTATTAATAACCGAAAGAGACTTCCCTCCACTTCTTACATTTTTTGGCCATGCTGTTTCAAAGGAGCCAGGTAACTCAACCTCACCAGATTTATAAAGAAACCACTCTCCATCAAAGCGACCACTTTTCCGATCAATTGAAAGGCTTAAGTTCTTTGGCCAAAAGCAGGCCTTATCTTGGTTATCCTGAAATGAATTCAAACAACCATAGTCTTCAACATCTTTTAAAACCCAATACTTCCAATTTTTTAAAAGATCAGGAACTTCACTTTCCTTAACCTTTTGAGAATGACCTGTAGAAACGATTAAAAAGAGAAAACCAATAATCCATAACTTATTGTTCATAACTTAACCCATTGAAATTTGTTTATTCAATATTAAGGTTTTAGTTAATAACGTTGTAGGGAGACGTTTATGCCGCTTTAAAAGAGTCAGGTTTGTTTAAACTTTAGTCACCTTATAGAATTCTTTCAAAACCCGCAGCTAATTTTGCCAACTGGATTATCCTACTCATATGAAGAAAATGATTTTAACTCTATTTTTAAGTACCCTTTTTGTTTCAGTAAACGCTCAGGCCCGTGGTCCAAGAAGGGCTCTTTCTGATAAACCATCTACATTGAATGCATTTGAAACGGACGGTTGCTCTGCCTATCCCGATGGTTTTCCTCATACAAGTGAAAATGAATGGCTTCATTGCTGTATGGCCCACGACATGAAGTATTGGATTGGTGGTACCTATGAAGAAAAGCAACAGGCCGATGCTGAACTAGGACTATGTGTCAGCGAGGCCACAAATGATTATCATGGACCGCTTATGGAGTTTGGGGTGTCTATAGGCGGAAGTGCCTTCTTTAACACAAGCTGGCGCTGGGGTTACGGTTGGGAAAACCCCTTGCTCTATGGTCCGTTGACCTCTCTTCAACAAGAAGAATTAAATCAAATATACGACTCTATCCTGATTGGCATGGCACCATGGGAAGGCTATCTCAATCAAGACCAAATGAACCACTTAATGGACCGTTTTGTTCTCCGTAGAGAA
>JAFMBV010000133.1 GCA_017858255.1 Bacteriovoracaceae bacterium
ATGTCTGTTGCCAAAGTGATATTTGAGTCATAACGAAATTCGTGTCGAAACCTTATGTTAAGACGATCCTTAGAAAGAACTCGTCCATTCTTCATAAGATTTGGATCAAGCCCATATTGCCTTTCAATTTCTTTACGGCGCTTCTCAATATCTTCAGCAAGGGGTGCCTTAGGAAGGATTCCATAAGCTTTCTTAAGACCTGGGATAACATACTTGTCGACTAAGCGGGCAGCATCATCTCTATTTTCTGCTAAGGAGAGATAACTCTCACTTAATTGAAAACTCGCAATTTGTTGGAGCTTCTTATCTTTTTTTGTCTTTTTGATAAGTTGAATATAAGAGTTTCGCGCTAGCTTATGTTCTTCTAAAAGTTGGGAGATATGAGCAACATAGTAAAGGGAGCTATTTATCTTGAAGTTACTTTCAACACTTTTCTTAAAGGCAATCCTGGCTTTTACAAGATCACTATTGGCATAAAGGGCCTGACCGTATTCATAGTAAAGATCCTCTGATTTATTTTGGTAGCGAATCGCCTTACTAAAGGAATTAAGAGCTTCATCATAACGCTGAAGTCGGTTGAGGATTAAACCCTCTAAGTAAAATCTTGTCCCAAGAACAAGTTGATTTCCTCTTGCTTTCTTTAGAGACTCAAGGGCAGTCGTATAAGAGCCAGTTTTAAAGTTTTTAAAGGCCTCTATAAGGTAGGAGTTCTTATAACTTTGTGACCAAGTGGAAACACTTATTAAAAATATTGCTAGCATCCAAGCGATGGCTTTCTTCAAGGTCATTCCTTTAACCTAATAAAAAAGCTCCCCATAAAAGGGGAGCATAAATTTCAGTACGTATTTATTATAACGAAACTAAGTCTTTAAAACTACACGTTTCCTATTGAACGGTGACATCAAAATTGACTGTAGTTGATCCCTCTCCGAAAATGAGGTTATTATCCGAGTTATTAAAGTCAGTAATTGTCTGTTCATTATCCTGTAGTGCCTGATCAGCATAGTCCATCATTACATCTCCTGGTGGCGGAGGCGGAGCTTTATAGTTACCATCGGTCATGGCAGGATCCATTAATCCTTGATCAAGATCTGTATTCATCGTTGGCATAAATGTAGCATCTGGCGGTGGTGGTGGAGCTTCTCCAAGTTTATCTCCTCCATCTGGTCCATCAACACTAGCAATCTTTCGGTCACCATCGGGAGCAGGTGCAGCTCCATCAATTGGCTCCTGAACTTTTTCTGTAAAGGTTCCATCTGGATTAAGATTATAAAAATCATTCTTGTAGGCACCTGTCGCCGTATCAATGCCACCCATCTCTGGAGGCGGAACATATACACCCGCGTTGGCATCAAAACTTGAGCCCGGTGGTGGGGGAATATATTGAGCGGTGTTTATATCAACATAGCCACCGGCCGTTGGTGCAATGGCACCTGTCGCCATATCAATGCTTCCCTCTGGTGGAGGAGCGCCAGTATCATCGCGGGCCATATCTTGTTTGA
The DNA here is from genome assembly GCA_017858255.1 of Bacteriovoracaceae bacterium. Lineage (GTDB taxonomy): Bacteria > Bdellovibrionota > Bacteriovoracia > Bacteriovoracales > Bacteriovoracaceae. The sequence continues at coordinate 1,503 of JAFMBV010000133.1, forward strand.
CCTGAGTTTCCATAACTTTAAATGCGGTCTTTCCTACTGTTTCACCCATCATTTTGTCAGCGGAATTAGAGTCATTGGCCAAAGTCTTTGAGTCCATACCTGGAGGCACAATATTCCTAAACTTTTTTTGAGGTTTTTCCTGCTTTGGTGCAGATCCTTGATCCACAACTTGTTCCATTCCGGGAGTCTCATTCTTTTCAAGAGTTTCAAGCTGGACCGGTGAAATTTTTATTGGAATAGTGACCCTCTTCGTTTGTGGACTTGTTCCGGAGTATTGGCCTCGCCGAACAACAACAGCAGATTGACTGGAGACAACTTTTTCAAGGGAGTTTTGATTGGGTCTACCTCTACCTACAATACTTTCAAACTTTGCCATCGCAACGGCCCCTTCAAAAGTTATGAGTGAGGTCGCCTGGTTTACCGTATTAAAGGAAACTTGAAAATCAGTTCCTCTCACACCCATGGCAGCAGTCTTCGTTTTTATAAAGAGCTTAGACTTTTCTTTGTCTTGAATATTCATGTAATTCTTGGTGACCTTCGAGCGAATCTGGCCTTTCATGAGCGTGATAATTCCTGCTTCACTTTTGGGGAAGCTATCAATTTTCATTTGAGAATCAGGCCCAACATTCATGGTGGACTTGTCGATGAAGAGAAGTTTCGTAAAACTTTTCGGCTCAGTTTTTATCTGAGCCCCTTCGGGTAGCCAGTCACCCCTTTTAATTGGAGTTATTTTACCATTAATGAGTGCCTTAACCGTTCCTTTGACGATGATCGCCTTGGCGGCACCTTTACCCTTGGCATAAGCAGCACTTGTTAGTGCCAGACCAAGAATCAATATTTTTATTGCCCTGAAAATCATAAAGTTCCCCGATTAACTAAAGAATCTCTATTGCTTATCGTCTATTTTAAAAGAGATTTAAGGCATTTCTTATCAAATCGGTAAGGTATTGATTATATTGAGTTTAAAGGATTTGGAGAATTCTTGATATTTCTAAAGTGCCTTAAAACTTGGGGGTTAGAATTGAAAGTGCTTAAAAAACCGTAAAGCCAATACTTAGCATAAAGAAGCTACCACTGAGGTCCTGTTCAGCTTCTTGGGTAGAGAGCACGTTGGTCTCAACAAAGTTACTAGCGTCGACTATAGAAAGACTGTGTGACTTCTTGTAGGAGTAGATAAATTCTATAAATACGGGATGCATTTCTTTATAAGTGAGGTCTTCTTCAAGCCCTATGGCCAAGACGCCTCCTGTAGAGTCAAAGGTGAGCTTTTGATTACGACTAAACTTTGGTCCAGTACTTTGAAATTGTTTCATCTTAATCGTCTGTAGGGACCAAACTGGACCAAGGCCCGCGAATAAAAACCAGTTTTTAAAGGGTTGAACTCCTCTAAATTGATAGCGTAAAACTGGCCCAAAACTGACGTGGCGAAAGTCAGCCTCTCCAGTGATTGTTTCACCATTGGCCTGAAAACTAAGGCTCTCAACTCCTCCCCAGTAAATATAGCTAGAAAGAGAGAGCTCAAAATATTTCCACTTGTAGCCAAAGTGGGTATTAAATCCTGTTCCACGCATCTCATCTGTAGAGCCTTGGGTTCCATTTAATTTGGCCCAAGTTTGGCTGACTCCACCTTTGAGATTAAAGGCATAACGATAGGCATGGGTGTTACCAATGAGAAGAAAAAAGAAGACAATAATTTTAAGTGATCCTCTCATCTAAAACTCCATCGTGAACAACAGGCCGTGACGGTTGTTGAGATTTGTTTGAGGGATAATCTGGACTTTGCCTTCATAGAACCAAAAGAGGGTAGCTGGATTAATGATATGACCGATTGTGCGGCCGAAAGCATTTCCTGAATTTAAAAGATAAAGGGATAAGTTTTCTAGACCTACTCCTAAGAACGAGCCGATCACAGGAGTTTGGTAGAGGTCTTGAATACTTGCGGGTTCTGTATAGATTTCTACTGTAAATTCAAAAAGGGTGGATGAGATAAACGCCATTCCCATAGAATTAATCCGGCTGTAGCCGTTTGCTCGATAGTAAAGATAGAGCTGAGAGCCCGAGATTGGGTGAACAAACCAATTCCAAAAAGGCTCGTCTCTATCAAAAACAAGCTTACCAAAGTTATGGGAATATTTTTTCCAAGAACCTTGTTCTCTCACCACATCTGGTTGAGTTAAAGGATAGGCCAGCCAAGTTACGGCGTAGATTGCAGAGAGATGATTTAGTGATTCTTGTTTTGTATGTCGGCGATCAATGTAGCCATAATGGTAAACAGGTTGACGAGAGCGTTTTTTTTTATCAACTTGTTGTTCCTTAAAGCGCTTAATTTTTTCTTTAGGAGAAAGTTCTTGAGCTTTTACATGGGGAACTCCTGCTGTTAAAAAAACAGCAGCGATGAAGAAGGTCGAATAGAGACGATATAAATAGGGGCGAAAGGGACGCATTTTTTTTACTGTCCTAATTATGCTAAGTATTTAAAAACGGCCTCAATCTAGCATGATGCGAGGCCATATAAAAGGATTTACCATGGGTTCATTAGAAGACATTAAAAAAGACTTTCACGACCATGTTTTGGACCTACAGCAGAGAATTACTGAAAGGATGCAAGTTATTGACGCGTCGCTAGTCGAAGAGGGTTCTTTAATTGAAGATCTTTGGGAGAGAAAGGATTTTGATGGTAATCCTGGCGGTGGTGGTCGTACTCGTGCCTTTCAAGGGAAGTTATTTGAAAACGCAGGCGTGAATGTTTCTCTAGTTCATGGAACGGTAGACCCTAAGTTTGCCCAAAGTATTGGCGGCACAGATAATACAATGTGGGCCACAGGGATTAGCCTAATCATTCACCCTCGAAATCCTAAAGTTCCAACCGTTCATGCTAATTTTCGTATGATTCAGGCCGGAGATAAGTTCTGGTTTGGTGGAGGTGCAGACCTTACTCCGTATTATCCACATATTGAAGATTTTCAACATTTCCATAATGTATGGAAAGAGGCCTGTGAACCCTATGAAACTTATAAAGCGTGGAAGAAGACTTGTGATGAGTACTTTGTGAATCATCACCGCGGTGGTGAAATGCGAGGAATAGGGGGAATCTTTTTTGATCACTTTAATACAGGCGATACTGAAAAAGATGCGGCCATGGTGAAGGAGATGAGTGAAAACTTTATGAATAGCTACTTTCCCTTGGTAGAAAAGCGCAAAGAAGAGAGCTTCACAGAGCAAGACGAAGATTTTCAATTACACCGAAGAGGTCGCTATGTGGAGTTTAATTTACTTCATGATAGAGGAACATCTTTTGGACTTAAGAGTAATGGGCGGACAGATAGTATTTTAATTTCTCTCCCGGGCCGTTGCCGATTTAGCTATAAATACAAACCGGCCGACGGTTCACCTCAAGAAGAAATGATGAACTATTACTTCCCAAAAGAGTGGTAAAGAGTTGGTAAAGAATAGGTAAAGATCATTTCTTTAGAACATGAAATTTTAACAGGGTAGGCACTGTCTTTAAAAAGTTTGGCGATTCAAACACTGGAAGAAGGCCATACAAGTATTGGTGCTAATGCATCTTTCTGGTATACATGGGGTATATAAAAATTCAGATCTCTATAAAAGGATACCGCCATGATGGAAACAAAGAATAATCGCCGCCAGTTTTTTAAGCTACTTTTTGGTGCAGTGGCCTTAGCTCCTATACTAAGAGTTGCAGATGTTTTTGCAAAAGCTGCCATGCCTAAGTCAGAAAAAATTAAAAAGAAAATGATTGATGAAAAAACGGCAAAGCGATTGAAATACGTTGAAGCTGCTGAAGACGCCAAAAAAGGTAAAGCTGCAGCTAATAAAGACTTTAAGAAATATACTGATGGTGCAATGTGCAGCAACTGTAAATTCTATAAAGCAGATAAAGGTGAACCAGATTGGGGCAAATGTACTATGGCCGCTAATCGCTATGTTTACAAAACTGGCTGGTGTAAATCATACAGAAAAGCTTAATAGTAAAAATATATCTATTTTTAAAGACCCCTCTTTGATGAGGGGTTTTTTTATTCCAAAATATCGTCAAGAGCATCGGCCATAGGTCCAATCGGACAGGCCTTATTAGAAATCCAGTCAGAATAGCCAACAATAATTTCGTCAAAATATCCTCTAGATGCCACTACAATTGCAATAACTTCATTTTGACTATTAATTAAAGGGCCACCTGAGTTGCCCGGCCTCGTCGCACAATTGTGGCCAATACCGAGATCTTTCTTAAAGACATTAGGTCCTGTTTTACAGTCTCTATCCACAGTTATGTTTTTAGGAATACGGTCTTCAGGAAAGCCTGCAAGCATAAGAGGACGGTTGATAAGAAGTTCACGAGAGTATTTCTTAAGAAGAAGGGGTTCAACCTCACCCTCTAAAAAACATTCATTAAGTTTGAGAATAACCCAATCCTCACTATCAAGACTTTGCTTCGTTGATTGCCACGCCTTTCCCCATTTGACGGGTTTTGCTGCAACCATTTTGTCTCGAAGAGGTGTATCAAAATAAACAGTTTCTGTGCCTTTGATTTCAAGCTGAGTTGGTTTTACAACATGATAAGCGCTACCAATATGGCAGCGAGAAATAATAAAGGCGGTTCCCCATGGTTTCTCTCTAATGGGCCTTTGATGAAGACTGCCCCATTGTGGATAATCAATACGCTCAAAGGTCTCTCTATCGTCTTTAGTAAAAATATTGGCAGGACCTCTTAAAGATGGTGAGCAGGAGCTAAGAATTAGCTGAAATAACAATAAAATGAGCACAAGAGTCTTCATACATATCTTGTCGGTTATTCTTGTGATCTTTTAAAGGAGATTTTCTTTAAATTGGCGAGACTAACCCCAGCGATAACCAAGAGAGCACCGCTTAATAGACTGGAATCTGGTGTTTCCCCTAAAAATAAGGCTCCACTTGTAAGACCAAAGAGTGGGACAAAATTAATAAAGGCCGCCGCTCTGGCCGCGCCGATATGGCGAATTCCTTGGTAATACCAAATAAAACCAATCGCTGTTGCTAAGACTCCTAGAAAGAAAATATTAAACCAGTGGAGAGAAGTGGCGATGACAGGAAAGTCCAAAAGACCATTTTTAAGGGCAAAGGGAAATAATAGGGTTGTTCCGATGAGGCAAGCGTAAGTTGTCGCCTCTAGAGGGGAGAGTTTCTTTAGCGCCACTTTTCCAAGTAGGGTGTAGGTCACCCAAGTTAAGACTGCACCAAAAAGAAAGAGCTCTCCAACACCGATGCCTTCTTGAAAAATCAACCAAGGGGCACCATGAGTGATGACAGTTAAGGCGCCAGTAAGTGCCAGAAGAACTCCTAAGAATTTTCTTGGGGTAAACTCTTCTTTTAAAAAGATAGGGGCCAGTAATGCTGTGATAGTTGGGTTGGTGGCAATAATAACAGAAGCACGACCGGCCTCAATGCGTGCGAGGCCTGCAAAAAAAAAGTAGTTGTAGCAGAAAACACCTGTGAAGCCGAGAAAGAAAACCTTTAATATTTGCCATTTATCGAGGCGAGGAAGCTTTCCTTGGCGATAAACGGTTGCGAGGACCAGAACAATAGAAGCACTTAAAAAGCGATAAAAGGCAATAACAAAGGGATCAAAGGTTGCGGCCAAATGACGGCCAGCTACGAATGTTCCCCCCCAAAGCATCATCACTATAATGAGTAGGATATAGGTTTTGTTGACCGATTCCTCGGCGGGGGAGTTCATTAATTAATTATAGATTCATAGCGCTCAAGCTCATTATTAACCCGATATAGTTCATTTTCCATACGATGATTAATGCGACGAAATTCTTTTGCATACGAGTTTGTCTTTTTTATCTCATCTTCAAGTTCTTCGATACGAGACTTAAGTCTGTCATTTTCAGAAGTCACTTTTTCGTACTCATCATCAAGTTTTATAAGGGCCTGTTGAGAAAGTCTTAAGTGGCCTTCTAGCTTTTTAACATCACTTGCTGTTTTCTTATCTTCCCCATGCCTCATCTCAACAACACGATTGAGAGAGCGTGATAGGGTCTTATATTTCTCTAAGTCCTCTCTTAGAAAGAAGTATTTTTCTTTCCAAGTAGCTATTTCTTTTTCAAGACCTTGGATTGTTTCTTCTTCCGTTCTTTTTATTGAGAGGTGAAGATCATTTATATTATCGTTCTTGCTTTCGATAATGACTTTAAGGTCTTTGATTCTTTCTAATAGATGCTGATGTTCTTCAAACCATTGGCATTCTCTTTCTGACCAATTGGAATCAAGATTTTTGAAAGTCTCAATTTTCTTTTGAACATTTCTCTCCATGTAATGAAGGCGTTCTTTAAGAGTATCAACCTCGCCTTGGCGGGCCTGCCATACGGCCTGATACATCCCAGGGTTTTTCGTTTTTCTAAACAAACGAAAAATACCTTGGTTATTATCAAGGAGATTTTGAAAGTTTTCATAAATTGGTGAAAAGGGGCGCGAACCGGTCTTCCTAGAGTTGTCCATATCATCCTTCCTGAATGAGCATTTTCTTTATTATAACAAGCTTTGTCAGGATCTCTCGACCGCGCGCGTCTATTTTAGAAGAAAAGTTTAATTAATTTTAGAAGTCTGGAGCAATATAGACATCAATTTCAGGACTAAACTCTTCCTGGAGGATCGACTTGATGGCATAGAGAGTGCCCGTCGTTGAGCTGGGGCAAGTACCACAAGCGCCCATATACTTAACAAGAAGAATATTATCTTCGTAAGAAATGGTTTGAATGTCACCACCGTCACCTTGTAGGCCTGGTCTTATTGTGCGATCGAGGATTTTCTCAATTTCTTGAAGGTCAGGAGTCAGGGCCTCCCTTCGCTCTTTTTCTGGGTCTGGGTCATGGTAGTCAGGATTGTGATCAGGATAGAGCTCTCGGATCTTGCCTTGAATTTTTTCTTCAATATTTTCCCATTCTTCATAACTAAATTTTGTGATTGTGATGGAGTTATCAAAGAAATGCACCTGGTCCACACCGCGAATCTTAAAGAGTTCGTAGGCGAGTTTATTTTCTCCGCAATCCAAAGGTGTGCGGTAGGTAGAGTTACCATCGACTTTAACAGGCTTATCTAAGATAAACTTTAGAGCATTAGGGTTAGGTGTGGGCTGAACAAAAATATCTAGTTCGGTGTTTTGTTCGCTCATAAAAGTTCCTTTGCTTTTTTTAAGGCGGCAATGAAGCGGTCTACGTCTTCAAAATTGTTATAAAAAGAAAATGAGGCCCTCGCTGTTGCTGGCACATTGAAGCGCTTCATGAGGGGCTGTGTACAGTGATGACCAGTTCTAATGGCAATACCCTGTTCATCAAGAATCATTCCAATATCATGTGGGTGAGCACCTTCAACACTAAATGAGAGAACTGATGCCTTATGGGCTGCAGTTCCAATAATCGTTATTCCAGGAATTTCTTTTATTTTTTCTGTAGCATAATCTAGGAGTTGTTTTTCTTTCTTCTCAATGGCCTCGTGGCCAATTTCATTTATATAATCTACCGCGGCCTTAAAGCTAATCACTCCTGCGATATGAGGTGTTCCTGCTTCAAATTTATCGGGAAGTTCATTAA
>JAFMBV010000025.1 GCA_017858255.1 Bacteriovoracaceae bacterium
GCAGGCGGCAATTGATCCCAAACGTTCACTTCAAGAGCAATTAACAGAGCGAACGGGAGCCAACTTTCAAACTGAGGATCAAGCACAGGGGTTTGTTCAAGATATGAGACAAGTTTATCAAGACCCTAGTAATAAGGACGGCATTGTTGAAAGGTTAATGCGAGAAAAGAGTTTAACTCGTGAACAGGCCAGTAAAGTATATGAATCTGAAAGTGGTTTTTATGGAAACTTGGCCGAAACGAAGGTAGATCAAGCTACTCCCTATAGTGAGGAAGTTAAAGAAGTTGATAGTTTACTTGCAAGGATTTCAAAGCTTAAGGAAGATATTGAAAAGGATGATTTACCTATAAATAGTGAAGTGGCGGCCTCTCCAACTGCGGCACCAGTAGATCGGCAAAACCCTCAAATTGAAGAAGATTTTAGGAGAACACCGCCCGCGAGCCCAACAAGTTCACCAAATTCATTTGTTAGCAGTGCCCTTCCAACTTCAGGGAATCGCTCCATAGCACAAAGTGGATTTAGTAGTGCAGACTCTGGTGGTGAAAGTGACGATGAGAGCATCATTAGCGAAGCTCTTACCTCAGATGCAATAGGAGAAGTTAGCGAGGAATTGGTTGGTCCACCGGCACCAGTTAGGATTACTAAAGTAGAAGAAGAGGATCCTGTTCAACGACAGGCATCGTTAAATAGATTGGCCAGTATGGAGTTCTTATCTCTTCTCTTATTAGAGCTAGAGGGAGGAAAAGAACTCCCGTTTAGATCTCCTACTCCAGAAGAGCTGGCCTTAGTAACACCAGTAATTCCCACTTTAAGCGCCACGATAGAGCTTTCAAGCCTTCAGGTAACCACTCTAGAGAGTAGAGGTGAACGCTACTTCCTCTTCAAAGACTTTAAAAATAAGAAAACAATTGTGGTCAATGCCCAGGGATCTCATCTAAGTAATATCCCGTCGGATCTCATTTAATTAGGAATAGTTGAACGCTTGAACATAAGTTATGCTTATGTCAAAGGCTGTCAAAATCAATTATTAAAATAGATCTAGCTTTGATAAATTTCCTCCAACAAGTAACGGAGGAAATAATGAAAAAAACACTCATCACATTTTCCATGCTTTTTACCTTTGGCCTTTTTGCCCAAAGCACTGAACTTCCACAAGAGGTTGTGATCAAAACACTGCTTGATCAAACACACACGGCCACCCTGACGATTGAAAAAGATACGTTTATTCCAAACATCATGGGCTATGGTTGCGCGCTAGCCGCCATTAATGTCAGTAAAAACGTTTTCTATTTCTCTAGAGTACGCCGTACCCTCTACTCAGATTTTGGTGTCAAGGAAGAGGCCCTTACAATCCACAATCCCAACGGCAGATTCTGTACTGGCTGGGTTACTCCTAAGAAACTCTTTGGCCCAGAATACATTTTAGGAAAACAAGTAGAGCTTGAAGTTCGTACTGTTAGAGAAATTGTTGAGACAGAAGACTTCAATGGAAACACATACACTAAAATTAGAGAAGTCGTATCAACCGAACTCTTCGGAGAAAAACTAAGTGCGGTAGGTGAACTATTTCTGTAAGCATTTATTAGAGGTTTATAACTTCATCTAAAACGCAAAAAATCTCTTTTAAAAAGTGGTTAAGCAATTAAGACTAAACTGCTACATGTGATTCTGACCGGCAACATCATAAAGAATGCTGCCGGCCAGAAAATGAAATTATTTAACTTTAATAAGTTCTACTTTAAATTTCAACGTTGAGTGTGGCTGAATTGTTCCACCAGCGCCTTGCGCTCCGTAGGCAAGATCAGCAGGGATGGCCAATTCCCAAATATCGCCTTCTTTCATAAGTTGAAGAGCTTCAGTCCAACCAGGAATAACACCATTAACTGGGAAAGAAACCGTCTCCCCTCTCTGGTAAGATGAATCAAAAACAGTTCCATCAATTAGAGTTCCTTCGTAATGAGTTTCTACAGTTGAAGTGGCCTCTGGTGAAGCCCCTGTTCCACTTTGAAGAACACGATACTGAAGACCAGAGTCAGTTACAGTAACGCCTTCAACCAACTTATTCTCTGCTAAGAATGCCGTACCTTGAGCGATATTATCAGCTCCAGCTTTTTCAGAAAGCTCTTGGGCCGCCGCTTGCATTTTCTCTTGAAAGGCACCCATAACTCTACCAACTTCTTCTTCATTAATTTCGCTATCTTCACCTAGGTAAGATGAACGAACGCCTTGAAAGAAATCTTCAAAAGTAATTTCAATACTTTGATTTTTGAAATCTCCACCAATCTGACGACCGATGATATAACTAATTTTTTGCTGATCTGTGTCCATAATTTCCTCTCTAAGTTGATTAAATTGACGCTATTTCGCCCCCAATCTAACTGAAGAGAGGTCTATTTCCAAGGAAAACAATGAATTAGGGGTAATACAAAGGCCGTAACTATCTAGTTTCATGATGTGAACTCGTAAAATGAACTTATAAACTTTTAAATACAGTTTAGTTTTTCCACGGAATAAAGGTCATTGGTATCTTCTAGGTACTGAGCTTGGTTCGTACAATTCAAACCAACAAGCCCCATAGAAGAGAGCCTTGGAGGTGAAAAAATCATACTAAAGAATGTTGCGCCTTCCATATTTTGATTTAAGTTAAGAACTAAGGAAGTAATCACTAGTGAGTTTTTAGTGATTTGCCAGCGCTGAGTTTGCTTATTAAACCCAAGGTTGAATTTTAAGGGTTTTATTGAATCACTCTCTATCTCTATCTCTATCTCTATCTCTATAAAGAAGTCTGGAACACTTAACGTAATCTCCCCACCTGTCGTGGTTGAGAAATTTTCTGAACTCAGGTTCACGATCGTAACAACCCTTTTGGCCTTTGCTCTTCCTTTTCTCTCTAGCCTTTTTAAATCAATACCATTTCTAGGAAAGGTAACCTCATAAAGGGAGATAATCTTATTATCCCTATCTGTTTTAATCATTAATTGATTTGATCTGAATAAAGTACCATTTTTTTCGTAAGCATCTGCACGGGCAAGAAACTGCTCATTGAATCCGCTTACCGACACAGATGTTAATAATATGATCAAGGCCGACAAAGTTTTCATTATTTGCAACTTTTTTAGATTGAAGAATTTTAGAATTATTTAATCTAATAGCAGGCAGGGAATGCCAAATGAAGCCTGTTTCTCCCACTCTGTAAAATTAACAACTTAAATGGTTTTTTAATTCTCCTATGATATTAAAGAGAAAATCTTTATATGGAGTTATTATGAACCTCAGAATTTCTTTAATTGCATTAAGCTTTTGTCTTTTTGGAGTATGTGCAAACGCTAGTCAGTCTCTCTCTGTTTTCACAAGCTGTGCTAAAGAACTTGATGGTGCAATGAAAGAAGCCAGAGCAATCGTTGCAAAAGATTTCTTAAACAACAAACCTCAATACAATATTGTTGTCGGCGCTCCCTATCAAGTCGGTGACGAATACTTCAAGGTAGATTACACAATTCTTTCAGAGAATCCTCAGACCTTAGTGCTGGAATTTAAGTTTTGGTATGATGGAGATGATCAATGTAATCGAGTTGAGTTTGAGGATTATATTTATTAGTTTTAATAAATAGATCAGTGAACCTATTCAAAAATAGTAAGAGGTTAATAGTCTCCCCAAGATTTTGTTAAGGAAAATAGATAGCCAGTAACTTCGGCCTTGTCTTCCTTATCAGGTCTTAGGATAGCGTTTCTCACTACGGAAGATATATTAAAACCAACATTCCATGGTTTATAACGAAACTTCACCCCAATAGAGACAAAGCTAGGCGCAATATCAATTTGTCCTCTCGCCGCTGAACCTGATGGTGTACACCGTGGTGAACTGCCATCAAGATTGCCATTATTGACAGATACACGATCAGCTTCCCAATTTTGGCACTCATCACCTAAGCTAATCACACCAAGGGCATAAGGAGAAACAATCCAGTCTTCAAAGTATTTATACTCATACATAAAACCGCCGAAGGCGCTTGGAATTAACTCACTAAAGAAGAAATCCAACGAGGTATTAAGAGTGCCTGCTGCATTTGGTGGGAAAGCATAATTTTCAACATCCGAGTGAAAATCAAGATACATAAAAGATGGCCCCCCAAATACATTCAGGGTGTGTTTATCATTGTCACGAAAAAACTCGTAAGAAAGACCAAAGGCCAAATTAAGATTAAGGGAATCAAAGTTAATGGATTTTGCAGTAACTTGACCGCCTACACTTTGAGTATGATTACCACCTTCAACTGTTGCCGCTTGAAGCCAGGTAACGAAGGCCCACTTCTCTTTAAATGAATAGGAGTAACCATAACTTAAACCAAAACCTTTTGCGTCGCCAACCTCATTGGCGACAGTTCCATTGGCCAGCTTAGCATCATCATCTGACTTTAAAGTCATATATCCACCAAGAATTTCATGGCGAGACTTTCCATGTTCATTTCTCAACAGAATTAAAGGGGGATCACTAGCAAGTTCAGTCATGGCCTGTTTAGCATACTCACTTGCCTGAGCGACAGCATCGTTAGCAAACGAATTATGCATTAAACAGACATAACCAACTACAAAAATCAAGTACTTGAGCATCGCTTTTCCCCATAGAAATTTTATTGAACCCTCATTCTAGGTAAATTGAAAAAAAAGGCAATGCCTAAAGATAAATACATTGTGAGGGCCAAAGCAAGCCACTTATTGAAATTGAGTTTGAATGACCTAAGGAATTAGAAACTTCAGCATGGCCTTAGTGAACTTTCGTTTAAAGATTCCAAAATGCACGCCCTCATTGATTTTGAAGTGCTCAACTGGAGCCTGACAATCTTCCATGACGAAGTGTTCAGTATCTTTTCCTCGCACAAAGTTGGTGGCGTTTAGTAACTTATCTTGCTTCACAAACTCACCCTTGCAATCATTCTGATCTGCCCAACGAGTAACTTGAGAGAGAGCACTAGCAGATCCCGTCTTGCCATTATCTTTTCCTTCATAAGGAATTGTTTCGTCTTTGGTTCCATGAACATGTAACACAGGAATGGCACGGTCGTGTTCACAGAGAGACTTATCAAAATCCAAGAGTTCTGCACTATCCCCTCTTAAATCACTAGTGCCGGAAATAGTCACAAGGCCCGCAATATTGATCTCGTTAGAACATGCGATTTTTGAAGCTAAGAAAGCACCATTAGAATAACCAATCAAATAAATGCGATTTTTATCAATACGGCCGATTTCTTTTGAGTTTGAAATTTGCTCAATCAAGTTCTTTATATAGGCCACGTCATCAACTTCAGTTTTTTCAAAATCACAGCAAAAATTAGAGGCATTCCAAAAGTTCTTACCATTTTTATCCGTTAACCCGTTAGGAGTAGCATAAACAAAACCGAATTTATTATTATAGGCACCTAAGCGCACATAATATTTCTGAATAGCTGAATTACCACCATAACCATGCATTGAAATGATCAGCGGCCATTTCTCCTGCTTCTTAAAAGTTCGAGGAAGATCCACCTTAACTTCCGTCCGCCCGCTCTCGATTGGAGAGAGAGTCACTGACTTGGCCATAGTTTTAAAAGAAACGAGAATACTGAATATAAGAATATAGATTTTCATGTCTTTCTTTTACTTTAGAGAGCTGGGAAGTAAAGCGGCTTTACTTTGACGTATAATTAATACCTTACACTTAATTTAAACGATGATTAAAACCTTAGACCAGTAGGGTTTTTCAACTATTCTTATAGATATTATCAAAACTTATCTCTATTGTAGGGTCACTACAATCTAATCGGAGATAGAAAATGAAAAACATAATATCGCTCTTTTTGCTACTACCCATACTTTTCGCTTCAACTATCACTTATGCTGCGAATAAGAAGATCCTACTCGTTGTCACGAATCATGAGCAATTAGGAACAACTGGTAAGAAAACAGGCTATTACTTACCAGAGGTGGCCCACCCCTACTTTAAGTTTATCAAAGCAGGTCATAAAGTAGTCTTCGCCAGTCCAAAAGGTGGGCGTGCTCCAATGGACCCAAAAAGCAAAGACCTTAAAGATCTAGAAAATAAGAAATTCTATGAAAACGAAGAACTGATGAAGCAATTAGATAATACTGTTTCTCTAAATGACGTTAAGGCAAAAGATTATGATGCGATCGTCTTTGCTGGTGGCCATGGCACGATGTGGGATTTTAATAACTCAGAAACTCTTAATAAGTTAACTGCATCTATTTATGAAAATGGTGGAGTTGTTGCAGCCGTATGCCACGGCCCTGCGGCCCTCATAAATGTTAAATTATCAAATGGTAACTACCTACTTAAAGGCAAGTCCGTTACTGGTTTTACAAATGTTGAGGAAGATATTGTTCAATTAAGTGCCCAAATGCCTTTTATGCTTGAAACTGAAATGATTAAAAGAGGTGCTAATTTTTCTAGTGCTGAAGCTTGGAAAGAAAAAGTTGTTGTCGACGGAAGGCTTGTTACTGGCCAAAACCCAGCTTCAGCAGGTGAGCTTGGTTCACAAATAGTAAAAATACTAAAGTAATCAGATAATAGATGGGATTAGGTCTATTTAAGCCTAATCCCTGATTGTTCGATATATTCGCTAATAAGATCAAGAAATAGCTGAATGTCTTCACTACCTAACTGACCAATATTAGAAATTCTAAAAGAGTTCTTCTCATCAACCTTTCCAGGATAAATGGTGATCCCCCTTTGGTAGAGATAATTATGCATACTCTCGAAGTTATAATTCTTATCTATTGGTTCAAGAAATGTTGTCAAGATTCGAGAGTTCTCTTTTTCTTCTAATAAAGGAGTGAAGCCAAAAGCACACATTCCTTCATGCATTTTCTCATACAGACCTGAATATTTTGCTGCTCTGGCCTCTATACCACCATCTTCAAAAAATTCATCAAATGCTTCATTTAGGGCGTAGAGAGTTTGAACTGGAGGAGTAAATAAGAATTGGTTCTTTTCCTTTTGTGAAAGAAAGTTAGCGTAAAGATCAAAGTAAAAACTTTTCTTCTTAAACCCTTTAATTCTTTCTAGCTCTGATGCTTTAGCAATGACGATACCAAGGCCTGCCATTCCCTGAATGCACTTATTCGATGATGAAATCAGATAATCAACATCGTCTTTTACAAGATCAATATTAATTCCAGCATAGGAAGACATCGCATCGATTAGAGATACCATTTTATATTTATCGCTAATGCTCTTGAACTCACTTATTGAATTTAAAATTCCTGTCGTGGTTTCATGATGAACAAAGGCCAAGACTTTAAATTTACTACTATTTTTTGACAAGAATTGATCCACTTCCTTCCAATCAATTACCTGACCCCATTCAAAACGAATAACTTGTGAAAAAACGCCCAGATTATCGCAAATCTGCTTCATTCTTTTTCCATAAGCTCCATTTTCAATAATCAAAACACCGTCATCTGTATTCGTGCAAGAACTCAAGCAAGATTCGATGGCTCCCGTCCCTGCACAGCCTAGTAATATACCTTCATAATTAGAATCAGCATTTACGACTTTCTTTACCTTTTCTCTTACATCGGAAAGTAGATCACCAAACTCTTTTTCTCTGGGGCAAATATCTTCAGTAACAAGTGCACTCTTAACCCTTGCTGAAGTTGTAGCAGGCCCTGGATTTAATAGAATTTTCCTTTCAATAGTCTTATTAATTACTTCTTTCATTAATTTCCCTAATATATTCTTTCATTCTCATGGCGACTTGCTCAGGAGTCACAGTTGGGCGTCCCAAATCTTTTGGAGACCCTGCTTTGATAACAAATCGAACAAAACTTAGCCCACCATTTTCAAGAATATTTTCAAGTGCTACTTCAAAAGATTCTATCGAATCAACTTCATAGATAATTTCATAACCGCAAGAACGAGCAATACCACAAAAGTCTATTGACTCAGAAAAAGTTCTTTGACCACCTGTTGAATCATGGACGCCATTATCTAATAAAATATGTATTAAATTAATAGGGCCCATCTGCCCCGCCAAGGCCATATTCCCTAATTTCATAAGAATGGCGCCATCACCGTCTATTACAACAATTTTCTCTTTAAATTCAGTTCGGCTCAACCCAAGAGCAATAGCTACAGCACAACCCATTGAACCAACCATATAGAGATTGTTTGGAGAATCTTCAATTTCAAAAAGCTCTCTTCCAGTCTTCCCAGTTGTGGCAATGAACATATCTTCCTTGCTTAACTTTCCTTTAAGAGACTTAATGGCCTCTGTTCGAGTGATCATCCCTTCTCTATTTAACAGTCTATTAATTTGAGTGCGATGTGGATCAATTAGCCGATCAACATGAGTACTCTTTAACTCATAGGAATCCACGCTTCCCTTTTTCATAACGAAGAAGAAAGCACGCCCCTGTTCTTCACAAATTTTATCAGCACGAGAAAATGCTTCCTTTACCTCTTCTGCTTCAGTTGGAAAGAACGCCCATGGTATTTTCATGAGATCAAGAAGCTCTGTTGTTATTTCCCCCATAAGCTCGTGCTGAGGTTCATCACTTGCTCCATTCGGTTCTCCCCTTAACGTAACGATCCCTATGAAAGAAATTTTCATGGTGTAGCTAAGAGAAGTTAAAGGGTTGACCGCATTCCCTAACCCAGAGTTCTGGAACATAACAATAGACTTTCTTCCACCAAGCCATGCTCCACAAGCGAGAGCAACGGCCCCACCTTCATTTGTCGTTTCAACAAATTCAAGATCGATATCGTCAATAACGTAATTGATAAAGGGTTTTAAGTAAGAACACGGAGTCCCTGTAAACAGGGTGTAACCGTTTTCTTTGCATTCATTTAGAAACACACTTGAGTTTATCATTATCTAAAATACCTGTATCTTTTCATAATCTTTAAAATTATCAACATCCATCCAGTTACCTTCAATATAGGAAACACCAATTTCAATATCCTTTTTAATCAGATAGTTAATCATGTCTCCCATCTTCATCTCACCAAAGCCATCTTTTAGAGAAAGATCTATCAGAGCCTTTTTCAAAATTTCGGAACCCTTAGCTGATGTCCTTACAAGTCCTATCCACTCACCATGCGGCGTTTCTTCTGACTCATCTCTTTGCTGGAGCATTGTCTTAAGTACCAGTGCAGACTCTTCACCAAATACCTTTGTGTTTTCTCTATTGCAAAAAACAAAGTCACCTACATACTGAGAGTCTCGGTTTGACATCTTACTATCCACAACGATCATAATGTCTCTCGGACTTTCTTCCATCATATTTAGGATGTAACTCTTAAAAATTATATCGCCATAACCAATAGTGAGATTACCCTCGATATGATCTTTTGCTTTAAAAAGTGACGCTAACTCTCCAGTTGTAGAGTAATCGTCATTATCAATATAGTTGCACCCTAGTTCAGGAAAACTTTCTTTCTTATAGCCTCTGACGACATTAATTTCTTCAACACCAAAATTCCTAAGTTTATCAATGGTCTGTTTCAAAATTGGTTGGCCGTTAACATTTAACAAGGCCTTAGGTTTATTGGCGGTTAGTTCACCGAGTTCTTTTCCTCTACTTGCAGCTAAGATGATCGCCTTCTTTTCGCCATTCTTATGAAAATAAAGTTTTTCTGCTTCGGCAAGTTCTTGATCATTTTGTAATCTGAAGACTTCCTTTACGGGTACAATATTGTCTTCAACATTCATCAGGTTTTGATCAATAAATATTTGCTTTGCCGTTTCCTGCATGGCCTTTACTGATGAGCGCATTAAGTGGTTGGCCCAAATAGCAGTAGATATGCCGCGTTTTTTGAACTCTTCAGTTGGCGTTGAATAATACTTAGTGGGTACAATCACAACAGGACAACGATCGCCCCATTCCTTCATGAAACTAAAGATATCATCTGGTGTGCTCTTCTTACTGTGCATAAGAATGGCAGTAGCCCCTGCATTTCGATAGGCCTCAGCTCTTTTTAAAGCTTCTTCTAAACCCCAACCAGCAATAAAAGCTTCTACTCTTGCGACAATACAAAAGTCATCATCAGTACGAGCATCGAGACCCGCCTTAATTTTCCCACTAAACTCTTCTATATCAGCTAATGGTTGTTTTTCGCCCCTTAAGAAACTATTTGTTTTAGGAAATATTTTATCCTCAATACAAACACCGGCCACGCCTCTCTGCTCCAGTTTTTTGACTAATCTTCTCATATTATTGAAGTTTCCATAGCCAGTATCACCATCTAGAAGAATAGGAACCGTCGTTGCATCACTCATAAACTCAACTGTCTCTAAGACCTGAGTCCATGAAGCCTCATTATTATCTCTCACACCCATTGCCGCACTAATGGAAAGACCACTGCCCCATATACCTTGAAAACCAGCTTCTTCAGCAATCTTTGCAGATAATCCATTATGAGCTTCCATCAGATACGCTAGCTCTTTACTTTGGATCATTTGTTTTAACACTGTTGTCTTTTTCATGCTCTTTCCTTTCTTTAGTACAGGCGATATCCCATAAAGAGACTTAACCCAATCATGAGCCCGCCACTTATCCTGCTAAAATAATTTAAATATTTATTTCTAATCGCTTCTTTAAATCGATCGACTACTTTAATGAGAAAAACAAACCACAAAAACGAACCAATACCTAAGCCAATGGAAATTAAAATGATATTTAACTGATTAAAGACAAAGAGCTCTAAGCTTTTCACGAAGGCACCAAGACCCGTCATGGTTAGAACGAGAGCGGGGTTGGAGGTATAAATAACGATTCCCAACAAGATTCCTTTTGCGACACCTTGTGGAGTTTCTCTTTTTGTAGTTTCTTGAATTTGACTATTCTTGCTCAGAAGTTCTTTTAACCCTAAGAGAAAAATAATAACTATTCCTGCGGCTTTCATTATAAAGGTAATTTTCTGGTCTATCTCTATAAGAGAAAGACCAGAGAGAATGATAAAGAAATAAATAACATCCATTAGCGAGCCACCAAAAGCTATCGACAAGGCCCTCGCTGCACTTTTCTTTAGGTGAGTATTAATAACCCACACATTTATTGGACCAATAGGAATACACATCAAAAAACCAATGAATAGGCCGATTGTAAATGCGATCATTTTACGCCATCCACTGAGACGTTGACCCCGATCTGAATCATACTGACAAAGGCCAACCATAAATTTGACAGAACTATGGCAAAGAAAAAATATAACATTACATGTTGAGTTATCAGAGCAAGGGAGAGAAGCATTAAATGGGTTGAACCAGAAGTAATTCCCCACATGGGAAGAATTGACTTATTATATTTAAGATACTTTCCGACTTTAAAAGTAGACATACTCTTCGGGTTCTTTTGTGCCCGGCTAAATACCAAGAATAACCAAATGAGCAATCTCTCGAAATAACTCCCACCTTCTTTATTTAACTTTTCTAGATCCCGTCTGTACTTTTCAATTTCTCTTATTCGGCCTTGCGGATTATTTTCTAAATAAAAGAGAAATTGTTTCTTATAGAAACTATAGATACTTGCATGAACAAGAATAAAAACTGCTGAAACGATGGCGAAGTAGTGTATTGGAAAAAAGTCATTTCCCTTACTTAACCCAATACTTAGACCTACGTAAAAACATATACTCGCCAAGAAATCCACAAACATATCAACGAGTTGCCCGTACTTACTCCCATTCTTCTTCATTCTAGCCAGCATTCCATCACAGCAATCTAAAACACTGAAAATAAATATTCCGACGCCTGCGTAGGCAAAACCTTTTGGCGTACCCGTCGTTAAAAAATAACCACTAATGATCGCAATGATTAAAGCTACAATAGAAAAGTGGTCTGGTCTTAGGAAAGACCAGTTCGCCACCTTTAAAATAAGGAAGGCCAATGGTCTAAAGACGAAGAAGTCGAAAGGTTCTTCTAACTGAAGTTCTTTACTATTTCTCTTATATTCAGAGTAAAAGTTTGATGTCATATCCATGCTATTCCTCAAACATTATTTGAGCTTCTTTAAAATCTTCTGGTGTGTCTATCTCCATCCATTTTCCAGCAAGAAACTTATGAACGCCTACTTCATTTAATAGTAAGAATTCATTTAGAAGATGCTCCCAATTCAGGGATAAATTTTCAGGTTTTGATAGGAAGACTGAGGCCAAATCGGCTAAACGAGAAGTGTGCTCTTTATTAAACTTTAAAATTCCAATGGCCTCACCTGCGAAAGTGAACTTTTCAAGTTCCACTTTTGAGACTTCCCTTTTATCAATTGTCATGCGAGCAAAACCACTTGAATCAATCATTGTTTTTGCACATTCGACATCAGAAAGACTGCCTTCTCCCACGAGTATTTCACTCGATTTCTTTTTATTTAAAAACTCTTCTAGAATACATTGCTCGTAGACCAGGTCTGCATCAAAGATTAGACAAGAGTCTTCAATTTCTTTTATTCCCAGATATAGAGAAAATGTATTTCCATGATTTTTGTAGTCTTCATTTAAATAAAAAGAAAAATCGAAGTCATCAGTGTATTTCTGTGCAATATCTTGAATTAGCTCTTTTTTGTAACCTAGTACTAAATTAACCTTCTTAATTCCTAGATTTTTCCAAATAGTGAAACTCCTCTCTAGCAGAGTTTTTCCCTCTAGTTCTAAGAGGCACTTTGGTCTATTTGTCATGTCACTAATTCTAGAACCATAACCAGCGGCCAAGACAACAGCTGTATACTCGCTATTATTAATCATCATTTGCCCCCTTCCTTACCCATAATCTCTCCATCGTTCTCTTTAGCGTTTTGCCTTTTCCTTTTTCGTAATCTTCAAGGGAAACGGCTTCGATGGCATCCGAAAAACAAGTTCTTCCGTGAAGGACTTGGGCATCTTTAGTGAGAAGAATGTCGGCCTTTTTCATGCGATAACGAACTTGAAACTCAGAACTATTTGTTAAAGCATCGAGTACATCAATAGCGTAGAGTTGCTCGTCTTTAAGAGGTTCCCCTGCTTTTTGATGGGCCGATTCCATATAAGGTCTAAGGTGACGAAAAAGAGGCTCGCCTTCTTCATTATAGGTAATTATTGGTGCACGATATAACTCATCTGCAACACCTCTCATCTCCCAAACAAAGGGTAATTCCAATTCTTTTAGAGCATTTGGGTAAGAGGCCTTTAACTCTTGATGAACTCTCAGTCCATCAACAAGGATATTTTCTCCCCCGGCCAAGGCCGGAGAAACACAACTCATATACAAATAGTCCCAAGGTTCAGGGACGTTGACGTTGTCGGTATGAATACTCCCACCTTCTCTCGTCTGGTGGTAACGGGCCCCTTGAAACATCGAGCCTAAACGGTCGCGATCATAAACAGAGATAACTTTATGTCCCTGATCATTTTGAACTAATAACTCACCAAATATTTCTCCAATAAGGGGATTAAGCCGGTGAATTTCACTAAATGAAAAATACTTCCCATCGCCGTTATCAAGCTCAATTACGATGGTACGAAAATCTTCTTTAATCATTTGAACGAATGGCTCAAAAATCCCCCGGGGAAAATTTTCAGTCTGTGAATTAAGGAACTCTCTCAGTTGCCCCCTTGCGCCATCACTAATACTTACCTTGTGAAAGAAAGAGGTTTTTAGTTGTTCTTCAGTATTCATCCAAATTTTCCTTTGATTACCCCTTTATTAGTAGTACATTTGACCTACTAAACATATGAGTCAAATCACTCATTTACATATAAAAACGGTATTTTGTGACAAATGCACCAAGAAGTTATCATAAAGAAAAACTGACACTTACCTACTTACTTACATCGATATTTCTAATTATCTTAGTCGACATAACCTTCTATTTTCTGGAAGGTCATCCCTTAAAGGACATGGTTTTAGACCTATTACTAGAAGGATCTCTTCTTCTTCTTGTTCTCTTTACAGCTAATTACGTCTGGAAAAAATTTACATTTGAAATGGAGACCAATCATTCAATTGCTAAAGACCTTCTGAAAACTAAAGAAAGCGCCAATCTTTGGGAGAGGAAATCAAAAGATTTCGTAATAGAGTTTCAAGCCCATGTAACTATTCAATTTAATGAGTGGAACCTATCAAAGAGCGAGAAAGCAGTTGCGTTATTTGTTCTTCAAGGCAAGAGCTCAAAAGAAATATCAAGTATAAGGTTCACCTCAGAGAGAACCATCAGAAATCAATGCCATTCAATATATGAAAAATCTGGCTTAGGTGGAAAGAGCGAACTCTCTGCCTATTTTTTAAACGAACTAATCGGCGACTATTTAGTCTAATTCTCTTTTTTGTGATTCTTGTCCTATTTCCTATTGATAGTTTTCACCGTACTTTTCTTAAACCATAAAAGACAGAGGTAGTGTGTGCGTGCTTTTATTCAGTATATTCTATCTTTTTCTCTAATCATTAACCTCGCTAATGCCTCCACCAATCTTCAAAAAGTTTTAAAAGACGGTGACCAATTCTATGATGAAAGAGAAAGTTTAGATAAGGCCTATCAGGCCCTCGCTCTCTACGAAAAATACCTTGATACGCATCCCGACTCTATTGATGCTTTATGGCGGGCGAGTATGGCCAATTACTATGTTGGTCATCTCCTCCAAGAAGAAAAGAAGAGAATTGAGCGTTACAAAAAAGGGGTTAAGCAAGGAGAACTCTGCGTTAAGCTTTCGAATAATAAAGTAGTCGAGTGTTACTTTTGGCTTGCCACCAATACTGCTCTTTTAAAAAAGGAATATGGGATATTCAGTCTCGCATTTGGAATTGGTAGCATTATCAAGATATTTGATAAGGCACTCAAGATAGATTCTAAGTATGCTGGATCAGGTCCATATAGGATGCTTTCTCTCCTCTACTATAAAGCTCCAGGTTTCCTTGGAGGTGACAGAAAGAAGGCTTATTCCTACATATTGAAGGCCATGGAACAATCTCCTAAAGAATCTTTAAATTATTACTTTTATATTAAGTTTCTAAAAGACGATGGTGAGGCTGAAAAGGCCTTAGAAGTTGCGAAGAAATTTACGGAGGCTGCGACTCCTGCGGATTTCACCTATTTTGAGTCTAAGACTGCTTACAAAAATATTCTTCACTTTTTAAAAACAAAAGAATTACCTAAGAAAGATTAAGTTTCTTCAACCTTGACCTTGTTAATATTGCTCCCATCTTGTCTAGACAGAAACTTAAATTCTATGGAGGAATTATGCTAGGTGTTTGTAAGTCATGTGGGGCGGTAAATAGAATGGATGCTAATACAGCACTACAAAAAAAGCCTGTCTGTGGAAAATGCCAAAAAGAGATTGAACTTCATGATTTAACCCAAGAAGTAACCTCCGAAGCCTTTAACAAAGTTTTAAGAAACTCAAAAATTCCTATTGTTGTGGACTTCTGGGCAAGCTGGTGTGGTCCCTGCAAAGTATACGGACCTACATTTCAAGAGGTATCAAAAGAATATCCCAATAAAGTTCAGTTCTTAAAGGTTAATACAGAACAAGAGCAACAACTATCTGCCAGTTTTGGCATTAGAGGAATTCCCGCCACTATAATCTTCGTTAACGGAAAGAAGAAAGACAGCATTTCGGGTGCCCTCAACCACGACCAACTAAAACAGTGGATTAACGCCAAGACTAATGAGTAGGAGTATAAGCAAGGCAATCTTAACTTGAAGCAGTTCCAACACTATATTTAATTAAGATTTCGACAAGGGCATCTTTCTTTAAGGGCTTGCTTAAATAATCTACCATGCCAATTTCAAGACAATTTTCTTTATCAGTTATAAACGCATTGGCGGTTAACGCTATTATAAGAGGAGCTTTATCTCCCCATTTCGCTATAACTTCTTTAGTAGCGCAAATCCCATCCATTACAGGCATTTGTAAGTCCATTAATATAATCGTGTAATAACCTATAGGCTTTGCACTTAGTTGTGTTAATACTTCGGCTCCATTTTCGACCATATCGCATGTGTAGCCCAGCTTCTCTAATCTTAACTTTGCAACTTTTTGGTTAATTAGATTATCTTCTGCTAATAAAATTTGATGAGGATATCTTTTGGCCAACTGAGAATTATCTTTTTGAGTTGTTAAATTCGTTTTTGATTGAGTTCCATTTTTTAAAGTCAGCTCTAAGAAGAAGGTTGATCCAATTTTTTCCTTGCTCTCAAGGTAGACCTTACCCCCCATAGCCCCAGCTATTTTTGAACATATCGTTAAACCTAGACCGGTACCACCAAACTTTCGAGTGATTGAACTATCAGCTTGTTTAAAGGCATCAAAAAGGTTTTTTTGGTTTTCCTCTGAAATACCAATTCCATTATCTTTAACATAGATTTTAAGTTTGGTCGTGTCGCTATTCGACTCTAATACTTCATGGCCAATTTTAACTTTTCCATTGGATGTAAATTTAATTGCATTAGAGACAAAGTTTATCAAAATCTGCCCAATTCTATTACTGTCACCTTCTACCCACAAATTTTCACTATCTTTCATATCGTGAACATGGTTAAGATCATTACCATTTTCTTTGGCCTTTGCTTCCATGAGCTTACATGTATTCGTTATCAACTGATTGAGGTTAAAGTTAATATTTTCGAGCTCAAAGTTCTCTGCTTCAATTTTACTTAAATCTAAAATATCAGTTAACAGCTCCAAAAGCGCCTCACTACTAACTGACGCCGTCTCAACCATTTCCTTTTGATCATTAGACAACTCCGTCTCTGCTAAAAGGTCGATCATGCCAATAATACCGTTCATTGGCGTTCTAATTTCGTGAGACATATTTGCCAAAAATTCCGATTTGACTCTCTCAGCTCTTTTCAAGGCCTCAGCTTTATTGTTGAGTTCTTCTTCTTTTAAAACTAGATCCGTAATATCTTGGCAAGTTCCAGAGAGTAAATTTACTTGACCATCTTTAAGACGACCTTCCCCTCTTGCCTCAACCCATACCGTTTGACTAGGGTCCACATGTTTGAACGTTCTAAAGCGCATTAAATAAGGTTCACCATTTTCAATACATTTACCAACGACACTTGCCCAATGATCGACATCCTCTGAGTGAATCGTTGACTTATGTTTTTCTAAATCAGGCTCTCCATTATTTATATTCTCAGGAAATATATTAAACATTTCCTTAGACCATGAGGTTTGTCCTTCTTCTATATCAAAAGTCCATGAACCAATTTTTGCAATCGACTGGGCCAATTCTAAATCTTTATTTTTTTTATCAATCTGTCTTTCAAGACTTTTACGCTCTGTTATATCTTGAGCTATTCCTAAGAACGCCACAATATTCCCACTGTCATCCTTTATCGCTGTTATAGCTAGCTGTATAGGAAAACGTCGCCCATTTTTATGAACATAAATCCATTCGTATTCATTCTTTAAATTTAATACTGAATGACAGATGAAGGTCTCAAAGCCAGGAGCTATATCTTGACCAAGCTTTTCACTAAACTCTTTGCTGCGAGCAATGACCTCATCGAGATCATGAAAAATAGCAGGAGTTTCTTTTCCAACAAGTTCATCCGCTTTATACCCAAGCATTTCTTCGGCTTTAGGGTTGAAGCTCGTGATTTCACCTGTAACGTCAGTGGTGATAAACGCGTGAGCAGCATGGTAATGGATAGTATTAAGTAAATCTAGAGATTCACCAAAATCAGTCATCTTAATATTGCTTAATAATTCTGGCTTTTTGTCAGACAATCAAGGCTCCGCGTAAAGAAAAAATTAATCACTATATTTTACCACTTCTTCCTGATTTTTTTTATTCAGGTACATTTTACCTCGAGCTTAAAAACCCCAAAAGACATTAAAAATAGTGACTGACGTCATCAGAATACGGCCATAACTATGACATAAACAGATAGGATTATGGAGGAAGAATTAATTGATATGAAATCAGACACTACATTCATTATGAATCCCAATATAGAGAGTAATGACTTAAAGACCTCAAAATTTGGTCGAGTAAAATCTGTTCGGGGCAGTGTTGTCGATGTAACTTTCAAAAATAGCCTTCCTCCTATTTTTTCTTTATTACGCATAAAAGATAAGGAAGTCTCGGTCGAGGTTTTAGCGCACCTTGATTCGCATACGGTAAGAGGAATTGCATTAACTCCAACTCAGGGTCTTTCTCGAGAGGACATTGTCTTAGATACGGGAGGACCATTAAAAGCCCCTGTTGGCAAAAATATTTTATCACGAATGTTTAATATATTTGGCGAACCAATTGATCGCGAAGAAGCACCAATAGACATTGAGTGGCGCTCAGTTCATCGTCCCCCTCCATCATTATCCCGACGTACGACTAAGTCACAAATTTTCGAAACCGGCATAAAAGTAATAGATGTTCTCTTACCGCTAGAGCGAGGGGGGAAAGCAGGTCTTCTTGGAGGCGCCGGTGTTGGAAAAACAGTGCTTCTCACAGAAATCATCCATAACATGATCAATAAACAAAAAGGAGTAAGTATCTTTTGTGGGATTGGCGAGCGTTGCCGTGAAGGGGAAGAACTCTACAATGAGATGAAGACCGCTGGGGTTTTATCCAATATGGTCATGATTTTTGGTCAAATGAATGAGCCACCTGGAAGTAGATTTCGAGTAGGGCATGTTGCCCTTACCATGTGCGAATATTTTCGGGATGATGAACACCGTGACGTTCTACTCTTAATAGATAATATTTTCCGTTTTATTCAGGCCGGGATGGAAGTCTCAGGCCTTATGGGACAGATGCCCTCACGTTTAGGCTATCAACCAACCCTAGGAACAGAACTCTCAGGGTTAGAAGAACGCATCGCCAGCACGGATGCAGGAGCGATTACTTCAATTCAAGCTGTGTATGTTCCAGCGGATGATTTAACGGATCCCGCGGCAGTGCATACTTTTTCTCACCTTTCCACTTCCATTGTCCTTTCACGTAAACGCGCCAGTGAAGGACTTTTTCCAGCGGTCGATCTCCTGCAATCAAACTCTAAAATGGCGACACCAGGAATTGTTGGTGAGCGACATTATCATTTGGCCCAAGAAATTAAGAAAACTCTGGCCCGCTATGAAGACCTCAAAGACATAATAGCCATGCTAGGCCTAGAACAACTGGCTAAGGAGGATAGAAGCGTGGTGGCGCGTGCAAGAAGACTCGAGAGATTTCTTACCCAGCCTTTTTTTACCACGGAACAGTTTAGTGGCATCAAGGGCAAACTGGTTTCTCTTGAAGACTCTCTAGAGGGCTGTGAAAGAATCCTTAATGATCAATTCAAAGATTATCCTGAAAGTTCACTTTATATGATTGGAGGAATTAACGAGGCCAGACTCAAGGCCTCAAAAAAAAACTTAACCGGTTAAAATGATGAAAACGTCGATGACTCTTAAAATTCTTATCCCAACTGGAATATTTCTTGAACAAAGTGAAATTCTTTCCATTGTTGCCGATGGCAAAAGTGGTTCATTCGGTCTCTTGCCCCATAGACTCGACTGTGTCGCCGTCCTTATACCTGGGATTCTAACTTATAGAATCGAAAAAGGTATGGATATCTATGTTGCTATTGATGAAGGCACGCTCGTTAAGACTGGTAAGACTGTAGCAATTTCAGTGCGAAATGCAATCGGAGGACCGGATCTAAATAACCTCAAACATACTGTTGAAGAAGAATTCATAAAGATCAACGAAGAAGAGAGAGGCCTTCGTCTTGCTATAGCAAAACTTGAAAGTAGTTTTGTCCAAAAATTTACGGAGATGCATCATGAATAAAAAAAAGGCTCCCCCTAATTTCGTCCAAAAAATCGGTACAGAATCTGTGAAAAAGATCAAATCGAAAAAGAAGCATGAAAGTACTTGGTTTGGTTTAGGCATGATGGGTCTCATTGGTTGGTCGGTGGTTGTACCGACATTACTTGGTGCAGCTCTAGGTATTTGGTTAGATAAGCGAACGACAGTTAGTTTCTCATGGACCTTGACCTTACTTGTTGTTGGCCTCTGTATCGGTTGCTTAAATGCTTGGCACTGGATGAGTAAACAGCACAAAGATATGCAGGAGGATGAAAATGATTGAAAACATAGATATCATAATCATTCTTATCGTTGGAATATTACTCGGAACATTCTTTTACTCTGGTCTTTGGTGGACTGTTGATCAAGCAAGAAATTTACCTGTGCCTCTTTTTATGTTTTTAGTAAGTTTTCTCCTTAGAGTTAGTGTGACCCTAATTGGTTTTTATCAACTGATTAAAAGTTACCCTGAGGAACAAGGAATGAGCATCGCGATCTGTCTCTTTGGTTTTTGGACAGCAAAATTTCTTATCACAAGTGTCGTTCATCTCAAGAAGGGGCGAAAGGATGCAACTTAGTCCCGATAGTATTATTTACTGGCAAAGTGGTCCTTGGAAAATCAATTCGACTATACTAACGACTTGGGCATTGATATTTTTTCTGACATTAAGTTCAAAATTAATAGCTAGAAAAATGTCCGCGGGTATTGAGCGTTCTCGTTGGCAGAATCTTTTAGAAATTATCGTCTCTAATATTGAAAAACAAATTGTAGATGTAGGACTGAGTGAACCACGTAAGTATCTTGGATTTTTAGGGACAATATTTCTTTTTATCGCCACAGCGAGTGTTTGTACGATTATCCCAGGATATGAAACGCCAACTGGCTCCTTATCAACAACAACCGCCTTAGCTTTATGCGTATTTTTCGCTGTTCCCTTTTTTGGAATCAATGAAATTGGTCTGAGTAGTTATTTGCGCTCCTATAT
Organism: Bacteriovoracaceae bacterium; assembly: GCA_017858255.1. Lineage (GTDB taxonomy): Bacteria > Bdellovibrionota > Bacteriovoracia > Bacteriovoracales > Bacteriovoracaceae. Next base: position 20,747 of record JAFMBV010000025.1, read on the forward strand.
GAGACCAACATTTATCATGCTGCCTTTTAATATTATAAGTGAAGTCTCTAGAACCTTAGCGCTCGCCATCCGTCTCTTTGGTAATATGATGAGCGGAACATTAATCATTGCTATCTTAGTCTCTGTTACGCCTTTGTTATTTCCTATTATTATGAGGGCACTTGGACTACTCACAGGAATGGTTCAAGCCTATATTTTTACTGTTTTAGCTGCTGTTTACATTGCTGCGGCCACCAGAGTGATAAAACCACAACCTCCCCTAATCCCCATTAAAAAGGAAAATATATGAGCAGTTCGACAATTATCGCTGTGGTATCAATTTTGATCGCAGGAATTTCAACAAGTTTTGGCGCCATAGGCCCAGCTCTTGCGGAGGGAAGGGCCGTTGCGGCCGCCCTTCAGTCCTTAGCCCAGCAACCTGATGCCTCAACAACAATTACGCGAACCTTATTTGTAGGTCTTGCAATGATTGAATCTACCGCGATCTATTGCTTGGTGGTTTCAATGATTTTAATTTTTGCCAATCCATTTTGGAATCACTTTATCGCAGAAAATATAGGGAAGTGAAATTATGCTCATAGACTGGTTTACTGTCCTAGCACAGGTCACGAATTTCCTTATTCTCATATTCCTCTTAAAGCGATTTCTTTATGAACCAATACTTAATGCTATTGATAAGCGGGAAGAGTTAATAGCCAAAAGAATTTCTGACGCTAAAGAAATGGAGGATGAAGCAAAGATGATTGGAAAAGCACTTAAAGATAAGATTGAGGATTATGACAAGCACAGCACGGATCGTGAGAGGGAATTGAATGAAAAATTAAAGCTCGAAAGTGAACGTATGCGAGAGAAAGCAAGAATAGCGGCCGTTAAACTAAGCGAAAAGTGGCATAAAAACCTCGAAGAAGAGGCCTTCCATTTAAACCAAGTGATCGTTAAGCGTACACAATCAGAAGTTATCGCTCTCACGAGAAAAACTCTTAGTGACCTTGCTGGCACAGAGCTAGAAGACCGGATGATTGAAGTATTTGTTAAAAGATTAAAAGGAATGGATCAGAATAGGAGGGAAAACTTAAAATCAATATTACAGGCCTCTCAAAATAAAATCACTATTAATAGTTCATTTGAAATTTCAAATACCCAAATCGAAACCATAAAAAGCACAGTAACCAAACTTGTCAATACACAAATCGAAGTCCAAGTGGAAGTGGTGCAAAACCTCACAAGTGGTATCGAGTTGATTATGAATGGGCAAAAGATTGCATGGAGTATAGAAAACTATTTGGTCTCAGTTGAAGAGCGCTTTCAAAAAACTTTACAAGATAACATTAAAGGCAAGATAGGCTAAAAAAGGGCACCTTGAAAGAAGAAGCAAATTATTTAAAAAATTCTCTTGATCTAGCATTTACTTATCTCGGTGATATTCGAGAGGACTTTTTGCCAGAACTAGACTTCAAGGAAGTCGGTAAAATTACAAGTATAGCGGTAAGTGTGGCGAAGGTTTCGGGTCTTCCAGGAGTTGGATTCGACGAACTCCTCTCCTTTCCAGGGGGAGTTCAAGGCATCGTATTTAATGTGGATGCTGACGAAGTTGGGGTGGTTTTATTAAGTGATTACTGGCGCCTAAAAGCAGGAGACGAAGTACGACGCACGGGCCGTGTGATGGATATTCTTGTAGGAGAGAAATTATTAGGAAGAGTTCTCGATCCTCTGGGTCGTCCCCTAGATAACAGAGGGCCATTAAAAGTAAGTCATCGTTTACCAGTTGAAAGACCAGCACCTCCTATCATGAACCGCTCCCCTGTCACAGAACCCCTTCAAACTGGTATTAAAGTTATAGATGCCCTTATCCCAATAGGTCGTGGCCAACGTGAATTAATCTTAGGTGATCGCCAAACTGGAAAAACAACCATTGCCATTGACACGATTCTTAATCAACGTGATCAAAATATACTTTGTATTTATTGCGCTATCGGACAGCGTGCTTCAGCGACGGCCAAAGTGGTGGCAACTTTAAAAGAAAAGGGTGCTATGGAGTATACAGTTGTCATTGTAACAGAAGGCAACGACTCACCAGGGCTAACTTATGTTGCCCCCTATGCAGCAACCTCCATTGCAGAATTTTATATGGAGCAGGGTCGCGATGTATTGATTGTTTATGACGATCTTACCCATCATGCCCGCGCCTATAGGGAACTATCGTTACTACTAAGAAGGCCCCCAGGACGAGAGGCGTTCCCAGGAGATATTTTCTATATTCATTCCAGACTTTTAGAAAGAGCAACTCACCTTAGTGAAGATCTTGGCGGGGGCTCTCTCTCTGCCCTGCCGATTATAGAAACTGAGGTCCAGAATATATCTGCCTATATCCCTACAAATCTTATTTCTATAACTGATGGCCAAATATATCTCTCCCCCTCTCTCTTTGAATTGGGCGTTCTCCCAGCGATAGATTTTGGAAAGTCCGTTTCAAGAGTCGGTGGAAAAGCACAGCGTAGGGCCTATCGTGATGTAACAGGTGATCTCAAACTGGCCTATGCTCAGTATGAAGAGCTGGAGACTTTTGCTCGTTTTGGAGCGCGATTAGACGAAGAGACAAAGAATATTATTAATCATGGGAAAAAAATTCGTATTTGCCTTAATCAAAATGAATTTTCTCCTGTTAATATATTTGCCCAAATTGTTTTACTCATGGCCTTAAAGAAAAAACTCTTAGACAGAGTTCCTCAAGCTCAAATGGAAGAGGCGAAAAGTTTACTACTCGATGCCTCAAAAGATACACCGGACGAAATACAAAAACTATTTATTAATGATCAGGTGTTGAGTCTTGATCAACAAAAGGTGATCACTGATCTAATTAAAGAGTCGCTAGCGCCTTTATTAAAAGATTAAAAGAAAAAGGAGTGAGCTAATGCCCATGACAATGGCCAATCTACAAAAGAAAATGGGCATAGCAAATGACCTTCAATCTGTCGTTCGAACAATGAAGGCGATTTCGGCATCTAGTATTGCAGAATATGAAAAATCATTAAATGCCTTAACTGAGTACTTCCAATCAGTAGAGCTTGCATTGGGAGCGTGTTTTCGCAAAGACCTACAATCTCAAAAGAACCTATTTATTATTGATGATAGAGAAAAAGAAAAAAACATTGTAAATATTGTCGTCTTTGGCTCTGACCAAGGTTTAGTGGGAAAGTTTAACGATGTAATAGCTCAGTTCGCTCTAAAAGAAATGGAAGTAATTCCTAATCCTATTCGAATCTATTGTGTTGGAGAGCGTGTTCAAAGTCGTCTTATCGATATGGACCAGACTATTGAACAGGTTTTTTTACTTCCAACTTCTGTTAAGGCGATTACCCCACTTATAGGCCAGATACTTTTAGAAACTATTTCAAATACTGAGAATATGGAAGAGTCCACCCTTTACTTAATTTATAACGAAAGGAAAGCTGGTGCCTTATATGAATCAGTTATCAAAACCATTCTTCCTCTTAATCAAGCTTGGCAACAAAAGATCACAAGGAGTCCCTGGCCTAGTAATCAATTGGCCGAAATTATAGGAGATGGTAGGTCTACCTTAGTTGTACTTCTGCGGGAGTATCTCTTTGTTTCTCTCTTTAGAGCGTGTACAGAATCCTTGGCAAGTGAAAATGTGAGCCGACTGGCCGCGATGCAAAGAGCTGATCAGAATATTGTCGAAGTACTTGAAAGTATGAATGCTACCTTTCATCAATTGCGCCAAGCTGGTATCGATGAAGAGTTATTCGATGTTATCTCTGGATTTGAAGCTATATCCAAAGATCTTACTTAAAATCTCGGTCAAGACTATGGTTTTCTTCTAATTTTTAAGAGTTCCGGCGATCTCAATAATTTCCTTGCCTCGTCTAGTTCAGCTTTTATTTTTTCGTCAAAATCTTTATTAGAGTTCCTCTCCATGTATGTGAGTGCCGTAAAAATATGGTCAACAGAGCGCACCAAAGAGTTGTGACCTGCAGTTATCTCACCAATACGTTCAGAAAAGATTCTATTGGCAAGAATAACATTTGCCACCATTGTAATGGCGATGAGGATAATACCTTGAAGAAAAATATTTTTACGGTTCATGCTTCATCTCCTTGAGCTTACAATATTTACGAACTGCTCAACGATATAATATGCTTAATTGTAGTACTTTTGAATTATAATCGAGCTTATAACAATATTTTATTTAAAAATATGGTCTGGAGACTAAAATCAATGAAACTGATTATGACAGGAGGCGGAGATTCAGAGCACTTTGAGGAAATTGATCAATTCTTTATTTCTCTTCTAAGTACAGACCCCAAGCTACTCTTTATTCCCCTCGCAGGTGATCCCGAAAACTTTAATGATGGCCTTGAGAGAATCCAAGGTACCTTTTCAACGATCCATTTTGAAAAGATAGAAATGTGTTTAGATTTAGAAGAATTGGAGTGGGAATACTTAAAAAATTTTGATGCCATTTATATTGATGGAGGGAATACTTTCACTCTTATGGAAGAAATTCGAAATACCCACTTCTATGAGCTTATTCATCGCTTCATTCACCACGGTGGCGTGATCAATGGAGATAGTGCTGGTGCGATTATTTTAGGAAGCCACCTTGAGACGGCTCACTTCGGAGAAACTCCCGATGAGAACTTAGCAAATATTATCTCTTATCAAGGTCTCAACTTACTAGGTCAGTATGCCATTCATTGCCACTATCAAGAATCTGAAAAGAAGGAAGTTCAAGAGTTTGTAGAAGAGTTCGGTTTTCCCGTTATTGCTCTTCATGAAAATTCGGCGATTTGCGTGAATGACCGAGAGATTGAGGTTATCGGGGAGGCTTCAGCTACTATTTTCACTCATAAAAGCGTTGAGGTTGTCCTTCCTGGACACAAGAAATTAATGGAATAAAGACTTTAAGAAAAAATCTTAAATCGTATCTAAGATTAGACTATAAAGTTTGGCCATTTTTGACTCAAAAAATCTAACCCCAGTTTCTTCAATAAATTGTTCTTTTTGTTTTTCTCTAAGAACTTTTAGACCCATCGAACCTTGTGAAGTTTTTGTAATGCTAATCTCTACTTCAGTAACGCCGTCTGCAGAAATTGAGGAAAAGGTTTGGGTTTCAAGGATAAAACTTTCGTATACTACAGAGTCGTCGTCGTTAACTAATAGACAGCATGGTCCCGGTATGACAAGTGTAAAGTCTGCTTCCACCGCACCAACTCTAAGTTTAACGGAATCAATTGTCTTAGTAGGAAGAAGAATCTTACTTTTAACTGTTACCGTTTTACCTGGTTTTATCCGTATATAGTTTGAAAAAGGAGCATGAATATTTTCCGATGTACTGCCTATAAGAGAGCCTAAATTATTGCGGCTTTCAGCGTTTATAAGGGTCACGCCAATTTTATATTCATTACTGCTACTAATGGGATCAGCGTAGTCTAAGGCTTTGAGTGTTACTTTAACTTCAAACTCTGAATAGTCTACTTCTGTACTAGCAAAGGCAGATGTCATGAATAGTGAAGTTATAATAAATAATGATAGAAATTTCATTGGCGATAATCCTTGTAAACCTTTAATTGTTGCCAAGGTATCCTAATTATTAATATTTGACCTACTCAGGGCCCTTATTTACATACCTTTTAAGAAACTAACACTTAATAGGTAGGCTTATTTCTAGCATTTTTAGGTGAAAAGAGCAGATGATCCCAAGGGTGGGTTAGGAATTATTTTTTAAGAATGGCCTCTTCTATTAATTTAAGACGCTCTTCAAGATTTTGTACTTTTTCTTTAAGAGCGGTATTTTCTTCTTTCAACGACGCGATCTCGCGAGAATTTTCCTCTACTTTTACTTCTAGGCCTCTAAACCTCTCAAACATCGCCACATTCTCATTCACTTGATCACCAAAGAGAAGATCAAGCTCCTTAATTGAATTAAGCATGGTCCAAAAAATAGCATCACTTTGAAGCTGAAGATAACCGCTGTCCATCATCGTTACCGCTTCAGGAACAACCTTCTCCACTTCCTGAGCGACAAAGCCCACTTGCTCTTCAGTGTCTTTTATTCCGAGAGGGTTATCTTCATTGTAATGAAAGAAGACAGGATCAAGTTCCCTTACAGAAGCGAGACCTCTTTCAAATTTTCTCGTAACCGTTTTTAACCTTGCATCGGAGAAAACCGCCCAAGCCGTCCCGCCAGTTTTTGAAGCGTTACCATTAACACTTAACTTTTGGTCTGGACTAGTAGTACCAATGCCGACATTTCCACCAGGCTCAATATTAAGTTGAGTCGCCACACCTGTCTCAGTTATTTGAAAAGAACCATCTCCCTGAGAGCCAAGGTGCCACCTTTCGCCATCGCCATTTGCAAACAATAGAAGTGATGGTTGATTTGCCGCAGTTTCCCGGGATAGTTTAAGAAGATACGGGTTACTTCCTTCTATATGTAGTCTGTGAGTTGCAGCAGGTGCGACACCGATTCCTACGTTTCCATTTTCTTTTACTGTCATGGCCGAGCTGTATGTCCAAAGGCCATCATTAGAGAGAAAACCAAAGTCGATTTGACCAGCACTTCCGTCGTGAGCAATACCATAGAGGTTTGTTTCATAACTGGCCCCAGTCATATCAACCCCAAGACCCATATGGGAGTCCCCTTGGTTCCAAAAAATAAAGCGCTGCTGATCTTCTGGATTTCCCGTTAGAATAGAGACGTCAGAACCAAGGTCTAACTGAGCTTCAGGACTACCAGTAGTCACGCCGACACGACCAGCTGCAGTCACCCTCATTCTCTCAAGAGCATTCGTGGAGAACTCCAAAGTATTTGAACCAGAGCTGTAAATCCCTGTATCAAGATCATTACTAAATGAATAAGAAGGGCTCGCTGCAGTTATTCCCGCATGTGTTAGTCTATAGGAGCCTGCAGTTTCACTTTGTAGTTTTACATTATCAATGGAAAGTCTAGTCAGGTTGTTCGTTTCAATATTTATAGCTTGATTATCATTAGTACCAATAGCTATTGGCGCTCCCGTAGTGTTTCCTCCATCGAGAATATCTCCAGTATCTGTTGCCGCTGTTTTACAAGTACCATCTCCATCAAGATACTCACCAGCAGAACAAAGTGTTCCTGCATTGGTATTAGTATCCGTCGTTTTAGCTCCACAAACCCAACGAGAGTTCGTGTTATCCCATTCTAAAACTTCCGTATCTGCACAAGCGACATTATTCGGTTGATACCCAAAATAAAGACCAGCACCATTAGCAATAAGATCAACTCCAACTGAATTAACCACGAGGTTAATATCATCAGTATTTTGAGTCAGAGTTAGTGAAGAATCACTTGAAGCAAGAGACCTAAAGTTAAGTTGAGTCGTTGTCTTATCTTTAAAAACTTGAGAACCGGCCCCTGTGTTAGCAGCCGTATTGGTTTCTCCACTACCAGAAACGGCAGCAGATAAACACCCGGAACCATCAATACATATGTCGTTTCCTGTGGTGACATTAATGTTTCCTGCAACAGTAAGTTTTTGAGTTGGGGCCGTAGTACCAATCCCTAAATTCCCACTGTTGTTCATTGTCATTAACTGAGTATCGTTATTCGACCAATTAAATAAGTTTGCTGCTGAAACAGCACCACCAGATTCGGTGACATTAAACTGCATAACAGCATCACTTACCTGACTTGCAGTATTTAATGTTTCCGCATGGATGATACCGCCAACGCCTCGAGTGCCACTAATATTATTTGCACCTATCATTTTAAATAACGGAACCCGATGATTATCACTTCTACTTGAGTTAAAATTGAAAAGTACTGCATCTGAGCTGGCAAGATTTAAAATATCTCCCCCATCCCCGGGCAATTTCGCTTCTATTTGAGCACTAGGATTAGTCGTTCCTACCCCTAAAAGTCCTCCACTTGTGACCCGCATAACTTCACTACCGTTATAATTTATACTTAGCGGAATAACAGTTGTTGGTCCGGCAAGAGCATCAATATAAGCACCAAAGCTTGTAGATCCAAAGACCATTTCGTTTCGGGCCAAAAGAGCTGTTGAAACAGCAGTCATATTTGTTCCACTCGAGGTTGCTGTGGCCAGTACTCCAGCGACAGGAGAGCTTAAAGATGGATGGTTATTTGTTGCAGCAGAATTAACGACAACATGTCCTTGAACGCCAACAGCTAATCTACTGCTTGAACCCATGGTAGTGGTACCGTAGACACCATAATTTGGCCCTCCTCCTCCACCTCCACCTTCGGCGTATACTCCATAACGAGAGGTAGCATTATTATTAGCAGGAGCATCAATAAAGGCACCATAAAAAGGGCCAACTTGTCCACCAGACACTCCCCCTCCTGTAACCTCTAGAACCTTATTATTTGTAAAACCATTGCTAACAATCCTTGCTCGAGAGGTACCAGGACTAGTCGTCCCAATACCAACATTTCCAGTATTGTAGTAAATATCAGAACCCGTTGTTGTCCACTGCGATGATGTAATAGCTCCAGTCGCAGTATCTACATAAGTTTTCACTGCATTCTGAGAAGGAACCATGGTATCACTTGTGCCAAGAGTGTTGGTTGTATCAAGTGTCAGTGTTGTGTCGACTGTTTTTGCCCCACACTCCCACCGAAAGTTGGTGGCATCGTACTGAAGGACTTGATCCTCAGTACAGGCAACATTATTTGGTCGGTAATCTAAATAAAGACCAGCACCGTTAGCAATAAGATCAACCCCAACAGAGTTCACAGCAAAATTAATATCATCAGTGTTTTGAGTGAGGGTTAAAGAGGAATCACTTGATGTGAGAGATCTAAAGTTAAGTTGAGTCGTTGTCTTGTCTTTAAAAATTTGAGAACCAGCCCCTGAGTTAGCAGCGGTATTAGTTTCTCCACTACCGGAAACAGCAGCAGATAAACATCCAGAACCATCAATACAAATATCGTTTCCTGTGGTGACATTGATGTTACCTGCAACAGTTAATTTTTGAGTAGGATTGGTTATACCAATTCCGACATTACCACCAACTTCCATAAATAGCGGAGGTGTCGTTCCTGTTGAATCCTCATAAAAGCAAAAGCCTTCATTAGTGCTAGAGGACATAAACCAGTTTTTATCATCATCCTGAAATCTCAAGGCCACATTATCTGAGGCCGTATCTGCAATATGAAGGCGAACAGAGGGATTGCTTGTTCCTATCCCCACATTTCCTTGAGGTATGATCAAGATATTCCCAGTACCATCACCACCGTTTACATTTGCCTTGATCTCTAAATTTCCGGTAGCACCATAGTGAGTAAGGTTGGCATAATCTTGATTTTGATAATCACCATCGTCACCATTTAAAACAAGTGTCGATCGACCCGTATTATTTGTGTTTTCACCAATAATCATCAACGAATGATTGTTACCACCATCATTAGAAAAGCCATAGATGTTCGTTCCATCGCGAATATCTAGTTTACGTGAGGGAGTTGCCGTCCCAATTCCAACATCACCATCAGCTTCAATGACAAACTTACTTGTCTCGACAACGAGGAGATCACCCGTTCCACTATTATGGTTATACTTAAGGCGGCTCCTCCGTTATTAGCAAATATCGTCGTATCACCACCAAAACCGACATTAAAACGGCTAACAGTATTGGCATCGAGATTAAAAAGATTTCCAGAGGTCGCACTCACTTGGAGTTGAGAATTAGGAGCAGTTACCCCAACACCGACAACTCCAGTGTTGTAATAAATATCAGAGCTCGTTGTTGTCCACTGGGAAGAGGTCAAAGCTCCAGAAGCGTTATCTACATAAGTTTTCACTGCATTTTGTGAAGGGACGACGGTATCGCTCGAGCCAAGAGTGTTGGTTGTATCAAGTGTCAGTGTTGTGTTTACTGTTTTCGTGCCACAGACCCATCCCTGCGCTCCATTCCACTCAAGCACTTGACCGTTTGTACAAGCACCACCATTAGGTTGATAACCAAAGTAAAGTCCTGCTCCACTAGTTATAGCATCAACACCTAAACTCGTTGTCGGAGTTGGCATCGTCTTACAGGTTGCATCTCCATCGAGATATTCACCTGCACTACAAAGCGTTCCGGCGGTGGTGTCTGTATCGACGGGGATACTCTGACAGGTACCATCCCCGTTTAGAAACTCACCCGTGTTACAAATTGTTCCGGCATTGGTGTCACTTGCTGCAGCCGTCTTACAAGTTCCGTCTCCATCAAGATACTCACCAGCACTACAAATTGTCGCAGCATTTGTATTTGTATCGGTGGGGATTGCATAACAACTGCCATCACCATCGAGGTATTGTCCCGCACCACAAAGAGTTGCTGCGTTGGTATTGGTATCTGTTGGTTGAGGTTGAACAATCCATTCACTTCCAGCATTATCCCAGATCAGAATGTCACCATCCACACGACCACTAATATTTACATTCGCTATATCCGCGAGAACACTTCCCGTTTTAGTAATATCACCCCAAACAAGTGAGACAACGCCCGTTTTCCCGGCAACGCTGGTGACATCGTTTGATCCAATCACAACATCCCAAGAGAAAGTGGCCCCGTTATAGACCGCCCAATCACCTGTAGAAAAAGTGTTACCATTGCTATTTCCATCGGGATCGTTAGTCCCTCCGGTGCTTACGATATAGTAGTGACCAGAAGCTTCGGTAACTGTTCGCTGATCACCGGCCGTAGCATCATATGTTCCCTTGTAACTTAAACCAGTCAAAGGCGCGGGACCCCAGTTCGTTCCGTCATAAGTTAAGACGTCACCTGCAAAGGCACCCATATCATTTAATTTGGCCGCCGTGACTTGGCCGTCTTGAAGATCAAAAGTGATTGTGTAAGTTGAGGCCCCCTCAGCATTTGAAATAATAAGACTGAAGACACCGTTGACGGCCATAACAAAATTACTAAGTCCATTCGCCACAAGACTCGTGGCACTTTGAGATTCAATAGCAAAAGTTTCATCAAATCCACTAGGCCCCGTCACTCTTAGAGAAGTCGCGGTATCAAGATAATTTCCTGTAACAACAAGTTGATTGGAAACGATATCCACATTCGTTACCGACACGAGATTTGAGGGTGCTGTCTTTGCGGGATTTTTTATGTTCTTATCCACACCTTCAATTTTAATTCTCGACTGGTTACAAGAAACCAGAAAAAGTGGAAAGAGAATGGTGAGAAGAAGTAATTTCATCTTTATTGTAGTCCGCCTTACATACATCTTATCGGTAGGTTATTATCAGGGTTTAACCGCTGGGAAGATGATTCCTGAATAAATACAGTCACTTAGAGATCATAAAGTAAAAAAAGACAATTAGAATTGCCAAAATTTCATGGTAATTCCAGTCTTAAGTGATTGAAATTGTATCGGAGCCCCAAGGGACTAAAAGTCCTAAGTAGTGAGAAGTTTGTTTAAGCTGACTTGAATTATTTCTCAAATCATCGATTAATATTTTACAAAACTTACCTCAAACAAAATCAGCTTTTACCGAGTCAACTTGATTAAGGCGTTACAGCTTTGTATGCTCTCGTCATGATTGAAGCGATTCGCCCTACTATTCTTGAAAAAACGGGAGCATCTAAAATTTTAGATATCCAACTTATCCAGGAACTCTGGAGTGGATATGGTGAACTTAACAGGATTCTTCTGGACAATGGTTCCGTCATTCTAAAATTAATTAAGTTAATTAAATTAGATAAATTAAAAGAAAAAAATGATCATCCTCGCGGTTGGAATTCCAATATCGGACACATCAGAAAAAAGACTTCCTATGAGGTGGAAACCACTTGGTATCAAAATTTTAACTCCCCGATCGACGGGGCCATCATTCCCAAGCACATAGCAAGTGGCAATACTGGTGAATACCAATACTTAATTCTCGAAGACCTCAAAAGTAAAAACCTCAATCCCAAATCATCCGCGAACTGGGAAGAAGTCAAAAATTGCTTAAGTTGGTTGGCCTATTTTCATCGATCATTTCTAGGCGAGAAAGTTCAAGGGTTGTGGCTTATCGGTACATATTGGCATTTAGATACTCGCCCAGAAGAACTCGAGGCCCTCACCGACTTAGAATTAAGAGAAGCGGCTCGCTTAATTGACTCAAAATTAAATCAGGCCAAGTATAAAACGATTGTTCATGGGGATGCCAAACTAGCGAACTTCCTTTTCACTAAAGACCTGGCAGCAGCTGTGGACTTTCAGTATGTTGGTGGAGGAGTCGGCGTAAAAGATGTGGCCTACTTTCTTAGTAGTGTTTTTAGAGAGGACGACCTCGAAGAACTCGAAACTCAATGTCTTGATTATTACTTTAAAATCTTAGATCATCCTGAAGTCGAAACTGAGTGGAGAGAACTTTATCCCTATGCATGGTGTGACTTCTATCGTTTCCTACAAGGATGGTCACCGGGCCATTGGAAAATAAACTCTTATTCTGAAAAAATGAAACAGAAGGTTCTTAAATGTCTTTAACCAAATTGCAACTAAACGAGTTACTTCAAACGGCAAAAACAGCGGCGATAAGTGCCGGTGAAATTATGAAGAGCTACCAAGGCGGCCAAATAGAAACTCAATCAAAAGTTGGTGGGGAAAATCTCGCCTCCCAAGTTGTCACCGAGGTTGACCTAAAGGCCGAAAGAGCAATTCTCGCGATTCTCAACCCCACGTTAAAAGAATATAACATAGGCCTTTTAACGGAAGAGACGACTGATGACAGCTCCCGCTTTGATCACGATTACTTTTGGTGTATTGATCCAATAGACGGCACCCTTGCCTTTAGTCGAAACGAAGATGGCTACAGTATCTCGATTGCTCTTGTTTCAAAAGAAGGTGTTCCCGTAATCGGAGTTGTTAATAATCCTAGAAGTGAATCCATGTATTCCGCTATCAAAGGAGAGGGAGCCTTCAAAAACGATTCTCCTTTAAAAATCAACATTCAATCAAAAGATATCACTCTCCTATTTGATCAAAGCTATTTAAAATATCCAAGTTATCAAAAGCAAATTGAAGAACTTGAAGAAAAACTAAAATCCCTTGGTTATGAATCACTTATTCACCATCATCTTGGAGGAGCAGTCATGAATGGAATAACCACTATTGAAATGGCTCCAGCTCTTTATTACAAGTTCCCTAAAAAGGCGGATGGTGGTGGAAGCCTTTGGGACTTCGCTGCTAGCTCCGTCATTCAATCTGAGGCCGGTGGATTTAATAGTGATTATCATAGAAATCCATTAGACCTCAACAGAGCTGACTCTACATTCATGAACCATTGTGGAATAATTTACGCAAGCAACGAAACATTACTTGAGCTTGTACCGAAAGTTTAAAAAAGGAAGAAGAATGAAAACAATCGCAATATGTCTATTAGCGCTAACAATACCTTCTATTTCAGCTAATAGCTTAGAAGGGATAGTCACCTACAAAGAAAAACAAGCGACTGGTGTTCTTTTTATATTTGCTAAAAAGTTTGATGGCACTATGCCTTTACCTCTTGCCGTTAAAAGAATTGCTAATCCAAAATTCCCATTAAGTTTTAGCCTCTCTGCAAAAGATGCCATGATGAAGTCCATCCCTTTTGAAGGCCCTTTTAAAGTTACAGCTCGCTTAACAAAATCAGGGGATGTGATGGATAAGTCAGGGCCAGAAGGAGTTACCACGAAATCTTTAGAGATTGGGGCCAAAGGCATTAAGATTGATTTGAAGTAAGGCATTGGCCTTACTCTTCAAATGTTTTCACAATTTGTTAAAACATTTCACAAAAACGTCGTTGTTTAAGCGATAAGCTTTAGTTTTTTTGACAGGCCCTCCTAGTAGAAACTATTTTATAGAGACACCCAATTTCTAAGGAGAACTTTATGTCAAAAATTTTAATCTCTGTCTTATTCGTCCTTTTTTCAGCAGTAAGCGCTCAAGCTAATCAAAATGATTATATAGATTCTGATTCCTATTCAGACGAGTTTTCTTACGACTATGAAGAAGAAACTCTTAACAAAAAGAATCCTGCAGGAAGTAAGTGGGTTCGAGTTAACTGTTCTAGAAATAGCACATGTTACCCGCCAGCTGGTTTCAAATACAGAAACTTCAGCGTCGAGGTAAGAGGATCGGGCTGTAAGGGATCAAGTCGCAGAAGAGTAAAAATGACAAAAGACTATATCATTACATCAAGAGATTGCAGTGTAAGAGGAAGTATCTTCGTCATACCTGCATCAGCTTGCAGAGGTGACTATAGGTTTTGTAAGTCTTAAGCGTTTAACAATCTAAGAAGTCTTTGTCGTATGCAGTTGCTGTTTTCCAGTTTATGAAATATCAGCACAGAAATGTTCAAAGACTTCTTGATGCCTTTTTAAATCAAAATCGGCCGCAACTGAAACACGCACGATATAATCCTTATCACTCTCTTTTGTTGTTCCTTGAGTTGAAGTCGCCGGAATTGTCCAATAGCAGCCCTTAAGCTGACCATAACTCACACAGTGTTTACTCTCTTCAGGAATCGCCTCAATCATCATGCTTATAAGCTTATGATTAAGTTCGCGTTTATAGTTCTCCCTCTGCTCATGAGTATCCCCCTTCGTTGGTAGATCGAGGGAGAATACAGAAGGAGTAAAGGTCGCATCCGCTAATTCTTGAGTTACAAAATTTATCTTTACGCCTGGAAGTTTTTTTTCCATTAGATCAACAAAACTGCGCGTATTTTTATAGGCACTAGCAATTCTCTCATTCATTGAGGGCATGTTTTTAGTTAAAATTTCAATCTGCAGGTCTGTCGCCTTATTATCACAAAGCTTTAAATGATCTTCGACATAACTCATATAAGACTCAGCACTGTCGTTGGCGACACAATAGCCAGCGGTACAAAGTCCGCCACTAGGAAACTTAGATCCACTTACATAGGAGATGGTGCTTGCATCTCTCAAGAAACCGGTTTCTCCAAAAAATTTAACATTAGGACAAAAGGTTTGATCTAAAATGAAAACGGGTCCAACAGCATCTGATTCACGAGAGGTTTTTCTTGGCTTTTTTAAGGTTGCCCTCAGCTTTTCTAGATCAGGTATTTCTACGCGAGGATTAGTAGGAATTTCAGCAATGATGTAAGGGACAGCATTTTCCAATGCAACTTCAGTTAAAATTCGCTCAAGCTCCTGCACCATGTCCTTGCCGCTATCGACAGGGAGGTCCACGATCTCTACATTTTCAACACAAGCGGCGACTCTACGGGCCTGATCATTGGTTCCACCGTAACAATTTGGAGGAACGATAAATTTAATATCCTTCCCGGGGTGATTGTCACGAGCATAGTGAACCAATCCCATCATGATGGCGTATTGGACGGAAAGACCACAAGAACCAATTGAAACGGCACTCTTGGTACTAGTGATTTCATTAATTGTTTTAATTAATTTACTGGAATCGGCCTGGTTTGATTCAGTTGCAGGAATTCCAATGGATTTATTTAAGACCTTTAAACAATTATGAGGAGTCATGGCAATCGACTCCCTTCTCCTCACATGCTGAATCTCTGAAATGTACTCATGATCATTTTTCATGACTTGAATCACGCTACCAAGTGATGGATAGAGATTTACAATAAAGTCTGCTCCTATCACTCTTTCGGAATCGACCTCATCATTAATGACAATCGTACTCCCTTCAAAACTTGGAATTTTTTCAAAATCAACAACCTTTTCGAGATCAAATTCATAGGCGTAAATTGACCTTAGATCTTCAGGATCAAAGTTATTAGGAAGTGAATCTTTATAAAAGATTTTAGTTTTTTTATTCAAGAATTTATTTTTTCTAAGAACAGCTAGAATTGGCATCGTCTGAGAAGAAAAAGAGATGACACTCTCTACTTCTAGGCCGGTTTCTTTAGCTATTGCCCACTCAAGAACACAAGAAAGCGGATGACCTAGTCGGATGTAATCAAAAGCTGTTGGCAGCTCACTTAGCTCTTTACCACTGGTCTTATCAGCGGCCTCAAACTTTTGAAGGAATTCAACTTTTGCTAATTCTTCATTGTAAGTATCAAGCCTATGCGTTGTAAGCCCTAGCCAATCTGACGGCATATTCTCAATTACATTTCTTAGGGTTTCTTTCATATTTCTATCACTCATAGCTTTTCCTTATCATTTGCTTCAATATACAAGAAAGAGAATGGTCTTTAAACTTTGAACTCACTTTGACACACCTGGCAATCTGCTTAATCTCACAGTGTTACAGATATGCATGGAGTAGTTTATGGTCTATCTCGTTCTAGTAACTCAATAATTAGATAGATGGATAATTTTTCATGGGGAACTAATGAATATATTTAACTGGTTAAATTCAATACTACTTAAGATGGACTGGTTATCTCATTTGGTTAAAATTTTTACTGAGCAAGTTTTGCAATTGGACTCTAAAGAGCGTTTCGGAGCGAGTGTCCATTTCTTTATTTATGATGTCATAAAAATTTTTATTCTCCTCTCTGTGCTCATCTTCTTCATTTCCTGGGTACAAAGTTTTTTTCCGCCAGAGCGCACTAAAAAGATTCTCGGTAACATGAGTGGGCTAAAAGCAAAAATAGTTGGTGCCCTTATGGGGACGATTACGCCTTTTTGTTCTTGCTCATCAATCCCCCTATTCATAGGCTTCACAAACGCGGGACTTCCAGTTGCAGTTACTTTTTCCTTTTTAATTTCATCCCCTCTTGTCGATTTGGCCTCGGTCATATTACTGGCGAGTATTTTCAATTGGCCGATAGCCCTTGCCTACGTCATTACTGGCATTGTCATGGCCGTTATTGGTGGCAGTATTATCGGCCAAGCTAAGATGGAGAGGTATATTGAAGACTTTGTCTTAAAAAACAAGATGGAAGACCTTGAGCAGGAAGAATTATCAATAAAAGAGCGAACCCAATTTGCTGTGGATCAAGTTAAGGATGTATTTCAGAGAGTATGGATTTACGTCGTTATTGGTGTTGGTATTGGGGCAACTATCCATAACTGGATTCCTGAAGATGTCATTAGCGCCCTTATTGGAAAAGACAAATGGTGGTCGGTTATCGTTGCCACTATAATGGGAGTTCCAATGTATGCTGATATTTTTGGAACATTACCAATAGCAGAAGCACTCGTGAAAAAAGGTGTCGGCCTAGGCACGGCGCTGGCCTTTATGATGTCTGTTACTGCACTTTCACTACCGTCAATAGTCATGTTAAAAAAAGTCGTCAAGATGCCTTTGCTTGTCATGTTTATCGGAATCACATCTACAGGAATTATAATAATCGGGTACCTATTTAATACTTTTGATTATT
Organism: Bacteriovoracaceae bacterium; assembly: GCA_017858255.1. Lineage (GTDB taxonomy): Bacteria > Bdellovibrionota > Bacteriovoracia > Bacteriovoracales > Bacteriovoracaceae. The sequence goes on from JAFMBV010000025.1 coordinate 38,053, forward strand.
TATTTTTCTAATCTCTTGGAGGAACACATGGAAATTAAAATTTTAGGCTCTGGTTGTCAAAAATGTATAAAGTTAGCAGAAGCAACCGAACAAGCCGCTAAAGAATTGGGTATTGAAATTAATCTAGAGAAAGTAACTGATATTGAAAAAATAATGTCTTATTCTGTAATGTCTACCCCGGCATTGGTGGTAGATGGGGTAGTTAAGATCAAAGGCAGAGTCCCAAGTAAGGACGAAATAAAGAAAATATTGTCCTGATCTTTTTGGGTTAGGTAGGATTAGGTAGGATTAGGATTTAAAAAGAATCCATGATCCCATCAAGATGAAAGCGCTTCCTGAGATTAACTTCATCTTGCTAGGATCAATAAATTTCCCCAACACTGTGCCACCAAGGACACCAAGAACAGCTGCAAGTGCCAGGGCCAAAATCGTGGCGAATAATACGGAGTAAGTAGACTTTGTTTGCGATGCCGCTGCAAGTGCCGCGAATTGAGTTTTATCCCCAATCTCTGCAACGAATATTGTAACAAATGTGGCACTAAAAACAGACCAATCCATAATTAAAGCCGAGAGTTAGCACCGAGGAGTTTACAAGCAAATTGCGCACTCTTTGGGTTCTTCATTATATTGTGCCAAGCATCTCCATCTTCATTAACCATTTCGAGTACTTCAGTGAAGGAAAAGACAGGTTCGCTTAATTCTTTTAAGGTCTCTGATGAAAGGTTTTCATATAAGAATCCCTTTAATAAGCTAGCGACTTCTTTGTTATTAGTCGTTCCGCTGCAATAGGTAGTTCCTGCACTTTTATCAGTAATGTCATAATGCTTTACAACGATACCTTTTACACTTTTTTCAATTTGCTTAAGCTCTCGCTCTATCTCGGCACCCTTAGTTTTTGTTGTAGGAATATAATAGATATTATTGCGGGCCTTATTATAAGCTGAGGCCATCATCGCAATGCCTGATTTGGTATGCTTAATGTCAGTTATCCCGCCGGTTAGTGCAGCATCACTATGGTTAGTTGACCTTTCAACGGCAATTAGAAACTCTTGATTTACAACGACATAAACATAGGCCTCAAAATCGCCTCTTCTATTTGTAAGAGTATGATGTTCTTTTCTTATCTTATCTATTAAATCTTGCATCTTTCCGTTACTCATTTAGAAGCTCCTTAGAATTCTTATAATTATAAATAGAGGGTATTAGATATTAGTTACTTTGCCAATTTAAGGAGAATACGGCGCTAAACCCCTTAAATACAATCGATCTAGCAGCTTGAGGAAATATTTTC
>JAFMBV010000026.1 GCA_017858255.1 Bacteriovoracaceae bacterium
TGATCGTATAGATCAATGCTTTGGAGAATCTTCCACCATCAAGTTTCAAGACCCACTATAACCTAACCTCCATTATAGGGGGGATCATGAGAATCTTTAGTTAATTTTTTTAGGAATTAGGCTTAATTTGTGAAATGGGTGAGAATTGGTTTATTAAGCCAAAAGGTACCAAACTCAACCTGGCACCTCGTGGTTCGTCAAAATTACAAGGCATCTTCCGAGGATATCAATAAGGCATAAATGCTCTAAATCAGGTAAAACTAAGTAATTATCACCATATACCTGAGTTCTACCTTATCCTTTTACTAAGTAATACTGTGCTGAGTTCGATAAGTTGTTGAGGTTGTGATGAGACTTACTTATATTTTATCCTTATGTATTTTTGTGAGTGTAAGCTCGTATCCTCTTGGCGTCACAAAAAGAGGCGACAAGCCCTCTCCTGCAAACTCCGCCGATTGTAATCAGACTTTTACAAGACGAATTTTTAAATCAGGGAATACTGATTATCGTCTAAACGATGTCCTCAGTAGCTTTGATCAATTAAGTGATGATTGCAGAAATAGTATCTTCGAGGATATCGCGTTTAGTAACTTTATCTCAATTGAGAGAGAAAGTCTTATGCACTCTCTTGAAGAGCAGGACCTCCTTAACCCTCAAGAAGTTCAACGTTTTTATCGTGAATTACTTAGAGAGGCTCCCCCTCAAGATCTTGTTGAAAGAATCAATCAAAGCAACGAGCAAGTCAGGTCAGCCTGTACTGGTGTTGATCATCGTTCAGAATTGCCCCCCGTTAGATCTCAATATGAAGTTGGCTGGTGCTATGCTTATGCTGCCGCTGATTTAGTAAGCCACCGTTTGGGAAGAGCTGTTTCGGCCGTTGATATCGCATTAGGATATAATTACCAAAACAATATGGGTGCCATAAGAAAAGGCATTGCAAGTGCGATTAACTTTAACCAACGGGGTATTCCTAGTTTGGATACCAATCGGCTTCTTGAAACAATTCGAGGCCTTAATGATCTGACGATTCTAGTAGATTGCGAAGAAGGTCAAACTTGTTTCAATGACGGAGGCTGGCCGGCAAGGGCCATAGAGTCTAGGCAAAACGCTGGTTTCTGCCTTGAAGAGGACCTTCCCTCAGATGGTTACGAGGGCACCACCTTAGGCGAGATCATTACCACCGCAGATGAACTCGATAATTGGGCCGGTCAATTCGACTCTGAGGATCCGATAGCATTTGCAAGAGACATTTGTGCTTCTGGCATTGGACTCATCATTACCCAAGGTTTCCCCAATGCCCTTTTAAGTGATATCTCGGATATCCTCCACAGTTACGTCACCACCAACTCCTATGCCTACTTGGCGGAGCAAAGCTGCCAAGGTAGCAGAGTACAGCTTGAAGCGAGTCCTATTCATCAAAGAAGAAGTGAGTTCGAAGGAAAATACGGTGCCCTCAATCAAGTTGATGAACTTCTCACGCGTGGTGATATCGTAGGTTTCTCTTACCCGACCACTCTTTTAGGAGTCCTTTCTGAAAATAGCGAACTCCATGCCTCAACACTCGTTGGACGCAGATGGAATCAGGAAACTAACAGCTGTCAGTACTTAATTAGAAACTCCTGGGGAATGAACTGTCACCCCGCTTATCGCAATGCTGGGCTAGAGTGTGACCAAGGAAATATCTGGGTAGAACGACGAGACCTCGCCGAAAACATGGGTACGATTCAATACTTTGAAAGTTCTCCCTAGAGAAGCCATTACCGAAAAAGAGTGCTTACTTAAGGATAAGACAAATAAACACCCCTTTATTAATAATAAACCCTTCACCTTCCCGGGCAGCCTTAATCTCCATTATGCGCCGTAATGGGAGTTTGATAAAGATTGATTAAGGTTTTAGAGGTGGTTAATCTGATAGAATGGAAGTTGACTAATAAAGCTGCAGCACTATTTGTGAGCAACCAAATATATTTTTCGATAACATGACTATTAATTTTGAAATCCACCTCCTTTCGCATTAAAATTTTATGATCTTATACAACTAAAGAGAAAAAGATATGCTCCAAGTTTCGATTGCAGATGTTTTAATTATGTTGCTAGGGACTGTTGTTTTAGGCTTTGGAATGAAAAATATAATACTAAAAACAAACCTTAAGAACATAAAGAAGAAGGTCACCTTGTTAGCTAAAAATAAAAAAGGAGGACCCGAAATACCTATATTTATTTACCTATTAATACTTATTTTTTTACCAGTACTACTATTTCTTAATTATTTTATTTTTAAAGATCCAAATAAAATAATTATTGACCCATCAGTGGGTTTCTTCCATTTATGGTCGCTAATTCCACTTTTGATTTTCGGAAGCCTAATACTTCTTCACATGCTCCTAGTTGAAATCTTAACCTATTACTGGTATTTCAAGGCGAAATAAGCAAAAAAGCTTCAAGTCTTAAAAAATATAATTTTGACAAAATCCAAATGGTGCCAGGTTGAGTTTGGTACCTGCTTTGAAGTAGTCTGTCTTAAGTAATACCAAACTCAACCTGGCACCCTTTGGATGAGGAGTCGCAGTGCTGACGAAGAAGATGGGGTGAAATTGAGAAAATGGCGCGGAGTGAGGGATTCGAACCCCCGACCAAGTGGTTCGAAGCCACCTACTCTATCCAGCTGAGCTAACCCCGCGCTGATTTGAAATAAAAATATCTTAATCAAGCCCTGCTTCATTGTCCATAAGAGCATTTAAGCAATGGCCTTTTTATTAACCCTAGATTCCATCCAAATAACGAGGAAGAAGCCTACGATACAAAGTGCGATGGCCAATAAAACAGTATTATCAAAACTTTCAGGCAGGATATTCGCCTCTCTCAGTATCCGTGTTTTTCCGCGAATCACTTTTGTTTCAAGCACTTCTTTCCAGGGCCAGACCTTCTTCATAGAGCCAATGAGTATGCCAGTGAGAAAGGCCATCGTTTGACCATGATAGTGCTTGAGAAACCAATTTAGGACACGGCTAAAGCCGGCCACACCGGTTAGGCTTCCAGCGACAAAGGTTAGTAGGATAGTAAAGTTACCATCAACGAACGGGCTTTTTACGGCTCCTGTGATGAACTCGTATTTTCCTAAAATTAAGAGAAGAAAAGATCCACTAAGACCGGGAAGAATCATGGCAGAAATTCCAATGACCCCACACAAGTATATAAACCAAGAGTCGGTAGGTGTGTCCACGGGAATAAGGCTCACCATAACCCAAGCAAATACTCCACCTACAAGAAGCGATAGAATATTGTCCCATTTTTTGGGATCTTCTAGTTGCTTAAAAATAACAATAATGGAGGCCGCGATAAGGCCAAAGAACATTGCCCAAGTAGGGATCGGGTGGTCAGTAATAAGGTAATGCATCAGACGGGCCAACATAAAGATCGCGGAGAGCATTCCAAGAACTAAGGGAATCAAAAACCTTATGTGAACAATACTAATGGCTGTTTTAATGTCACCTTTTAGTACAGCACCAATTGATTTTTTATTAACAGATCCAACGGCATCGAGAAGACCTTCATAGATACCCGTAATAAAGGCAATTGTGCCACCGGATACACCAGGAATTAGATCGGCAACTCCCATGCAAAAGGCCTTACCAAAGAGAACAGCGTAATCTCTTTTTTCCTGAGGACCTGGGGAGGCCAAAAAGGCTTCCTTTAAAGTCTTATATTCCATTTCTAGCAAGCCTTTTGTTATTTTTAAATCTCTCGCTTCTTCTTATTAATCCGCATATTAACCAGCTTCATTGGCAGCTTCTTTAGCTGCATCTTCGGCAGCAAAAGGAGTGATCGCGTAATCGACCTTATGCTTACACTTTGGACATTGAAGCTGCTTACCTTCTCTCTTTGTCTCTCTGTAAGTCATGATACTAGAACCACAGCCTGGACAGTCGTACTCATAAGGCTTTGACCACAGAGCGTTTTCGCAATTCGGGTAGTGACTACAGCCATAAAAGAATTTTCCATAGCGAGATTTTTTTTCAGCAAACTTACCGACCTTACATTCTGGACATGTAATTTGCAGAGTATAAGGAAGAGTCGTCTCACAATGAGGATAATCTTCACAACGTACAAAACGGCCATACTTACCAGTTTTGACTTCAAGCTTTTTATTACAGGTTGGACATGGGTCGTGAAACCAGTTCTTAGGAAGAATTGTAATTTCTCCCTCAAGATTCTTTTTAAAATCATGAGTAGAGTTACAGTCTGGATAGTTACTACATGCTAGGAACTGACCATTTCGTCCCCACTTAATCGTATATTCTCCATCCTCACACTTCTTACAATTAATACCTGTAGGAATAGACTGCTTTTTGAGGTTTTTCATTTCCTCTTTAGCTTTTAGTAACGTTACTTCAAATCCAGTCCAAAATTCTTTGAGAACTTTTCTCCAACTAATTTCACCTTCTTCAATTTTATCGAGGAGCTCTTCAACTTGAGCCGTGAAATCAACATTCATCACATCTGGAAAGGACTCAATCAACATTTTACAAACAACTGAACCTAGTTCAGTTGGAAGGAATCTGTTTTCAATTTTTTCGACATAACCTCTATCTTGAATATTAGAAATAATCGAGGCGTAAGTAGAAGGACGACCAATCCCCTTTTCCTCTAGGTCTTTCACAAGAGAAGCTTCATTATAGCGTGGGGGGGGTGAGGTCCAATGCTCTGTTTCGATAGCATCTTTTAATGCTTTTAACTTTTCGTCTTCTTTTATTTCTGGCAAGAGTCCTGACTTGATATCATTCTCTTCATTATCCTCATCATCGCCGCCTTTTTTGGAGCGCTTCTCTGCCATCGCTTCCAGATAAACGGTTCTAAAACCAGGAAACTTAATGATTGAACCATTGGCCTTAAAGAAATGACCTTGATTTTCAAAAGTTACACTTGTTTGGTCGATAACAGCTTGGCTCATTTGAGAGCTGATAAATTTATTCCAAATAAGTTCATAAAGCTTTTGCTGTTCAGGCTCTAGATCACCACGAACTTCATCTGGTGTGTACAAGAGGTTTGTTGGTCTGATGGCCTCGTGGGCATCTTGAACTTTACTGGAACCTTTCTTTTTATAAGTATTAGGTTCACTTGGAAGATAATCTGGACCGTACTTATCCTTAATAAACTCTCTTAGAGAATCGAGGGCCTCCGGTGCCGTTCTGACAGAGTCAGTTCTCATATAAGTAATGAGACCTTCCATGCCGTAGTCTCGCAACTGGATACCTTCATAGAGCCTTTGGGCCACCATCATGGTTCTCTTTGCTGTAAATCCTAATTTGTTGGCAGCTTCCTGCTGAAGTTTTGAAGTGGTAAAGGGAGGCGTAGGATTTTGCTTTCTCTCGCGCTTCTTAACATCAAGAACTTGATAAGGTTTGCCTTTAACATCGCTAACGATTTTTTTGACGACATCTTCTTCTGATAGCTCAGTCTTTTTATTGGCCTGCTCTCCATAGTATTTAAATTCAAATTTAGTATCTTGTTTTTCCATGATACCAGCGATGGAAAACCACTTTTCAGGTACGAAGGCCTTAACCTCATCTTCCCGCTCTACGATAATTCTAAGAGCAACAGACTGAACCCTACCCGCAGAAATACCTCTTTGTACTTTGTCCCAAAGAATAGGAGAAATTTTATAACCAACAAGACGGTCTAGTACACGACGAGTCTTTTGAGAGTCGTACATGTATTTATTTAACTTCGCAGGATTTGCAATCGCCTCCTGAACTGCTGACTTTGTAACGGCGTTGAAAACCACCCGATGAATCTTCGAAGGCTTACCAATTTCCTCCGCAAGGTGATGCGCAATAGCTTCTCCTTCGCGGTCCATATCGGGAGCGAGATAGATTTGATCTGCACCTTTAGCTAGTTGCTGAATTCTCTCAATCTTATCTTTTTTTCCAGTGATCGGAACGAGATCAATATCAAAGTTACTTTTGACATCGACTCCCAGTTTGGATTTGGGCAGATCCTTTATGTGACCGTTTGAGGCAACAACCTGATAACCTTTTCCAAGGTACTTTTTAATGGTCTTTGCCTTAGAGGGTGATTCCACAACCACGAGATGATAAGGTCCCTTAGGGATCTTGGTAACCTTGGCTTTTTTTCCAGAAGATTCTTCTGCAGCAGCCTCGGCTTTTGTAACTTTTTTACTAGTTTTTTTCTTGGCAACTTTTTTAGCGGTTTTCTTTTTGGCCACTTTCTTTTTGGCTGCTTTCTTGGCAGTTTTTTTCTTAGCTGTTTTCTTGGCAGTTTTTTTAGCTACCTTCTTACTAGCTTTTTTCTCGCCGTCCGAGTTTTCACTCGGAGTATTGGCCGTTTCTTCCGTCACTTTTTTACACCTTCATTAAGAGGCCTGTTCGTAGAACATTGGCCTCGGGTTTACATACGATAAAAGGATGGACACAACAAAATGAATGTCTACAGTTCGTCAGTATTCAACAACTCGTCGATTTCTTCAAGGTCAAATTCAGTTAAACCATAAGGATTTTCTTTGGCATTCAAATCTTCATCTAAAAATTTGAGTCCAACTTCACCTTCAATTTCGTTCAAAGACTCGAAAGCATTGGGGTCGAGACCCTTATTACGCTTCTCGATATTATTGAGATCTTGGGTTTCAAGAAATTTATCTTCATCAACCTTGGCCTCATTGAGTGCCTGCTCAGACTCCAAGATTTCATTTTCAAGGCGCTCTAGCTCTTGTAGGTCGCGCTCGTGGTCCTTAATAATGGACTTTTCTCTTTCTTGACGCTCTAGCTCTTCAAGTTCATCTTCTGTAAGTTGCACCTTGTCAGCCTTCTCGAGCAGATCTTGACTTACGTCGTCTAAACTCAGCTCGATATCAAGCTCGTCTAACGCTTTGCCTTCGAGGTCTTGAACTCCCTGAAGGACGGCCCTATTTCTATTCATTGCATCAAGTGCAGCTTGTTGTTCTGTTTTGGTGAGAGCAATTGTGCCATAGCCAATGGCCTCTTTCGAGTTGGTGATCAGCGCCGTAGCAAAATTATCAGTCAAACTTATGACCGTCACTTCACCAATTTTATAAGTAGGATCAGGAGTTAGTCTTTTCTCTGTGCCTTTATCCATAAAAGAATACAGCTCAAAAACCGTACCCATCTCCACACCATCAGCTCTCCCTCGATCAAGATACGTGACGTCTCCAAATGAGAGTCCACCGCCACTAGCGTGATAGGCCCCAATAACAGCAGCTTCAATATTTCTTTTGTTAAAGGTCTTTATGATTTTACCAATTTTCGGAGTGTAGACAGTTATCCTGTCCCCTCGTTGTACGAGCCCAGAAACTTCAGTAATTTCACACTGCCAACGTTGATTAATTTTTTTGACCGTTTTTAACTGAGCACCGATTGTATATTTATAACCTGCCCTATCAGAAACAGTGTGAGAGACCTGTCCTCCTGGAACATAGACCGAATAAAGGTCCCCTGGCTTCACCTTAACTGATTTATCAAAGTCGACATAAATCTTATCAAACTTATTAAGAAAGATATTTTCATCTCCCTTACCAATAATCTCGCCTAAGTCTTGAACAATATTTGATGTAACAAAGGTGTTAAGAAAAAAGCCTTCTTTCACATCAAAAACAATTCGCGAATTCTTATCAAAACCAGACTCATCATATTGCTCACCAGGCTCCTGAATAACAATATCGGGCACAGGTGGTTCATACGTATTGTAATCCGTTTTTAAATTCTCTGATGCTATCGACTTTAAATCATCAAAAGTTTCTTCGGAGGCAAACTGAAAGAAGACACCCTTTTCAATAAGATTTTTCCTCTCTTCAATCCAATCGGGCTTCACTCCATCACCAAAGTCTCTAAAGTTAATAAAGTCTTTATTGGCCCCAAGCTTCTTGCGCATTTCAATACTTGTACCATCACCGAAATCACCAAGGTTTACCTCAGGCATTCTTTCCGTGTCACCTGTAGAAAAGACAAGGGTCATACCAGGTTCAATTTCATGTGGGTTAGTAATTTGTGGGTTAAGTGACCATACTTTAGAATAATAAAAACCTGATCCAAAAAGCTTTTGCGAAATCTTCCACAACCAATCACCCTTTTGAATGACGTACTTATCTAATTGAGAAGCTGCCGAAATTTCATCCCATTCTTTCAGCGGAATTTTACCTTCTACGAACTTAGAAAGCTCAAGAAGCTCTTTCTCCTCAGCGCCTACATCAAAGATTACGGCCTCATTGGGTTTTAGGTTACTGCGCTCACCCTGTGCGGCTTCAGCAACTGATTCAGGTGTATTAACAGTACGCCCTTCTGAATCAATTAAAATCTCAACTTCCTCTTCGTCAGAAAAAGCTTTTGGCCTTTCAATTGCCTTCTCTTCTTTTTTCGTCGAAATCTTATCTTCTTTAAAAATGATTTCACCAATATCTTCTTTTAGAGAGTCAAGGTCGTCGACTTCTTCAAGGTCAGATATATTGAAATCCTTTGTTCCTTTTTTATTATCCTCTTCAATCAGTACATTCACATCAGCAGGGTCTAAAAGATCAAGAGAATCCACGTCTTGCCCGTAACCATTATTGGCCACAAGCAAAAGTAAAATTAAAAGAATTCTCTTGTTCTTTGTGTTCATCTGGCTTTTAAGCTCCTTCCTCAAAGAAATCATGAAGAATGGAATAATACTTCTCCTGCTTACCTGCGAGTTTTAGTTTATCGCTGCAAACAATCAGTCGTCCTAGTGTCTTTATAACGAGTCCTGAAAATGCATAATTCCCTAGGATTTCTTCAAAAACTTGAAGGGCCAGGTCATATTCTCCCTGATTAAAAAGGATCTCTCCCATTAAATATTTTGCACGAACCACAACTTGTCTTACAGGAGACTTTTCAAGTTCTTTAATCAAATTGATCGAAGCATCGTATTTATTTTGAGCGACTAGTTTTTCCGCTTTTCTGACTTTAGAAATATGATCTTCAATAAGAGCACTATCAATATCGCCTGTACTCATAGGTGTAATAGGAAGCCCTGAACGAGGGCCCTTTGAATTTTTTGTCTGTTGAAAAACATCTACAGTTTCTGCCAGTTCTCCAGCATTTTTAACTTTACTCAGTTGATCAACAACACCAGAAGGATCATTCCCTTCCATTTGATTCATCATTTTATTAGCATCATTCCCTTCAACATTATCCATACGACGCTCTTTTAAAAGCGACTCATACTTTTTTGTCAAAGCTTCAAACTGACTTTTAGGAACCGTGGCAACGCCGGCCTTATCCTCTTTCCCGTCGCCACCAAAGAGACTCCGCCTGGATGTTACCCAAGAGCAAGAAGTCATAGAAAGAAGACTTAAAAAGATAATTCCGTTTTTTGTGGTAAAAAAAGATGCAAAAAACTTCCTGTCGATGACGTGAGTACTTTTCACAATATGTCCTCCATGACATAGTAGCGAACAACGGTAGAAGACCCAAATAGTCAGCTATCAAATCAACACAGCTCCGCTTATGTTAATTGTAAGTTATTGCTGAATGAAGTCAATCACTTAACTATATGAAAAAAAAGACAGATCTAAACTTGCCATCAAAAGAAAAACAAGAGCTGAGACATCTCATCGTCAGGGCCCCTAAAGATCAGGCGTTCTTTCTTTACTTTCAACTGGAGGCCAATGAAGGTCTCGCCTTTTACAGCACCCGAGATCAAAGCCTTAGAGAAGCTTTCAGAGACATTGAAATATTCTCCCCCATTTGTCTGACTAAAGAGCTAGACCATTTTATGGGGTATATCCAAAGTGAAGTTCCATTATTATTTTTAGTAGATGAGACTATTAATGACAGTTTGGTAGAAGTTGAAAGCTTTAGTAAATTAGGCAAGAAATCATTGGATAACGTCTAAATCCCAAGGAATCCTATGAGAGACAAGGAAAAAGAGCAGGAAATTTTCAATAATGTCAGCACTGTTTATGGACCAGTTAAGAGCTGGCGTTTTGGCATGTCTCTAGGAATTGATCCCATATACCTAACAAGTACTTGTTCTTTTAATTGTTTTTATTGTCAGCTAGGTCAAATCCAAGAGATCACCGATCTAATAAAGGTCTACGTTCCCACAGAAAAAGTCTTAGAAGACTTTAAGAAAATCAAAGATTCCGGAAAAGCCATTGATGTCATCACCTACTCTGGGAGTGGGGAGCCAACCTTGGCCGCCAATATTGGTGAAATGATTTCCGGGATAAGAAAAATAAGCCCCAATATTCCTCAATATATTTTAACAAACGCAACAGAACTGTTTCGTCCTGAAGTCAGGGAAAGACTAATGGAGCTGGATTGCATAACCGTCAAGCTCGATGCTGCTGATGAGGAAACCTTTCAGAGAATCAATCGACCTGCCCCAGGAGTGACCCTAGAGAGAGTCATCACAGGCATTAAAGCGTTAAAAAAGGAATATAAAGGCAAACTTGAAATTCAAAGTATGTTTATGCCTTTAAATAAGAAAAACCTGGATGACTACGCCCAGATTCTTAAAGAGATTCGTCCAGATATGGTTCAACTGAATACTCCTAAGAGACCCTACCCTAGTGAGTGGCACAGAGAAAATAGAGGTAATCACCATAAAATTTTTGACTACAAAGTTACTGATCTAAAAACCCTCACTGAAGGCGAGGCAATGGATCTTGAAGCACTCCTGAAAGAAAAAACAGGTCTCTCCTTTTTATCTATTTATCGTTAACAGTAACTTTTAGATCAAAATCAGCATACACAGGAAAGTGATCTGAATACCCAGGTTTACTTTTTTTCTTGTGATCAAACCCCTTAGGTATTCCGGTAATTCGCGAGCCCCAAAAAGGTCCCTTTTTCGTATACTCCGTAACTGTTTGAGTAAACGCTGGCCTATACACCTCAAACTTTTTTAACAAAAGATTGGAAGAATAAAAGATTCTATCTAAAAGATTCCAGCTCATTGCTGGTTTATAAAAATAACTCCCCCCTTCTTTAGAACCTACTGAGCTGTCTTTAAGATCTTCTTTGATACCATCAAAAGGATGGGGAAATTCATTATCTAGGGTATTAAAATCTCCTAAGGAGACAATCATAGTTTGTGGTTTTTTCTTTAAGATCTCTTTCATTCTTTTTTTGAGGAGATTTGCAGCTTCTAACCTTTTTGGTGTTTTTGATCTTTGAGAAGGCCAGTGATTCACAAAAACGACAAAAGGTTTTTTATCCTTTGTCTCCAAATGCACTTCAAGTAAATTTCTTGTTTTAAATGAAAGACTCCATTCTTTGTGATCAACAAATTTAAATAGATCTTTATCAAAAAGAAGGGCCGTATTAATGCCCCTTTTGTCACTGCCTGTTGTGATTACATATCCTTTTAAAGGCAAGTTTTTGGCAAATGCTTTGACCAAAGTTTCATTTTCAATTTCAATTAGGCTTAGTAGATGAAGTTTCTTTGGAAAGGAAGATAGAACTTTCAGGTGTTGCTTTAATTTCAGATCCACTTTCTCCTGGGTCCAGTCTAGTTTCTCACAATATTTTCGATAGTAACTCTTTCTTATTTTTTTACATTCTTTCTTATAAGGACTTTTCAGAGGCAGGTAAGTGCTGTCATCTGCTTTTTCTGATTTAGCGGCATCAAAAAAGTTTTCGACATTGTAGGACATAACTCCAAGGCCCCAAACCATCGGAGAAAAAATCCACACTAATAAAATTAAGATCTTACCCATAAAAAAACCCTCCATTAGGAGGGTTCTATTATAAGAGTCTTTGAACTGTCACCCTAAAGGTTCTCTTTTATCCAATTTAAAACATCATCATGGTGAGATTTCGTTTTGACCTTATCCATAACATGCTTAAGCTTGCCATCTTTACCAATAATAAAAGTCTGTCTCAATATTCCATCATACTCTTTACCCATAAACTTCTTAGGTCCCCAAGAGCCATACTTATCGGCAATCTTGTGTTCAGGGTCACTTAAGAGATCAAAGTTAAGACCTTCTTTTTCAATAAATTTAACCAAGCGCTCAGGGGCATCGGGACTAACACCTAAGACGACTGTTTTTGAGCTTGAGAACTTCTTCTTAGTATCTCTAATCGCGCAAGCTTGCACAGTACAACCTGGAGTCATTGCCTTTGGATAGAAATAAAGAACTACATTTTTTTCACCCTTAAAATCTTTCAGTGAAACTTTTTCACCTTTTTGATTAACAAGAGTGAAGGCCGGAGCCATACTACCTACTTTTGGTAATGCCATTTTCTTTCTCCTTTAATTACCAGCTATTTCTTAATTCTCTTAAAGTTAAAAATACATCCTTTCGACTTTGAGGATTTCCAGGCAGATTCTTTTTGATCTCTGGTGAATCCAAGCGAAAGAAACAATTGATCTCTTTTTCTTCTTTTAATGTTGTAGTGACAGGTGCTTTTACCCAATCAATGCTCTTATATTTCTCTAGCCACTCTTTTGCATGAGTATTTTCAGGCTCATTTTTCAAAGTAAAACCTAGGTTATTTCCTAGATACTCATGACCGGGATAAACTACAATGTCATCGGCGAGAGTGAGAAATTTATTTTCAATGGTTTCAAACAATACCTCCGGGTCTCCTCCATTATGACAATTACCAACTCCAGCATTAAATAAGGTATCTCCTGTAAATACAGCTTGTGGTTTACCACGATGGACTAACAACAGACACAAGTGAGCAAAGGTATGCCCTGGCGTATCAAGAGCTTCAAGATAGGTCTCATCATCAACCTGAATCTTTTCTCCTTCACTTAAAAAGACATTTGCCTCTTTAATTTTCCCCTCACCATTAGGATGGGCATAAACGACACAGCTGGTCTTTTTGACGATTTCTTCATTACCTCTGGTGTGATCCCAATGCTCATGGGTATTGATAACCCCCTTGATGAGACCACCAAGGTCACGGGCCTTATCCATACTTTCAGCACCGTCCCAAGGATCAATAATAAAGAGATGGCCCTGAGCCCCTTCAACGATATAACTGAAATTACGCAATTGAGAACCTGTATAGTATTGATGTACTCTCATCTCACCTCTTTAAATTAAGTTCAAACAAGGCTATTCTTTGTTTTCAATGTTTTCAACTGTTGTATAGGTAAGGTTAAAGATAATGAATATTGACGCACAAGCTATATCAAAATTGTTTCTCCTCTTCTTGTTTTCAAAGTCCGTTATTGAGTCTTGGCTTGAAGCTAAGAATAAAGGCCATATTATTGCTAACCGCAACGAAGTTCCCGAAAAGTTTAAAGAGGCCATTACTCTTGAAGAGCATCAAAAAGCAGCTGATTATTCTGTTACCAAAATAAAGGCAGGAAAAATATTTCATTTTATTGACCTCCTCCTTCTTCTCGGTTGGACCCTTGGTGGCGGCTTGAGCTTGCTCCAAAACTATGTGGCCGGTTTCTCCCTTTCTCCTATTTGGGAAGGCGTTACTTACCTTGCTCTCTTTGGTTTTATTTCCACTCTTATCTCCTTACCACAAACCCTCTATACAACTTTTGTCATCGAGGAAAAATTTGGTTTTAACAAGATGACTCCGGCACTTTTTGTAAAAGATATGTTTAAAGGATTAGTCTTAGGTGCGGCCCTTGGACTTCCACTTTTTGCAGGACTACTTTGGGTCATGCAGTCACTAGGTGAAAACTGGTGGGTCTATGGTTGGGCACTTCTAACTGCTTTTCAGTTCATTTTACTTTGGGGCTACCCACGCTTTATAGCGCCACTTTTTAATAAATTTAGCCCTATGGATGAAGGCCCCCATAAAGAGCGAGTCCTTGATCTTCTTAAACGTACTGGCTTTACTAGTAATGGTCTCTTTGTCATGGATGCTTCAATTAGAAGTGCCCATGGAAATGCCTACTTTACTGGTTTTGGTAAAAACAAAAGAATTGTTTTCTTCGATACCCTTTTAAAGACTTTAGAACCTGGCGAAGTTGAAGCAGTCTTGGCCCATGAATTAGGGCATTTTAAAAGAAAGCACATCGTTAAGCAGCTCGTTCGCTCTGTAATTATGAGCTTTGTGGCCTTCTTTATTTTGGGTCAACTTATTCAATCGATGACTTTCTTTCTAGGTCATGGTGTGGCCTCAAATGATCTCCACTTAGCTCTTCTTCTTTTTGCCATGGTTAGTGGTGTTTATACATTTTGGGTGACACCTGTAACTGCATGGATCAGTCGTAAATATGAGTTTGAAGCAGATTCTTTTGCTGCAGAATTTGCAGAGCCCAAAGAGCTTATTTCAGCGCTTGTTAAACTTTACAAAGACAACGCCAGCACTCTAACTCCTGACCCTACATTTTCGGCCTATTACCATTCTCATCCGCCAGCACTTATCAGGGTGCAGCATTTAGAGGGGCTTTCTAAGCAATAAAGTCAGGGTAATAATGGCACCCTGCATTTTTAAATTGATGTAAGAAGCAAGTTTTTCTTACAATTTATAGTTAAGTAACTGGATTCTCGATCGTCTAAGAAATGTAGGATCTAGGGCCTCTTGTCACTTTTAGATTAGGGGAATAAAAATAAGGTATATATAGTTTCAATACCTAATAGGTAGATGGAGTCTCGCATGAAAATTTTTAAAGCTCTTATCTTGGTTGTTTTACTCTCTGGTGTGGGAGCTCAATCATTTGCGAGTGATTCTTCAGAAACAGTTAAAGAAGACTCAGGTTGGATTTTTGGTGATGTTATCATTAAGAGACCACCTCCAGGAGACGATGGCCCAGGCAGTGGCGGTCGCTAATCATTTAAACAAACATTTTAAATAATATTAAGCCCCTCTCTTAAGAGGGGCTTTTTTTTTGAAAAAATTTACGGGGAATTATTAATTTCTTCTAGTGCCTGTTTAGCACGCGGGACCTTTACGATTTCTCAGATCCTTAGATATCCTTAAATCACACACAAAAACATAGGGAGCCTTTAGTGAATTCAAAAAATTATATTCAAGATGCTATTCGTACTGAGTCCACTGATTTTCAAAGTATGGATCAACGTTTAGGTGATAATGGTACCAAAAGACTTCTTCATGCTGGGATTGGTCTAGCTACGGAGGCGGGAGAATTTCTTGATGCTCTTAAGAAGCATATCTTCTATGGAAAAGAGCTAGATCGCGTCAACCTCAAAGAAGAGATGGGTGATCTCTTTTGGTATATGGCCATTGCCTGCGACGAACTCGGAGTGGAGTTTGAGCCTTTAATGGAGCGTAATATTGAGAAGCTTAAGGCCCGTTATGGGGAAAAGTTCACTGAGAATAAAGCTGAGAATCGTGATCTAGATAGTGAAAGGCTAATCCTAGAACAATAAGCGACTATCTAAATTTTTGATGGCCCCTTTACTTTTTTACCATTGTGAATTGGAAGAGAACGAAAGGGGTTATGATTGGGTATCGCGATTTAATTTAAGATGCTTTTTTCTTCACTGGTCTTTGCTGAGACTGTTGCGGTTTCGCCTGAGCACTTGCTGCTTCATCTTCATCTTTCCCAATTGTCGCATGTTCTTTTAAGAGTTTTTTAATCATCATCAATTCATTTTTTAGCGCTGGGGCTTTTTGATTCATTTGCATTAGTATCTTATTTACTTTGTGCTCTAAAAGTTTTGTATCGGCATGATGTTTAGCAATCGTTTCAGTTAACTGTTCTGTAACTTCAATCTTTACTCTGGCCTCTATCTCAATGGTCAGTACTTGATTAGTGGCCATGACCTTTTTCAACTCATCGCCAAGTCGGTACTCAGGACCAATATAAACTTGTTGCGCGGGTGCTACTTGTTGAACAGGCGCCACTCGCTGAGGTTGTGCTTGCTGTTGCTGAGGTTGTGCTTGCTGCTGCTGAGGTTGCGCTTGCTGCTGCACTGGCGCCTTTGACTTCTCTCTTGCCGCACGTCTGGCCTGCCTAGCTTCATCTAGGGACGCACCTCCGTCTGAGTCATCACTAGACTCCGCGCCGAATTGTAAATCGACATCTTCAACGACTTCGTTCTTCTTCCGCTCGGCTTCTTCCCGTGCTTGGATTTCCTCGTCGTCTTCAAACTCAATGTCGAGTTTATTAACCCCCATTGGGCCCCTTATTAAAAAACATTAATAACTGAGATTAAGGCAGTGTTGGCCTAATCCCACACTCGCTTATCGGGAAAAATAGACGAAAGTTTAAGGACTTAGCCGAGTAAATCATATTGAAAGATAAGCTAAGTTACTGAATTTTCGATTATTCGATGACCTTCTAAAGCTAAAAGTTGTCCTTTTAGGTCCAAACCAGGTGCGAAACCGACCAAACGCCCCGACTTTCCGATAACCCGATGGCAAGGAATCAACATGGGTAAGGGATTCTTATTTGCAGCTCCACCAACGGCGCGAACAGCTTTTGGGTTTCTTATTCCGATTGCAACATCCAAGTAACTCCTAAGTTCTCCGAAAGGTATTGAAGCTAGATAGTCCCAAACTTGTTTTTGAAAATTAGTTCCCTCAACTTTATAAGGAAGATCGAATTGAGTTAAATCACCTGCAAGGAAAGCTAAGATCTGCTTCTTGGCCTCGACGAGTAGAACATCTGAACTCGTTACCTCTTCAAAGTTGCTTCCTAGAAACTCTATTTTAATTAGGTTATTCTCTTTGGAGTAAACCTTTATCCCGCCAGCTCTTGAGGAAAAAGTAGAATGAATCATATCGCTATCTTTGACTGTGCCATTAAAAGACCTTCTTTAATGTGTTTCAATAGATTGGTTCAAGGACTTAGTCTGCCTCTTACTTACCATAGACCTCCACTCAATGGGTTGTCATCTGCTGAGCAGGATAGCGAAGCGATGGCCTATATCATTTTTGGTAGTGCCAGTAATGTTGAAGACCGCCTAGACTGGCATAAAGAACTTGCCGAGTTTTGCTTTTCAAAATTAAAGGCGGGTAAACCTGTTCTCGGTCTTTGCTTCGGTCATCAATTGATGGCCGATTTCTTTGGGATGGAAGTCGCTAAAAATCCAAATGGAGAAAGCTTTTATGGCAGTCGACTTATCAATTTTGAAAAAAACTTTGGTTCATTAAATACTGGTAGTCAGTCCCAAGTATTTGTTGCCCACTCATATCAAGTTGTTGGTCCATTAAAAGAACTAAAGGTCCTGGCCTCAAGTCCAGATTGTCCATACGATGGGCTTTTTCATCCGGAACTGCCCTATTGGGGCCTTCAAGGTCACCCTGAGGCATCAGTAGATTTTTATCAACATGAGATTTTAGAAAACTGTAATCCATTAAAAGATCTAGTTCTTCAAAACTCACTTTCTCAGGGACTTGAAATTATTCGACAATTTTCTTTGGTGGCACAAAAGTAAGGGCATACTCTTGAAAGATTTTCTCAATCTCTGGAGTAAAAGCACCAAGCTTATGACAATCAATATCAAGCTCAGCAATCAACTCTCCGCTATCATTCTTTAATGGAATAATCAGTTCACTATTTGTTTTTAAGGAGCAAGCAATATGATCAGCATTCTCGTGGACGTTGGCGACATTCACGACCCTCTCTTCCCTTAAGGCAAGACCACATAATCCTCGCTCCAAGGGGATCACCATATGTTCGGTAGCTTCCCCGAGGTAGGGGCCGAGATATAAATCAGTAGTTTTCTTTCCGAGGAAATAATTGGCCTTATAATAAATGCCAATCCAATCAGTAACACTGGGGACGAGATTCTTGGCCCCTAAGACCCAAGTTAAAAGTTCTGTAACGTAATCCCAAGAACCCCCCTCATTTTCAAAATAAATAAGGGGCGCGAGGAGTTCGGCCATTTCAGCCGCCTCTTCTTTACTCGCATCACAATTAAGAATACCTACTTCTAACTCATTAAAGAAAATCGGTGTTTCATATAAAGGACCACTGCCCTTTTGAATAAGAACCTTTTCATGTGATTCTAATAGGATTGTCTTAAACTTAAACCTAGAGAAAATACTGAGAAGGCTCATGCTCGTCATAGATAATCCATGAAGCAGTCTTTTATATGTTCAAAATAGGGTAAACGATACTTTTCAATTTCATTATGGATTTCATGATAGGCACCTTCAAAAACTTTTAATTGAAAGCCTTTTTCAATATTTTCAAAATACTCAATTAACTGTTGAGGGTTCACAATTTTATCTTCACTTCCCACTGAAACGTAGGCCGGGCATTTTATGTTGATAGGTTTGCAAAAAGTTTCTCCCGAACACTTAACCATTTCAAGCAAAAGTTTAGTGTGAAGGGTTAAATGATTTTTACTATCGTTTTTGTAATCCTCTCTTATCCGTGGATCGTGGCTAAGATTTCCTAAATCAACAAGTCCACCTAATCGAACACTTACGGGATTCTTCGCTAAAAAGGAAAATACAGACTTTGGAGACCAAGTAATTAAAGGACCGGCCGGCCCTCCAAAACCTACGGGTGGAGCATTCAAGTAAACTTTTTCAGGATAAAAATCAGATTTCACCTGTCCTTGCATAAAGCTTGAGGTGATGAGCGCCCCCATACTGTGGCCAAACAAACAGTATCTCTCCATACGATAACGTGATTTAAGATAAGCAACTATTTGGTCTAGGTCTTGGATATAGTCTTGAAAATCGTAAACAAAACCATCCTCCCCCATAGAAAGGCCATGACCTCTCAGATCATAGAAAAGTATATTATAGGCCGAGGAAAACAGTTCCTTAATATAGGAATGTCGACCAAGATGTTCACCAATTCCATGAGTGACAATTAACCAGCGTGGCTGACCTTTTTCATAAATCTCAGCATGTAGCTCTACCTCATCACGCATTTTGATAAAGTGCTGTTCACCTTGCATAAACCTTCCTTTACGCTCTGCTAACATCTAGACAGAATACTTCATCATGGTACACTTTTCAGAATGTATTGTCCCAAATGTTTAAATCAAACGCTATTTATTAAGCCTAAAGGTGTGGTGGATATCTATATCAATGGAAAGAAGCGAGACAATGGTCGCTTCCTTTATAATATGGATCCTGCTTATGAAGAAGAGGTTCTTTCTGACTTCACGAACAAGTGTGAAGAGTTTTTTAAATGGTATGGAGATTTTAAAAACAAAGAAACTATTGAATACATAGAACTTCTTACGGTAGATATAAAATGTGAAAATAACTGCCGTTTCTCACCGATGGAAAGATTTTCGGCCGTTGATACCATTATTACGAGTGAAGTGATTCTTGATGTACTCACGACATTTGGTAAGAAGTATAATCTTGAAGTCGAACTAAAGGTTTAAGAGTTTTGGTTAATCCCATTGAAATGACTTCGAAAGAAAAGAAGTATTATGCTCAAAAAGTAACCATTTTTGGCTCTATTGCTGATGCCATCCTAGGCTTTTTAAAAATTTTCATCGGCTCTATATTTCATTCTCATGCTCTTATCGTTGATGGTATCCACAGTTTTACAGATGTTCTGTCGGATATTTTTGTTGTCTTTATTACAAGAGTTTCTCATGAAGGTCCTGATCACAAGCACCCCTATGGTCATGAAAAGTTTGAAACTATAGGATCTGCTGCCTTAGGCTCTCTTTTAATTGCCACGGGTGGTGCACTCATTTATGAAACAATTCGCGAACTCATTGGGGGAGAAGTTCAACCCACTCCCGGCTGGCCGACCTATTTTGCAGCGGGGCTCTCCCTTGTCGTAAAGGAAGGCCTTTATCATTACACTCATCGGGCCGGAGTAAAACTCAATAGCAAACTCATTATGGCGAATGCTTGGCATTCCCGCTCAGATGCCTTTTCTTCTCTCGTCGTACTTATTGGACTTTTGTTTTCAGGGTTTGGTTATACTTGGGTTGATTCTTTAGCTGCCCTTGTTGTTTCTTTTATAATCGCAAAAATAGGCTGGCGCTTTGTAAAAGAATCTCTAGTAGAACTTGCTGAAACAAGTGTGGAAAAAGAACTTGAGGGCCAGATACAAGCCTGCATTTTGGAAGTCGAGGGTGTCGACAGCTCTCATGCACTAAGAACGCGACGAATGGGACACAAAGTTCTCGTGGACGTTAATATTGAAGTAAACTCTCACCTTACAGCTTCAGAAGGACACGAAATCACCTCTTGGGTTATTAAAAATTTAAAAGATAACGTTAAAGAAGTAGAGGATGTTACTGTTCACCTTGATGTTGAGGATGACAGGGCGGAGAATGAAAGTGATCCTTACGCCCATACTTATGAAGAAGTTCTTCCCTTAAGAAAAGAAGTATTAAAAGAGCTCGGAAATGTTTGGGATTTTTGCCCTCTTTTGAATGATGCTCGCCACATCAGATTGCACTATATAAAAAGAAAAATTATCCCTGAGATAATCCTTCCCTATCATTTAGCGAGCGAACCCGCTTACAAGGATATTAAAGCATTTCAAAGAAGCCTTGATCAAAAGGCCGAGAATATATCCTGGTATGGAAAGACAACGCTCTTATTTGGTGAGCTCGGTTACTAATTAAACTCTAAGTCCCACCACATTTGTATTTCAACGCAAGGGCTATTGTCTTTGCTTCCACAAAGGTTTCCACCAGGATGATTCCTTCCCATGCTGCCGCCAGAGGGCATATTAATCATTTCATTATTCGTCATCGTTCCACCATTGGCCGGACTAGGAGTGATCAGACTGCTGAAGTTTTGATCATAACTAAAGGCATGACAAGCACTACAACGATTATCAAGAAGAGGTTTAACAGTACCGTTATAATAATTGAAGCCTTCAATCGTTGATGTATAAGCGGTAAATGTATAAGGAGACCCTTGAAGCTGAGTTTCAATACCACCGTCATCTGCATAAACATAAAGAGTATGTGAAACACCCTCTCGATACAAGATCGGGATATAAAAAGTAAAAGCGTGCGCACCTGCGATACCACCGTTAAAACCTGATAAATTTGCCTGAATCGCAGCATTGTTTAATAAAATTCCGGCTCCACTTGGTCCATCAAGATAGAAGTTCACTCCAAGAGTCTTGGTTGGAACTGTCGTATCTCCAGCGTAGCCAGTTGCTTTACCTGTTGAAGAAACAACTGAGATCATTCCCGTCACTCCATTAACATTTACAGGTGGAGGTGTCGGAGCTGGTGTCGGTACAGGAGCAGTCGGGGGGGTAGGGTTCACAGGAGCTTGCTCTTGCGAGTACCAATCAACGACAACTTGGCACACAGTATCTGTCGTTCCACCTGGACAGCGGTTACCGCCAGCATGACCGAGAATATTTTGCATTTTTCTAATGAGCTCACTATCTGTTGCGCTTGATCCATTAAGGAGTTTTACTCGCATGTCATTGTAGTTAAAAATTGAAAGTGGTCCCGGCAAAGGAGGGTTAGTTGAGGGATCAGCATGACAAACCATACAAGCATTTTGAAAGTTTGGAAGAACTGTTTGGTTAAAGAAGTCGAGCCCAGGATTTCCCATTGGAGAGGTTGGTGTAGGTAAAGGTGTAGGTGTTACCGGAGTTGGAAAATATGGCACATCAGCTGTCGTCGTTTCAACAGAGGAGGTCGCGCGAGAATTCTTATTAGTCGCCGACTTCGGTGGCTCAATCACACAATGAGTGAAAGCACCTAAGGTCATCGCTAAAAAGATCAAAACGAAAATGATTTTAAAGGGATCATTACCCCCATTATTGTCCGTACTCATATCCTACTCCTCACTATCTTTTCGGAGTAAATTGATCAGAACTTTACGTCAATTTCGATGTAGTTTTAAGTAGTTACGTTATTATGAATGCTCTTTTAAGAACTTATGAATTTGAACGAGGGCGCTATTTCTTATGGAATTCTTCTCTTGAAGAATCTCATGCTTAGACTCTTTAAGCATGATTAGACGGCAGCTATTTACCTCATGAGCAAATTTATCCTGAGCTTTATTAGAAACTAGACCATCATTCTCAGCTTGCATAAGAAGAAGAGGACAATCGAGTTGCTTTCTTTGCTTCCAAATATAGCGTCCCATAGTCATCGCCTCATTAAGCCAGCCATAGGTTGGCGCGCCCAGTGCAATTTGAGGATGTCGTCCCTCTATCTCCTTAAAAAAGGAGAATCGTTCTTCACAACTCGTGTTGAGATTAATTGAAAAAGCTTCCTTTTGATCTTTCCCCGCTCTTCGGTTGACGGCATTTGTTTTCATCCAAGACTTCGTAATAGTCTGCAATGTTAAACGCGCCAAAGGCTCAGGTATCTTTTTGGTAAGTACTTTAATCATTGGTGAAGAAAGAATCATGCCTTGGCAAAGATCAGGAGCACCTAGAATTGCCGTTAAACCAATCGCTGCCCCCATTGAGTGACCAAGCACAATTGTTTTGCGATAATTTTTCTTTTCTTGAAAGTACTTTACGGTATCGACAAAATCATTGGCATAATCACCATAGCTTTCAACATGCCCAAGATTTCCAACACCAAAGTATCGTTCACTAAACCCTTGTCCTCTGTGATCAAGAACTAAAATATCTAAACCACTTCCCTTAAGTTCAAAGCAAAGCTCTGCGTACTTGAGGCTCGACTCTGCCCTACCTGGAGAAATTATCAATAAAGATTTATTACGATCCTCAGTAAAAAAGCGTGAGTGAACTGAGCCTATTCCACTTCGATAAAAAAAGTGGCTATGCCCGTGTTCCCAATAATACTGATGGCCCAACTCCAAAGTTTCTTTTAGACCTTTGACTTCTCTTAACACTGAATTATCAGAGCTTGCTGAATCTGAGGAAATATCAAAAGTCATTTGGCGGCTATCTAATGGCATAACACTATTGTAATCGGCCACGGGTCAGTGAAAAGGAGGGAGAAAAATTAGCCTCTTTTTCCTTATTCTAGTAGAAAAGCTTGTTTGCGCCGCACAAACGATTGTCAGACGGCCTCCAAACTTCTTAAAATATTAAAAGACTAAAATACTCTGCCATGGGGGCATCATGAAAACACTCATAATAGGAATAATCAGCTTCTTTTCTTTTTGGATAAGTGCAGGAAACATAGATCGCGGCGATTACCCTAAAGAGTGGTGGGTTGAAATCCCTAGAGAGCAAGGTCGAGGCTGGGAGATCCTTCCACAAGAAGCAAAAGCTGGTGAGGTTATTCTTTCAAAGAAAACAGTCATGGGAGTTTTCAGTAACTTTGCAAAAGCCCCCTTTATTCTTGATGGAGTTCAATACGCTTCAATCGAAGGTCTTTGGCAAGGCCTAAAATATCCGGACCCTAACCTTAAGGGCGACACTCGTTTCTCAGTTAAAACATGGCCTCACACTAGGGCCGAAGTTTTTGCTATGGATAGCTGGGATGCTAAGAGTGCTGGCAATGCTGCGAATGTTATCATGAGAGATAATCAAATCGAGTATGTAACTTATTTTGATACATTATTTGATTATGTAGATGGTGCTGATGGATCAGCTTTTCACTTAGAGCTTATCACCAATGCTATCAGGGAAAAGGTCCTTCAAAATTCTGCGATTAAGGACCTACTTATTCAAACAAAGGGTCTTATTTTAAAACCTGATCACTTTATGAGTAACCGTTACCCAGCGTCTTTTTATTATCATAAAATTCTTATGAAGATTCGCGATGAAGAACTTTAATTCCCTCATTCTCTTTCTATTACTAGGTCTTCTTTTCAGTTGTTCTCAACTGGTCCATGTAGACCCATTGGGTATTCAAGAAAACTCAGCAACGGCCTTAAAGTCCCCTTATGTCATCATGATCTCACTTGATGGCTTTCGTCACGACTACCTCAAAAATTATGACGTACCTTTTATGAATAGTGCGGCAAAGAAAGGGATTCAGGCAAAGAGACTTATTCCTGTCTTTCCCAGTAAAACATTTCCCAATCATTATTCTCTTATTACCGGACTTTATGCTGAAAACCATGGCCTAGTGGCAAACCGTTTCTTTGATCCAAGTTTGAATGAATCTTATCAGCTCGGTGTAGCAAAAAACACTCGCCAAGGAAAATGGTATGGCGGCAGCCCATTGTGGCTAAGCGTAAGAGATCAAGGCATGCTTAGTGCTAGTTTTTTTTGGGTAGGAAGTGACGCCAATATTAACGGCCATTATCCTAACTACTACGTTCCTTATGATGGAAAAGTTGCTAATAGCAAGAGAGTTCAGCAAGTTATTGATTGGCTCAAGCTTCCAGAGAGCAAACGTCCACACTTTCTTACTCTCTATTTTTCAGATGTAGACAGTGCTGGTCATCGCTATGGCCCTGACTCTCCAGAAGTAGCAAAGGCAATTGCTGAAGTTGATCAGCAAATATCTACACTTTTTGAAAATACCAGTAAATTGAACCTACCGGTTAACTTTGTCATCGTATCTGATCACGGAATGAAGGCCATTGAGAATTCTAAGAAGGTTTATTTAAGTGAGTACATTGACCCAACGAAAGCGCAGTTTAAAGAAAGGGGCCCTTTGACTCTCATTTATTTAAATAAAATAGCAGATCTAAAGGGTTACAAAGCGGCCCTCAAGAAAGTCCCCTTTACTAAGGTTTACGAGCGAAGTGAATTGCCAAAGAAGTTTCACTTCTCAAGTAATGCACGTGCTGGAGACTTGATTCTCCTTGGTGAACCTGGCGCCTATATTTATCCTAAGAAAATCAGACCAAGTCAGGAGAAACCCAAAGAAGATAAATACTCTGGCGGGACTCACGGTTACGACCCTTACGAATCAAAGGAAATGAGTGGAATCTTCCTATCCTTTGGTCCTCAAGTCGCTATCAAAGGTGTCATCGAACCCTTTGAAAACGTTCATGTATATCCCTATGTAATGGGACTCCTAGGACTACCGGTCAAAAATAAAATTGATGGAGATTCGAAAGTCCTGATGAAATACATCAAAAGATAATATCACCAGTAGAACTTGCCGTAGCCCATCAATGGAGCAAGGTAGTAAGCAACAACCAATAAAAAAGAATATAGAATCATGTCACTAATGAATTCAGCAAGAAGTGGCCTGACTCTATTTTCTAGCATCTCTAATAGCTTCTTTTTAAAGAAGAAGCTAATGACACAAATAAAACAGAATATAAGAAAACCGATGACAACTTTTGAAATTTCTCCGAAATGGCCAGGTTTAGCGGCTTTGTCATTTATCTTTTTTTTTATAGATACTTCTGAAGAGGGTATATCTTCAAAAGACTTTTCAATTAGCTTTTCAGGAAGCTCTAGTTTTCCAGGCAGAATTTTTCTTTTGTTAGTGTAAAACCGGCTAAAAGCAGGTCTCGCATCAGTCGGGTTGGCCTCAATAATCACTTCGATATCTACTTTGTCACCAACAACCCAGCCTCCTTGATCCAAGGCCTTATTCCACGTCATATTAAAATCTTTTCTATAAAGTAAGGTTGATGCTTTGAGGAACAAGCTTTTCTTCTTTTTATCTACTGGGTCCTGATACTCCCCTTTCCAATCAAGGTTGAAACTATAGGGTTTTTCAATACCTCGTACAGCTAGAGTGCCTTTGATTTTTGTAGGGACATCATCCTGGTAAATAACTTCTTTTCCAACAAATGTGATTAGGGGATATTTCGAAATATGAAAGAAGTCTTTTCGTCTTAAGTGATTATCCCTTTTTGGGTCTCGTGTATTAACAGAATTTACTAATATTTCAAACTCAACCTGGGAAAGTTTTTGTCCATCCCACTCAAAAGCTCCTTTGAAATGGTCAAAACTTCCTTTAACAAGAGACACTTTCATGTAGTCTAATTCAAAGTTAACAAAGCTATGCTGATCATTCACTACATAAGCTTTGGCAAGACCAACTTCACAATTAATTAGCGTGAGAAATATTAACCAAAATTTCAAACTACTTCTCCCCCATTTTAACAATGTGTCTGAACTCAGCAGCAGTAACAGGAGTAATGCTTAAACGAGTTCCTTTTTGAAGGATGGCCATGTTCCCTAATTTCACCTCATTTTTTAATACTTGGAGGGGAATATAAGTAGAGAAGACAGATTGGAACTTAACATCGACCATCATCCAACGAGGTTTTTCCTTGGTGGCCTTTTCATCATAGTATTTGCTGCTCTTTTTAAATTGAAGGGGATCAGGGTATGGACGACTTGCAACTGTCATGGTCCCGGCCACTCCTGGTGGCCGTGTGCTTGAATGATAGAAAAGAACCTCATCACCGACAGACATCTCATCGCGCATAAAGTTACGAGCTTGATAGTTACGAATACCTGTCCAAGCTTCAACCTTAACTCTTTTCAAATCTAGAATACTAAATTCATCTGGCTCAGATTTCATTAACCAATATTTTTTAGTCATAGATAAAACTTTTTACTTAATCTTTTAACCACTGACCAAGTCGTTTTTTCATGAAATTAGGCAAAGCAAATGCAGCTTGATGAACCTCTTCATTGTAGTAGTCAAATACCATGCCACTCTCTTTAACTTTTTCTATAGAGAAATCCTTAAGAGGATGAAACTTCTTCGAACCGAAGGTAAAAGACCAAAGGCCTCCAGGGTATGTCATGTTACTAAAGTTATAAATCGAAACCTTCGGGAAGGTGTCATGAAGAATCTCTACCAATTTGTTTTGCATTTTTTCTTGATAAAAAGGACTCTCCCCTTGGCTCACTACAATTCCGTCTTCAGATAAGGCCTTATAAATATTTTCATAAAACTCCAGTCCAAAAAGCGGCTGAGCAGGACCGATGGGATCTGTTGAGTCGACTAAGATCACATCGTACTTATCACCATTTTTAACAGCATCCTCTACGAACTTAACTCCATCGCCAATAATCAGGTTAACTCTTGGATCATTCAGCATAGAAGATGTTTGAGGAATAAACTCTTTACAGGCATTAACAACCATTTCATCAATCTCAACCATGGTGCACTTCTCTACACTTGGATGACGAATAACTTCTCTAGCGGTACCACCATCACCACCACCAATAACTAAAACATTTTTAGGATTAGGATGAACAAAGAGCGGAACATGAGTGATCATATCGTGGTAAGAAAACTCATCCCTCTCTGTAACCATGATCAGGCCATCATTGAGTAACATTTTCCCATGTGCTCTTGTCTCAACAACATCAACTGTCTGAAACTCACTTTTGCCAGAGAATAGGGTTTTGTCGACACGAATTCTTAAGCCTAAGAAATCCTCTAATTTTTCTTCAATCCAAAGTTCAGAATTCATATAATTTCCTAAATTAATTCTTTATAACGGTATACCTTTTCAGGCGCATCTGTTTTTTTATTATAATAGCGAAAGTGAACATCATAACCAATATCAAGTTTGTCTTGAACATGAATTGTCTTCATGTAGTTATTCCCAAAATCAAACTCCGTTGAGCAGTTAAAGGTCATTACATCAAAAGAGAATGGTCTAAGTATTTCCAGTATCTGATGTAAAAGAACCTGACTCTTTTCACAAATTTTAAGATTTGTCTCAAAGCTGATATAGGGACTGGTTTCTTGAGGAGTGACGTGTACAGTAAAGTAATCCTCTCCGCGAATTCCATTTAAGGAATAACCATAAGGTTTAAAAACAAAATCATCTAATTCAAACCCTGGTAAGAGCTCTTCAAATTGAAAGAGTTTGCGAATTTCTTCTTTTGTTAAATCTTCTCTCGTTAAAAAACTAATAACCTCGGGGGCCATATCATACATTAGTAACTCACAAGTCCTATCCTCTTGAATGGGCTTGAAAGCTTTTGTTGTATGAAAGAGTTGTGTATGATGAGAGTGCATCTTCCCTAAACGAAGGGCCTCCCCTTCTATTTGACCAGCAAGAAACTGAGCGTCTTGTATGAAGTCACTTGTCTGTAAATGAGATCGGTATTCATTCTTTCTCTGAAAAAATAAACAATCAACACTATCCTTACCCAATGAATCGATAAAGAACTCTGCTGATTTGATAAGCTTAGTCTGACCACAGGTAAGCATCAAAATACGATCATCCCAAACGAATAGGCTTGATTCACTTAAGAGAAAGGCGATTTGTTTATCGTTGCGAATACTTGAAAGAATTGTAGCTTCACAATTTTCCACAAGCTCTTTCCAAAAAGCCTCTGGCTTTTCATATAAGGGCTGATGCTCTTTACTCACAATGATTTCTAATTTTTTTTCTGCACCTTCAAAAAACACGGGCAATCCTCTCTCGGTTTGAGAACGATAAGAGCTCTTTTGAAGCTTTGCTTTAATAATGACCTAATGTAGTTAAAAAGCTCTGTAATTTCATGACTTTTTGCAACATAATGCTGTTTTTACAGGGTTCCCCTCCCTGATATAAGCTCTTAAATAAATTTCAAATAGTGGAGGTAGGACAATATGAAAATCATGGGTCACCGTGGAGCACGAAACGAGGCACCAGAGAATACATTAGAAGGTTTTGAATTGGCCCGCGAGCTAAACCTCTCCTCTGTTGAGCTAGATATTCACCTAAGCTTAGACGGAAAGCTCATGGTTATTCATGATGAGACAGTAGATAGAACCTGTTCTGGTAAAGGTAAAGTTTCAGAGATGACATCAAAGGAACTTAGACTTCTCGATGCAGGAGAAGGAACAACTATCCCCTACTTAGAAGAAGTTTGTGACCTTTTACTTCCAGCACAAATGGAAATTCAAATTGAAATTAAAGATGGTAAGACTCTCTCCCCATTGAATGCCTACTTAAGAGAATTATCCCAAGAACAGAGGCAGCTACTTACTGTCATTAGTTTTAACCATCTTTGGTTAAAAGAGTTTAGAGAGTCAAACCCATCGTTAAAGACAGCAACACTCCTTTATGGACGTCCATTAAATACACCAGAAATTGCACGTGCTGCCGAGGCCAACGGAGTCAGTTTCAATATTGCTTTTATTGATGAAGAGCTTCGTGAGCAAACAAGAAGAGAAGGCCTAACCCTTACTGGATGGAATGCTAATAACGAAGAAGACTTTAAAAAGATGGAGGCCCTAGAACTAGACTATCTTGGAACGGATACTCCAACTCAGGCTAAAGAGTGGGCAAGTAGGCCCTAAGAGGCACTAGTCCGTTGCAAGAATATGTCTTAGACGAGAATATACTTCTTACTTTCTTTAGCTTTAAACTGTGAAACCTTTTACCTTTAATCGTTCCAGAGACAATACGTTTCTCTTTACCAGCAGATCCAAAACCGTCTTTTTCGAACTCAAAGATATCAGGGCTAGATAGACTTTCTAATTTATAAAAAGGAATAAAGTCATAAGCTTGAGGGCCAGATGCCTTGATAATAGAAACTTTTAATTGGTCATCTTTATATAAGGAGACTTTAACTGCACAGTCGCCTTTTCCCAAATATTCTCCTATCAACTCCTCAGGATCAAGTCCCGCATAAGTTGCAGCTGAAAATAAAATCACTAGGGAAATGAATAGTTCTCTAAAATACATAATTCCTCCGAAAGACAACCTTATGGCCTACTTTTTGAGGAAGAACCTACTCATTGTAAAATTTCTAGGTCTTAAATTACTCAGTCATAAACACATTTCAGGAGCTTAGAAAGGTTACTACCTGTGGAGTTTTGGAGAGGCCCAAAATGATTATATGCCCATCCTGCATAAAAATGAGGGGTCACGCATCTGCTAGATGAGTTCTTAAAGGAACCACCAGGACGATTATCTGGATGTGTATTCCGACTCTTACTAGAGTTAACTTGAACGGAGAAAGTTTGGAGAAGTTTATGAACCCCACAATAAGCGTTAAAGTGCTGTAACGATGAACCAACCACACGGATCATATCTGAGCGGTTCCCCCTAGGAAGGGAGCAAGATGGGTAATCACGGTTCCACTGCTTAAAGCATGGGTTTATATTTCCACTATAATTTGGAGTAAATTGAAAGAGACCAATATTAAGTCGACTTGCCTCGCTTTGAGCAGGGTCATCATAAAACTTTACTCCAGCAGGCTTTCGATAACCACTTGGAGCATATTTAGACGCTGTTCTTTGCGAAGAGCTTGTCTCTGAAGTACTTAGACTCTCTTTGTACGCCAAACAGCCAAAGAATTTCCCCCATAAGTTTTGAAGCTCTTCCCTACTTTGATCACTTCCATCAAGGTATTCCCTACGAAGACGATTGTGATCATCAGCAAACTTTTGGGCCATAGCAATTGTTGTGGAACCGGGAACCTTTTTAATCGTTTGCCCTAAGGAGCTTTTTGTAACTCGACAAAGAGGGTGACTAATTAAGCTTACGGGATAGTAACTTGAATCACTTGAACTCATTCCATAAAGGGAAGCTATTCCTTGCAGCTGTACTTTTTGCGCCGATGATAACTCGGTTACAAAGAAAGCAATGGCATCTGCGAAGCGATTGCTCGTACTGAGATCTTCATGACAAGTATCCCCTCGAGAAAAAAGTTCTTGAGTCCTTTGAACTGAGAGCTTGTCACTGTTGTTAATTCGATCAACAAAATCTGCAATATTATCAGCGATTGCTATCCAACTCTTTAGTGGCTCACTAGGGTCCGTGGGTGCCTGACTTGGTGGTGGCTCCACGGGTGCAGGATCTTCGCCCACTGTAGGGGGTTCGTTTACGGTAGGAGGAGAATCATCAGGTTCTCCATCTTCACCATCAGGTTGCCCGTCCTGGCCCGTGTCACTAACATCACACTTTTGGTCAGGATTATCAGAATTTTCAGAGGAGCAATCCTCAGGGTTACAACCCGCAATAAAAGGAAGTAGTCCAACAAAGGTCATTAGAATTAGTAGTTTTCTCATGCCTAATGTATCGTCAATAGCTTGATAGCCTTTACTAATAGGCTTTCCAGCGTTTAACCAAGGCGACTTTTGCCTAGTGCCAAGCGCCTAGTAATCTTTTCTTAAGCACTCTAGGATGGGGTAATTTGTGCAAAGACCAAAACCTAAGGAATTACTATGGATTTAACTTCATTGAAGGAGACTCTTAAAAAGTCTCAGTATTACAGTGAGTTAAGAAGTCAGACCAACCGCGCCCATGTCTTGGCCCTTCTTAACGGAGACCTAGTTCAAAACCAAGAAAGTATGGATTCGGGACTTTCTTGTCGAACTTTCCACAATGGTGGCTGGGGTTTTGCTAGTTCTTCTTTGGCCGCCACTCAAACGGCCTCAGATCTATTGGCCAAGGCCGAGAGTAATGCTCTTTTTATGGCGAAGGCCTCAAAAGAAGCTGGAGTTACTAACCTTCCTGGTGGCATTCATTCCTATCAAAGACCTTATAAAGGAAAAGGAAGACTTGCGACTAAAGAACAAGTCGACTTTCTTCAAGAACTAAATAAAATAATTAATGATAAGTATCCAGACTTAAAGTCAGTTCAATTATCTATCGCCTCTCATGAACTCGAAAAGACGATGGCCAACTCTCTTGGCTCTGAGACTTATCATGTTCTTCCAAGAACTTCTTTTTACATTCAATTTTCTTATGAATTAGATGGTGAAGTTTCATCCCTTATGGATTTTTATGGTGACTTCGGTAGGACTGCTGACATTATCACAAGGCCAGAAGATTTCTTAGAACGTCTTGAAACCCAATATAAACAAGTTCGTGACAAGGCCCATGGAGTTCACGCTCAAGGTGGAGTGAAAGACGTTATTATCTCTCCCGAGGTAACTGGCGTCCTTGCCCACGAGGCGATAGGCCACCCAGCGGAAGCAGACCTCGTCAAAGCAGGATCTGTTGCAGGTAATTATATTGGTAAAAAAGTCGCGAGTGATCTCGTCACCATGGTGGACTACGCTCATTCCTATGAAGGAAAAGAACTCCCCGTACCAGTCTATATTGATGATGAAGGTGTAGAAGCAGTTGATGCTCCTCTTATTGAAAATGGGATCTTTAAAGGTTTTATGAATAATAGAGAACTAGCCGAACACTATGGTCACACGCCAACAGGGAATGCTCGTGCCTATGATTATTCTGATGAGCCTCTTATCAGAATGAGAAATACCATCATTCATCCAGGTAAGAGTAAAATTGAAGACATGATTGGTGCCATTGATGATGGTTACTACTTTATCCAAAGATCAAATGGTCAGGCTGATCTAACATCAGAATTTATGTTTGGTGTGACAATGGGTTATGAAATTAAGAACGGAAAACTTGGTAAGGCCATTAAAGACACGACTATTTCTGGAGTTGCCTTCGAAATGCTTAAAACAGTCGATATGGTTAGTGACGAGTTTCATGTAGGAACAACTGGTTTTTGTGGAAAAAAACAGCGCATGATTGTTTCTCATGGCGGTCCATCTTTAAAATGTCGTGTCCACGTAGGAGGTAGATAATGAATCTTATAGAAATTTCCCAACAAGGACTAAAAGAGCTCTCTGAAAATGGGGCTCAATCAGCGAGTGTAATTTCAGGTCACACAAGTTTTGATGAACTCGTTTATGAAAATGATAAGTTTACTTTACTTCGATCAGTTGATGAATATAGCACCAGCTTAACGGCACTTATTGAAGATAAGAAAGGTGGATATTCCATCAATCAGCTCTCCCCTAGCGAACTTAAAGTTGCCGGTAAAAAGACGCTTGAAATAGCCAATGCAGGAAAACCAGATCCAGCCTATGCTATAAGTGAAGGTCCAAAGAAAATGGAATTTGCCCATGGCCCAGAAGTCGCGGACAAAGAGGCCATGCTTAATATGATCCAAAAATTTGTTGCTGATTCAGCAAAAGCATTTCCTCTGATTGGGTTACGTTCTGTGACTGCAAAATTTACTCAAGGGAAAACACATTTTCTAAATTCAAATGGCGTCGAGGCGAATGCAAGAAAGGGATATTATACTTTTAGCGTTCTCTTCAATGCACAAGATGGAGAGAAGTCCTCTTCCATGAATTATGATGGACTTAATTTTCTTGATTTTGATATCGACCTCTTAAGTGATGAGCGCTTTGGTAGAACTTTTAAAGACACCATCGCCCACCTAGATGCAGAGAAGTTAGGAAAAAGCGTAACAGGTAAAGCAATTTTTATGCCTTCTTGTTGGCAGGGGTTTATTTCCTATGCTCTCGGCCACTTAGGTACAGGTAGCCTTGTTTCAAAGACTAGTCGTCTACAAGGTCGAATCGGTGAAAAAGTCGCAAGCCCTCTAATGCACTTAGAATCTCGTCCTCAGGATCCAATGTTTGCGAACCCCAACTTTCTCACAGGAGATGGGATTGAGACGGAAAATCAAACTATTTTTGATCATGGTGTTTTAAAAACTTACCTCCTTGATCTTTACGGTAAGAATAAGCTCAATGAAGGGAAAGTCTCAAATTTTGCGACCCGCCTTTATATGCCAAAAGGAGAATCAACCTTGGATGAAATGATCTCCGGTATTGATGAAGGTATACTCATCGGTCGTTTTTCAGGTGGATATCCTAATACTAATGGCGATTTCTCTGGGATTGCTAAAAATAGCTTTCTTATTAAAAATGGTAAGATAGACAAAGCACTTAGTGAAACGATGATCTCAGGTAATTTATTTGAGGTTATGGAAAAAATATATGCCACCAGTAAAGAAGTTTATGAAAATGGAACCTGCCATATTCCCTATGTGGCCTCTGACAATATTTCGATAAGCTAAGATCTTTAAACAAGAAAAAAAATAAAAAGAAATGGGGAGGCTTAGAGCCTCCCTTTTTTTATTAAGATGTGAGTTCCTTTATCTTCTCTATCCGAAGAAAAGGCATTGAGGGAAACTTCTCTCGCATCTTTTTTTCAATTAAGAGGCCATGGCTTTTTCGAAATTTCATCGTTAGCCAAAATAGTTGAAGATTTACCCGCTCCTTACAATGAGCAGGTCGCAAAGGGGCGCTTTTTGGTAATAAGAACCTCTTTAGTTGGCGTAGAAAACACAGCCAGGGTGATGGGTCCAAGAAGATCACCATATCCGCTCGAGACCAACGGATATCAAAGGTCATTCCAAAGTTACCCTCCATAATCCATTCATCTTTCTTAACAAGATCTAAGCAAATACGGACAAAAGCTTCATGACTTAGAGGCTTCCAATCATTTTGCCAGTAATACTGATCCAAACTAATGATGGGTTTCTTTAATTTATTAGATAAATGACACGCTAGAGTTGATTTTCCGGCACCAGGAGCACCTAAGATGAGAATTCTTTTAGAGTTCTTTAAAACTTTAGATGCGGATGCCAAATCCAAAGGTGGTTTGATACTCACGGTCACTCCCTTTAGGTTTTCCCGTGAAAATAACAGTGACTCCACCATTAGCAAAGAGGTTACCGGCCAAATTTACTGAAAAGCCACTTCCTGCATAAGGAGATATGTTTATTGCCGGTGTTCTAGTGGTTGTTACTCCATTTTGTGTTGTTGTGTATTCAGATCGCCTTGCCTGCCCACCTGCTCTTAAATACCAGTTTAGGATCGAGAAATTAAAGTTTGAGCGCACACCAACCTTTGCCGCATATGAC
This sequence comes from Bacteriovoracaceae bacterium, assembly GCA_017858255.1. Lineage (GTDB taxonomy): Bacteria > Bdellovibrionota > Bacteriovoracia > Bacteriovoracales > Bacteriovoracaceae. The sequence continues at coordinate 34,330 of JAFMBV010000026.1, forward strand.
TCTTCTTCCTCTGTTAGGTTCTGATCAAAGATAAACTCACTGTCGCTTGATCTTGTGGCCTCGGCTTCTAGGGAAAGACCAGGAGGTCCAAATAATGCCCTAGCACCAACAATAGTTCTCGTTTTCGTTTTTACTTCCGGAGATAGTTTCTGTACTCGCTCAAGCCCAACGATTGGCTGGATCATCAGCCCGCCTCCCTTACTTAGGGTGGTTATTGAGAAGGAAAGCAGAGTTATAAAGATTAGTTTTTTCATAAGACTATTTTCGCAAATCTTAATGCCAGATAAAAGGAGGCTACAATTGCCCTACTGGAGGATCAATCGGTTCAGAAATGTAGATTTTTGAGCTGCAATATGTCTTAAGTGCCTTAATAAACACAGTTTTCAGGGTTCTTCTTTTGAATTCACATGATATTGAGAAAATAGCCCATAAATTGTTAAACATTCAAGTATGGCGCTCAAGGGGATTAAAACATAAGGAAGAGCAATTTCAATTAAGCCAATTGATAGCGCTGGTGCCTCCTTAGCAATACTTAGGCTTAATATATAGAAGAAGAAAACCACAAGACTTAACGCTGAACCAAGTATTACGCGCCGTTGGCGCCTTTCAATCATATTAATGGAAAAGTAACGAGGTAAATACCAGCGAACAATAGGAAGTGTTATTAATTTCGCCAGGGCCCTCACAGCGACCAGTAGGCAGTACCAAGGAACAAAGTCCCCTTTTACCATAAAGAAAATAACGATTATTAACTCAAAACTTTGATCACAGGCCCTATCAAGATCACGACCAAACTCGCTACGCGTATTCAGTTTTTTTGCGACCCATCCATCTAATATGTCCGTAAAAACCGCTATTACAATTCCAATCAAAACATTGAGATAGTCTCCCTTTAAGTAAAGGGTTCCCAAAATAATCGCAATAATAGGTCTTAGAATTGATATCCCGTGTGCCAATGTCATCTCTCCATCATACCACTTGCATAAAAAAAGGCCCTCATAAGAGGACCTTTTTTTTCGGACAACGAAATAGGACAACACGGACGGAATCACAAATCTTAACGCTTTTCAGTAATTTTCACTTTCACAGCAACTTTCACTTTAACCTCAACTCTAGCTTCAACTTTCACTTCAACATTTTCAACTTCAACTCTAGTTTCACTTTCACTTCATCAGCTTCTGCTCTAGCTCCAACTCAAATCTGCGTCTCGCTCTGTTGAATTCATTATCTCAAACTTTGGTGATAATCCCTAGCAAAGGACCCTAAAAATGCAAATTTCAAGCTAACCTTTTGAAAACTCGATTTTTACTCATTTAAAACTAGCTTAGAAACTGCCCAGAGTTGTTGTCACTGGGTCGTAGGTACTTGTTAATTCATTTTGAGACCAGCAAATGATTATTCAAATACTCAAAGTAATCATAATTAAATTTATTAAAACTAAATAAAAATAGGGATTTAGGCTTCTTTGATTAGGAGGAGACTCAACTCATTTCAAGACATTAGCGCCAATTTAGGTCATCCACGATATTCTCTATATTATCCATGGCCTCTTCAAGATCTGGAGGATCACTCACTCTTCCCTTCAACCCTGGATAGTTCTCTGGGTGTTTGAGGACATCTTCAAAAACTGTTTCAATATTTTTTATCCGCCATTTTCTTTTTAGATTTGGAAACCTTTCTCTCAAAGCATTGGCCCATTTAAATTCGGAAAAAGGCTCATTAACTTTTTCTAAAATTTCTGCCTTGATTAAGATGTAGGCCATTCCTCTAAAGAAATCTTTTTTCATTGAAAGGAAATCACTGGGAAGCTCTCGCCAATCAATCTTTTGCCCTTTGAAGTTCAAATAAATTCGATCACTCTCTTCCAAGAAAAGACGATATTCTGGCCAGCCCTTTCCTTTAAAGGAAGCTGATCGTTGATAAGTTAGCTTGAGTGATTTCCCGGGAAATCTATCTTCTAAAGTCTCCCTACTTTTTACCAGTCCTAGGAATAAGTGATGGCGGTCATGAATAACCCATAGCCCATCCGGACTCTCTACATAAGGAATCGGCCTTGCGTCTAGGTACTCTTGGATCTCCGAAAAGGACCAGTCTTTAAAACGGCTCCTTAGTAAATCGACTCTAGGACGTCCGTAGCTTTTTTGACCAGGCCTTGTCCTTTTAATGGCACGGCTAAGTGATAGCTTAGATTGAAGCTGATCTAATACATGCCTTCCCTCAGAAAAACATGCCCCCTGAGCACTAGCAGGAAACCTTTCACTAAGTGAATGATGCGAGCATCCAACTAGCAGAAAAAGAATGAATGGCAATAATCTTACAGTTAACATGACGCAATTCTTATCGGTAAAATGTCAGAAAAGTTGGTGCTTATATTAGTAAATAAAATATATCGCACAAGGTTAAAAATCTCCCAGAAAGCCTGTGGTGCCATTTTGCACCGACAAAAATGGATTCAGCCTGACACCAATTATCCGACCTTTACACTCAACTTTCTCACAATAACTTACATTTGATATGATTTTTCGCGTTATTTTTACCATCGCTGAGATTTCTAACAGCTTTAGGGGTATTTAGAAGACTCATAAGTTGGAGAATTTTGAATGAAATATCTATTACTGATCACCATTCTATATACACCATTTGTTTGGGCACAATCTGCGGCGCAGTTGCAGGCCCAGCTTGGTAAAAAACAGAAACGTATGTGGGGCGCGACATTAGTAAGCACGACCTCCACCACAGTCCTAGAAGCCGATGATTATCGTGCAAACACAAACTCAACACTTACTGGGATCTTTCGCTACAGATTTTCAGGATTCAATACAAGAATTTTAGTTTCTGGAAACAAAGACCTAACAGGTGCGCGTGAAGATCGCTTTACCACCGCCTTTTTTGAAATATCAAAAGTAGTCAAGCCTCTTAGTGGCGACAATATAACGACTATCTTTCAAGGAAGAGTAACTCCTCCAGTAAACGACGAGAGACGTTTTAATGAAAGTCATCGTGGTGCTTATTCTGGTGGGCTTCTTTTTATCATCACACCCCCAAATCCAAAGTTTCAAATTATTGGTATAACCCGAGCAACTAAGAATGTTCATGAGTTTGAAATCAATAGAAATTTTGGTCAAAACACCTCGGCTTCCATAATGAATTATTGGGGTGCTTCTTACTTTCCTAGTTCAAAGTGGGAATTAAACGTGAATATGACCAATATCCAAGGTTGGAACTATCAAGGTGACGCTGGAGAGAACTCCACATTCCTAGGCCAAAGTATTGGCTATAACTATAGTAGAAACCTTATCCTCACTTTCGGCCATGAGCTCGGTGGTAGAACTTATGGATATGACCAAGACAATTTAGACCTCGCGCTTTTTGATGAAGACAAGTCGAGTGTTTTTGCAAGTTTATCCATGAACTTTTAAAAAAATATTAAGTTTAGAGAGAGATAGAAAAAATGAAGAAGGCGAATAGAAGAAGGGACATTATGAAAAACACACACTCTTTTAAAATTTTAATCACCCTAACTGCCCTACTGGCGCTAGGTTGTGCTAAAGAAAAGCCGTTCGATGAACAGTACAAAGAGGTTGAGCTCCTAAATAAGAGTAATTTTGTTACGGAGGAAACGGTTCAGCTCGAAGATGGCAGCTCGGTCACCAGACCTGTTGAATATCTTTATGTTCCAATGACTCTTGGCACTCCTATGAATGTCACTCAGGCTGACCCCTTCTACCAAGGTCAAGAAAAGCTAGTGCGCCTGTCATGGTCTGAAGAAGGTCTTGAGGTTAGAGAAATTGAAAAAGATAGTCGCTTTTCAGATAACGACCTCAATGAATACCCTGTTCTAACAATTCCTGGTGATTACAAGTCTTACCGTTGTCGTGAAGATGCTTATGAAGAGTGTACAAATGTTGAAGAAGAAAACACTGATCTAGAGTGGTATCAGAAGTCTTCTTTCCTTCCTAAACTTGAAAATATTAAAGAGAGAGAAATCAACGAACTAGATATCTTTACTCTAAACAATGGTTCATGCCTTACTGAAGGTGACACAAAAGTTGTTGATTATGAAATCAGCCCAGGTGTTATCAATATTGAAGTAGAAAAGAGTTATAAAGTTAATAGTGGCAACTGGTCATGTTTCCTTTCTAGCTTTTTTAAAGATCAACTTAACACTAATGGCTTTAGTGTCCGTCAATACTACTCACTTGTACGTCTTGATAAAATTATAACTCCTGGTTACAAGGCGCTTGCCTACCCAGAGACTGACCATGATGAGTTTGGTTTCTTTACAAGAGAAGAGAGAAACTTAACAGATGATTTTGATCGTCAACGTCGTGATAAGACAATCTTTATGGAGCGCTGGAAAGCTGGTACTCCAGATGACAAAGAAACTGAAGTTTCTGAATACTCACCACGTTTTGTTAAGTACCACTTAACTCCAGAGTACTCTAAGCCAAAGAACTCATACATCCTTGAGGCCACAAAAGAAGCTGTCAACACCATGAACAGTGAGATGCGAGCGTCCAATGTTCCTGTGCAACTTGAACTTATTGAGCAACCTGATCCTGCAAAGGCCGTAAGCCCAGGTGACCTTCGTTATACATCACTTGTTCTTATTGAAGATCCACTTGCTAACGGTCTTCTTGGTTATGGACCTGCTGTATCAAACCCTTATACAGGTGAGATTGTTAAGGCCCATACAAATATGTATCTAGGTGTTTTAAAATCAATGACTCGTTGGGTTTACCAAGCAGCTGTTGATATTACGGAAGAGAGATATATTGAGGCAAATGCTGGTTCACAAGTTGACGTGACTACAGTAAGTGTTTCACCAGAGGCAACTGTATCGTTTGTGCCACTGTCTGCTGCTAG
>JAFMBV010000027.1 GCA_017858255.1 Bacteriovoracaceae bacterium
TTAGACCAATGAATATTGATTTGGACTATTGGGCCCAAAAAAAAACCGTCAAACGGCTCTCTACAAAAGTTCCAGGACTTGGCTCTAGAAAAGGAAAGATTAGTCGCCGTCACCTTAGAAAGCTTTCAAAAGTCGATAAGGATTTAAACAACCTTAAGAAACGCTTACGCTTTACAATATTTTTTTGGACCAAAGAATCAATCAGACTCTTAATTAAGGGACATGACTAAAAGCCAGTACTTATCCCTACTCACCAGCAACTACGGTATATTCAGGATCTTCATACATATTAACTTCAACCATCGTTCCGGCCTTGCCTAAGAGCTTAATGCAGTCATGACTAAGGTGTTTTAGACGAATTTTCTTACCAACCTTCGAGTATCTCTCGGTCAACTGATTTAAGGCCTCTATGGCACTATGATCGACAACTCGGGATTCTTTAAAATCTACAATGACTTCTAGTGGATCTTCACTGGGCTCAAACTTTTCTTGAAAAGTAGCAATAGAGCCAAAGAAGAGTGGTCCAAAGATCTCATAATGCTTCACACCCAAATCATCAACATATTTACGTGCTCTAATCCTTAAAGCATTGTCCCAAGCAAAAACAAGAGCAGCAATAACAACTCCGATCGCAACAGCAATGGCCAAATCGAAGACAACTGTTAGAACAGTCACCGCGACAATAATAATGGCATCACTTTTTGGGATCTTATTCATAATTCGAAAGCTACCCCATTCGAATGTTCCAATAGAAACCATAAACATTAGACCAACCAGTGCTCCCATTGGAACTCTTTCAATATATTCAGAGCCAAAAAGAATAAAGGATAAAAGAGAAAGAGCAGCGACAATCCCAGATAGTCTCGATCGGCCCCCAGAGCTTACATTGATAATTGATTGACCAATCATCGCACATCCACCCATACCGCCAAAGAATCCCGTTGTGATATTGGCAACGCCTTGGGCGACACATTCTTTATTGCCCTTTCCTCTTGTCTCCGTGATTTCATCGACAAGAGTTAGAGTGAGTAATGACTCGATAAGGCCAATTCCGGCGAGAATAAGAGAGTAAGGAAATATGATCTTTAGAGTTTCAAAATTAAAGGGAACATTAGGAATACTAAAGTCCGGTAGACCACCCTTAATGGAGGCCAAGTCTCCTACAGTTCTTGTGTCCAACTTGAAGAAAATCACAATTCCCGAGACCACCAAAAGCGCGGCCAAAGATGAAGGGATGGCCTTTGTAAGGCGTGGAAGAAATTTAATAATAACCATTGTTAAAACAACGAGTGAAAGCATAATCCCCAACGGCGTCGATGAGAGCCACTCAACTCCTCCATCAGGCGTAGTCGTTTTAAATTGAGCAAACTGGGCCGAGCCAATGACAATCGCGAGACCATTAACAAAGCCATAAATTACTGGTTGAGGAACTAAGCGGATAAACTTTCCAAGCTTTAGTAGTCCGACGGCAACTTGAATAATTCCCATCAATACAACCGTAGCAAATAAGTAATCAACCCCATGCTTATTAACTAAGGCCACCATCACGACTGCAAGAGCGCCAGTAGCACCAGAGATCATTCCAGGTCTGCCACCAAACACAGAAGTAATTAAACAAACAATAAAGGCCGCATATAACCCAACAAGAGGCGCAACATTGGCAATCAGGGCAAAAGCCACCGCTTCAGGAACAAGGGCCAAGGCAACAGTTAGACCAGAGAGCACTTCTGTTTTCACATTTATATTTTCAAATTTTTTGATATCAAAGATCATAGGGACACCCGCAAACAAAAAGCATTTATATTTATTAAGATCAAATATTTACTGCTTAAAGCAGATGATAAATCTCTTCATTATATAGAATATAAAACATAAATGATGCAGGTTACCTACCGTTTGTGACTTATACAACACTTTTTTAAAGGTCAACGTTCAGCCTATCTAAAAATATCCGAAAAACTCGAAGTACATAGAGTCCTCGCTACTGCATTTTTATTTTGTATTACTAAAGATTAAAATTTTAATAAAACCTTGATCTCTGGCGTTCCTTACCCCTAAGCATCAGCATAGTATAAATTTTAAAAGCTGAGTTAAATCAGTCTTTTTAGTAAGTATTTTTGCTATCCTCCATTCAAATAAAGGATAAATCATGATTGTAGACTTCAACCAGCTTCCGCTTGATGCAAAGCAAGTAGGATCTAAGGCGTATATACTGGCAATAATGAGCCAAAATGGACTACCGGTTCCAGCTGGGCTGATCCTCTCCCATCTTCCCACTCAAGCAGAAGATTGGGACAAGATAGAATCATGGTGGCAAGCGCAAAACATGTTGCCTCTTGCTGTGCGCTCCTCCGCCTACGGAGAAGACTCAGAGGAGATGAGCTTTGCTGGCCAGAACCAAACCTTTCTTAATATTGATAACTTTGATTCCTTAAAAGAATCTATACATGCTTGTTTTGCATCAGTAGATAGAGAGGCCTCCCAAAGTTACCGCCAATACTTCATAGGTGAAAAGGCTGAAATTCCAATGAATGTGCTCCTCCAAGTTATGGTGGATGCCCAATATGCAGGCGTTTATTTTAGTGTAAATCCAACCCACACCGAGAAGGGCGCCGTTCTCGAATATATTGAGGGCTTAGGAGAAGCATTGGTCTCAGGCCAAGTCGATCCGTTCCAGGCCTCAAAAACTGAATTAGATGAGCAAAAGCATCATGGCCCGATAGACAATGAGACTCTTAAAGAAGTCTTTAGGCTTGGTGAAAGAGTTGAAAAGGCTTTGGACCAAAAAATAGACATGGAATGGGCGATAGGAAAATCCAACGAATTATTTCTTTTACAAGCACGCCCGATAACTTCAGCAAGAAGTGAAACTCTCCAAAAAAAACTTCTTAATAAAGAGCGCAAAAGAATTGAGACCTCTGCAGGTGAAGATACGTGGTGGGATGGTCAAACTTTTGCAGAATGGACCGGTCAACCAAGTCGACTAACCTATGAAGTTTGGAAGAGGGCCTTTGCTCCCGGAGGTGCGTTTGATAACTCGCTTCATGAACTTGGTTATTTAGGATTTAGTGATCGAGAATACTCTCCCCATGAATCCATCTTGGACCAGTTATTTGGCCGGGCCTATGTCAATATGACAAAAATGGTTCCTCTCTATTTTGGCCCTATCCCCTATCGAATAGATCCATTGCCTAGACCTCACTTAAAGTTTGATTGGCGAAAAGTTTCCACGACAGGAATTCTCAATACACCAAAAAGCCTATGGAAAATGGTTCAGGTAGGCTGGAATATGTCGGCCAATAGAAGAACATGGATTGAGAAATCAAGAAAAGAGCTTATTGAATACAAAGATAAAATGCAACATCCCCAAGATGGTACGCTTTATAGAGAATGGCAGACGTCAGAAGTACTCGCCGTTTTTAAGAAAGAAGTGGATAACTTTTCGAAGATTAGATTAAAGTGGCCACTCGTTCTAGTTGTCCTAATTGAAGCCACTCATCAAAGTCTGAGAACAATTCTTGGAGGCATTGTTGGAAAAGATAAAGTTGAGGATACTCTTCAACGCTGGATGGGTGCAGGACTAAAGACTGCCACCTATGAAATGAATCGCTACTTTGCTAAGGCCCAGCTGAATCCAAATAAAAGAGAATTCTTTTTTTCTCGCTTTGGTCATCGAGGCCCCGGTGAGCTCGAACTCTCTCATCCTCGTTGGCAAGAATTATCTGAAAATGCATTTGGCAGTGGTGGCCAAAATATTGAAGTTTTACACAGCAAAGTTGATATTGAGGCAGAGATCAATTCCTTTAAATCTTTTAAAGAGTCTATTGTTAAGGAAGAGTGGCGTCTTCTTAAGGACTTACTCGAGTTACGCGAACAATGGAAAATGGAAATATTAAGACCCTATGCTCACATTCGTTACACGGCACTCGAGCTTGGTCGTAGATTGAATGTTGGTAATGATATTTTTCAACTTACGATAGAGGAGATAACTTCTTTAATAGAAGGGCAATTAGAATTAAAAGTCGCTCTATCCATCATTAAAGAGAGAAAGGAAGAACTGAATGCTTACAAATCAGTTTATTTACCAGACGTTCTTCTTAAAAAAGATTTAACTGAACACCTCGATAATAAGGATACTGAACTTGGTAATGTTCGCGGAGTCCCGTTAAGCCAAGGTATTGTTAAAGGTCATGTTCGCATTGTTAATGACCCATCAGAAGTAGATTTTTCAACATGGCCTGAGGATGCAATTTTGGTAGCCCCAGCAACTGACCCTGGCTGGACGTCTTTATTGACAAGGTCACGAGGAGTCATTGTTGAGCGAGGAGGAGTCTTAAGTCACTGTGCTATTGTCGCCAGAGAAATGGGACTTCCCGCTGTTAAGCTTCCTAGAGCGACAACTATTTTAAAAAATAATGACCTCATACTAATTGATGGCAACCATGGGAGTGTTAAAAATGACAACGCCTGATCAACTAGTTCCCATGATTATTCCAACAGTCATGATTCCGCTGACAATCGTTAGTGTCGCGATATCTGTCGTAGCAAGTTTTATTGCAGGACTTTTTGGCATCCAATTAAAACTTGAAGGTCCAAGAAAACTTTTAGAGCTTTTATTAAAACCGAAAATTCTTGTGACGGCTTTTGTCCTTAACATTTTAATCCTAGGTGGATTTCATGGAATAAAATGGTGGAAGAACTACCCCAAGCTCCTCTCAACTATTGAAAGAGAAATGAACTCTCGCACCAAAGTAAGTGGCCACAAGTATACAAATGTAGAAACAAATCAATCCCATTTTTACACTCGGTCTGAGTCTGTTTCATTGATTTCTGATGTCGAACAAAAATGGAAGATTGAGACGGGTGCGGGTGCCTTTCGTTCGGCGATTGTCAGTAATGGAAGAGTATTCAGTGGCAATAAGCTAGGAGTAATAAGTGAGCTAGATATACAAACTGGCGAACTTCTAAGAACTTTTTATACCGGAACGATGGTATCGCCTAGAATAACCATTTGGAATAACTACCTCTACGTAGGAGAAGGAACCCATGACACCCACCATGCTAGGGTCTATCGTTTCAATTTAAAGTCCGGAAAACTCGAAGGACATTATCAAACCTTAGGGCACACAGAAGGACAGGCCATTATTGCAACCTACGCCTCAGAAAATACTCTCTTCGTAGTCTCTGGAAGCGACGGACTCCATGCCGTTGACCCTGTTACGATGAAACCAAAATGGCATTATAACTCAGGGCATATGGATGCTGCTGTCGTCGCTGATAGTAATGGATTGGTTTACCTTGGAACAGGTCGCGAAAAAGGCGATGATTCTAAAAATAAAACCTATGCCGCGGCCATAGACTTTAAGACGGGGGAAGAAAAATGGAAGATAGAACTTCCGGCATCTAGCTGGATGAGACCTGTTATAGTCAAAGAAGATGTCTGTTACATAACAGGGGAAATCTATTTCCCAAGTAAGAGAGGACATATTGTATGCCTTAATAAATTAACCGGTGAACACACGGCAGGCATTCATACGACTGAGCCATTAGTCTCAACGCCCAAGGCCTTAGACGGCTCCATTCTATATACATCTATGAAAGGAAAAGTTTGTCGTTTTGATATTTCAGCAAGAAGGAATATGTGGTGCTTTAACTCTAAAATTGAAGGCACCTCATTCGCTGGTGCCGCTTTTGATGAAAGAACAAATAGTGTGGTCTATCCCTCAATTAATAAAGGCCTCTTTGTTCTAAACGCTAATAATGGAAAGGTCATTTTCCATTGGAACCCCAAAGATGATGAGGGTGAATGGAAAGACACTTATGCTGATGTAACGATTAAAGATGGTCTTTGGTTAGTATCGGATTATAGTGGCAATATTAGGGCCTTAAAAGCAAAGACTTCACCGAAGACGTCTGCCAATAAATAAAGCAAGTCCTGCGATCACTCCAAAAGTGTGGGCCAAGAGAGTTAAGGCCGCCTGACCTTGGAACGCGCCTACCGATAAAAAGAGCGCCGGAACCAACAACGGCCAGTAGTGTCTATTCCTAACACTCCAATAGGTAATGAGCCCCATTAAAATATGGCTTATACCTAAAAAGCCTGCCCCCTCAAAATTAAAATAGAAATGCCCGAGGGTGAGGAAAATCAAGACAAGAAAGTGATGGGCGAAAAATAGAGAGGTTACGTGGAAGCTCCCTTTTTTTTTCTCAATCATCATACTAATAGGGATAAAAAAGAATAGATTAGTTAATAAGTGCTGCATGTTTAAGTGTAAAAAGGGCGAGAATATTAAAGAGAGTCCGTATGCTCTCAGTGGAGACTCAGGCATAAAGCTCAGCCAGATCAATGGGCTGCCATCAAAACTATAAAGAGATGAATCAAAAACCCCTACTCCCAAAGTTATCAGACAGCATAGAAGACTCAGGATAATAGTGGAAATAGGGCGTCCGGATTTATTCAATTAACTTTCCTCAAAAATCACCTTAATCATTGATATAATAACACAGGTAATAAAAGACAACTCTTTTTGAAATTATCAGGTCCATGTGTAAAACAAAGGCCAACAGTGAGGCAGATTATCCTCAACTTATGAGGTCAGTCATTGGTATAATAGGAGCCTGTTGATAATGAAACTAAGGATATTTTTTGAAAATCTGGATTGACGCCGATGCTTGCCCAAAAGTCATAAAAGAAGTAGTTTTTAAAGCTAGCTTCAAGTTAAAGATTGAAGTCGTCATGGTTGCCAATAGTTACATGAGCTTTCCTCATGGAGGGCTCATAAGCTCGATACAAGTCGATCAAGGAGCCGATGTTGCTGATAGCTATATAGTTGATCGCGTTGAAAATGGAGACCTCGTTATTACAGCAGACATTCCCCTGGCCTCACTTATTATTGAAAAAGAGGCCATTGCCATTAACCCTAGGGGTGAGCTTTATACCGAGGAAAATATAAGTGAGAGACTCTCCATGAGAAACTTCATGCAAGAGTTACGAGACGGTGGAGTCAACACAGGTGGTCCGGCACCATTTGGAACTAAAGATAAAGCGGCATTTGCCAATTCACTTAATAATATACTTACTAAACTCAACAAATAGGTTTTAAAGATGGCGATTGGTGCATCCATTTACAAAGTTGTTTTGAATATTTCAAATCTCAATACACATTCCTATCAAGACTTTAATCTCACCATGGCCAAGCACCCTTCTGAAAGTGAAGCGCGCCTAATGAATAGGCTTGTGGCCTTTTGTCACTGTGCCCATGAAGATCTAGAGTTTACAAAGGGTTTAAGCACTAAAGATGAACCAGAAATTTGGCAAAAAGATATGACCGGTGAAATTGTTCACTGGATAGAGTTAGGTCAACCAGATGAGAAACGTATTAAGCAAGCTGCTGGAAAATCTAAGAGAGTTTCTATTTTCACAACCCACCCTAATACTTCTCTAGATTGGTTTAAAAAAATAGAGAACAAAATTCCAAAAGATAAGGTTTTCGTTTATTTCGTCAAAATATTGGAAAATGGACCTATTGATAGATTTGTTGAAAGAGGCATGCGCCTAAGTTGTACAATTGAAGAAGGTCTTACTTATTTGGGAAATGATGACGAGAGAATTACTATTGAAGTCGAGAATCTCACCGGAAACTTCTAATAAAGCTATAAGTCTCTAATAAGAGACTCTAGACCATTAACCTTAATCTCATACAATTCAGATAATAAAGCTCCCAGCTCTCCAGTTGGGAGATTATTCTCATAGAGCCACACAACATAGGGCTCTGGAAGGTCAATGAGCTTAAGGCCTTTGTACTTACCATAAGGCATTGGAAAATTTTTAAGTTTCAAAAGGTTATTGGGACGAGGGGTTTCATTCATCATTATAATACCGGTGGAACTCCAAAACTCATTAGACCTAACTTCCCGCTGCGAAAGTCACCTAATATAATTTTATAAACTCTTTCATAATCGTACTGACCTTTTGCAGATAAGCAGCCTCTAATCTCGGCGATATGATTGATGGCACCCAAAGTATCAACCTTAAGATCCTTGAACTGATATAAATCTTTGAGGAAGGAAGACTCCTTTTTAAGAAGGGTCTCAATGATATAACTGGCAGGAATCTCTGGTGTAACAATATTATCAGGAATTGCATGAAGAGCACTTAGCCATTGACCATGTTCATACTTAATAATTTTTGGAGGCATCACTCCTGGTGTATCCAATATTTCTATTCCAAGAGCTACTTTGACCCAAAGCTGGGTTCTTGTTTGCCCGGGTTTATCAGCAACTTTGGTCGCCTTTCTCTTCGCTAATTTGTTAATCAGCGTCGATTTACCAGTATTTGGTAATCCTAAAATCATCATACGTATGACTTTCTTTTCATCAATATCTGGATTCGATTCAAGCCTTCTATTTTGTATAATTCTCTTCGCTTCTGAAATAATATTTTGAAGTGTGCTTTGATCAAAATCATGAATGAATTGAAAAGGAGTTTCTTGTTTTTTAAACCAAACATCCCATTGTGAGAGAATTGCAGGATCAGCTAAATGACTCTTATTAATGATAATCATCCGGCTCTTCTCACCGATCGCCTCAGTCACAAGAGAGTTACCTGTCACTAAAGGTGAGCGAGCGTCTCGTAGCTCTAAAACAATATCAACCATTTTTAGACGTTTTTTGATCTCTTTAACGGCCTTATTCATGTGACCAGGAAACCAATTGATATGCCCACCACTATCATCTGGTGTTAGCATATTCTCTGTAAATTCTTTTCGTACCTTTTTGTTCTTCATTTCTTTATGACTATTCTAGAATTTTTATTTTTTGACCAGCAAACTCAACGACTTGATTGGCACGAATCTTACAACGTTTTCTAAGTTCCTGCTCACCATCAACAGTTACCTCTCCCTCAGAAATTACAAGCTTCGCTTGACCCCCTGTTTGGCAGAGACCTAAAACTTTCAGTAGGTCGCATAGAGGTATAAAGTCCTTGCCATCAAGATTATAGGAATCCATTGATAATCCTCAGTAAAACTTAATTTCGAATACTTCCCTAATATACATGATTCTCTTCATTTGAATAGAGACCAAAACGCTCAGGAAAGCCATTTAGATGCTCACTAGTAAACATATGCCTTCTAGAAATGAGTATTAAAACCTCTATAATTTAAGAATAAGTTTGTTTTAAAAAAAGAGAGGTCATTGTATGAAAGTACTCTATTTTATTACTCTTACTTGCGTCTTCAGCATTCTATTTATTGGCAATACTCACGCCAGTGAGTCCATTGGCTATTATAGCTCTGGAAGCCTTAATAATAGTGTCAGCATAGATGACTTTAGAACCTCACAATCTCTAGTTAAGCTTTTTAGAAACCGCGGACAAATCTATGGAACTCACGAACTCGGTCGCGCCCTTGAGGGGCTTTCTGAATATATGCTTAACCTCTACCCTTCCATTGAACCCGTGCAAGTCGGGGATATGTCTGCCAAAAATGGTGGTAAAATCAGTCGTCACAAAAGCCACCAAAATGGCCTAGATGCAGACATCGTATATTATCGCATCAATGAAACACCACAGTCTCCAACAAACACAGAATGGTCAGAATACTTTGTTCGTTCAGGTAGGCTTAATAATAACTTTCACTCTCGTAGGAATTGGGAGGCGTTTAAGTATCTTGTAGAAAATCATGATGTTAGTAGAATTTTAGTTGATGGTGCTATTAAACGTGAAATATGCATTGTAGCGAAAGGACTTAATGAAATAAATTCTCACGCTGAAGTTTTAAGACGTCTTCGCATCGAAAATACAGTTCACAAAACTCATTATCACCTGAGACTAAAGTGTCCCCAAGGTAGTCCAAAGTGCAGGGCCCAAGTTGAGCCCCCTCGGGGATCTGGCTGTTAGTACCAAGCCTTACAACGGGTTTTGCCTCGTGAAGTTTCGCCCCACCGTTGTTCCATTTCATCATTAGGGTGAGAGCTTAAAAGACCGGCATTTATTCTTCTAAAAAGCTCACCAAGGTGAATAGACACTCCTTGGCGATAGTTAATTGAACAGACGTTTGAAAGTTCACGGTCCAAAGTTCGATCTCCACCTTGGCGCATACCAGAACGAATATTAACGAGAAGATCCCAATAACTATAATCAACTTCACCAACAAGGCCCATTTGCTCAATATCTTTCATCTCATAAAAGAGGTTTTCGAAATCATTCAGAAGAGACTTATCGCGAGAAGGTGTTGAGTAGGCATCATAGTCAGCATAATTCATGCACTTTCTTCGAGACTGACGATGGAAGGCTACCCCTTGATTAACATACTCAATCCGATCATTGGCCGCACGACAAAGTGTTTTTAACTTTGATTCCAATAGTTGCTCAGGTGTTTGATCTGTTACTTTTAAAACCTTCTTTACGTATCTAAAGAATCCTCGAGCACCTAAATTTTGAGATAAGCTAAATTGTTCTTGGGAGTAACCGAATTCTTGTGGGTATGAACTTACAGACTCATTTAAAAGTTCTGGCCACTTAAATCTTTTAAAACCCCAAACAGTCTGTGGTGCATTTGAAAATGCAAAACCCTGTTTTAGATTAAGAGGCAAACCTTCTTTTGCGATGGCCTGAGTTGCATAGATAACATCGAAGTCCCCAGTAGGAGTAACCTCTTTGATATTATAAGAGTGACGAATACTTTTTCCAAAACGACCTTTAATTTTATAAGTAAAGAGCATACCAGGAGCGATGCTCTTTATGCTTACGGGTAATGTATCGTGATAATTTAAATGCTCTGTCCCCACCGCATCACCAAGGTAATTGACGAGGGCAACAAGCCTTCTCTTCGAAGAACCAGCTGAATCAAATTTATTAGTATCGTTATTAAGTGTTCCATATCCAGAGCGAGCTCCTGATGGATTTTTCACCTTAAAGGGTAGAGAATTCTCCAAACTAAAGATCGCCCTTAGAGCATAACTGGCATCAGCACAATCTGCTTTAATTCCGTAGTAAGGACTATTACGGTCAGTGAATATTGTCTTTTTCACCTTGTTAGTAGTCACCCACTTGGAATATTTCTTTTCCCAGTCGAGAGACCAAGAATTAGTCGCCTGCCAAACTTTCGCTTGGGTCGGGGCCATAATGAAAAAGAATAGAACTAAAAAAGATGGGAAAATAAATTGGGCAGCTATTTTCATGACTCTCTCTTGAATGAAGCTATTGTGGATTACTAAAGACGTGGTATGACAGGCCTTGCTTGTCTGTCAACGAAACATGATTTGCGTCATAAAAATATAAGATAGACGTAAGGAAAACTTTTGAATAAAAAAATGATTTTCCCACTATGTGTCATAGTTCTTCTTATAACTCTTTGCTTCTTTTTTCTGTGGAAAAGGCCTGACCCAACCCAAATTAAATTAGTGGCCCAAGAAGAAGTTAAGGCAATGCAGTACAAAACAAATTCTGCCGTGGCCAATGAGACGAGAAATATAAATGATCTAGACTCTGCGCTCTTGATATTAAAACTTAAAGAGCACTGCCCAAAACTCAAGAAACACATATTTACCGTTAATCCCTCTAACACCTCTAGAATGGCCAGAAATATTCACTTTAAAAAAGGTGAGGAAGTATACAGACTAAGAGTTTTTCTTGAGGACAGTGCAGAAAAATCATTTGAAAAACTCGTCTTTTATAAAGAAGACTCTGATGGCTTTGCCAAATACCAAAAGATTCCTAAAGCAGACGAAATCAACCCCAGCGATGACACAATTAGAAAGTATATTAAGGAATTTGAAATAATCTATGACGAATCAGATATGTCCCTTAAAACAGACAAGGGCAGCGTCTTTTACACGCTTTTAAATGGTGAACTTGTAAAAGCTCTGGCCCCTCAATTTGATTGCTACTTTGAAAGAAAAAAACCCTAGAAAACAAATTCTATTGTGAAAAAGTTTTCAAATGAATTACTGGCCGATATAAAAAACCACCCTTTTTTAATGCGGAGCTAGCTCATGATGATCTTTAAAAACGCAGTTATGGTTTTGATTCTAGCGCTCTGTTTTACCCATCAGGCCAAAGCACTGTTAACTCCACATCAAGTTAACCAACTCACCCGCCTCAACCTTAAAAACCTAAAATCTGAACTTCGAGAAATCGTTTCCAAAAACCATGACTCCCTGGGGTACGACCGCGCAAGAAAAACAATTTTTCAAAAACTAGACAATGATCAGGGTCAAGTTTGCTGTGTTTATTCAAATAATAAATGCCTGAGAGTATCAAAAGTTCCCAGTCATAAGATTATGAATGTTGAGCATACATGGCCTCAGTCTCTCGGCGCACGTGGAACAGCTAAGAGCGACCTTCACCACCTCTTTCCAACTACAAGTAGCATCAATTCAACTCGATCAAACTTCCCCTTCTGCAAAGTTAATACGGCAAAGTGGGCGGGAGACGGCAGCAAGATGGGAAAAGACTCCTCAGGAGTTACCTGCTTTGAACCACCTGATCATCACAAAGGTGATATTGCGAGGGCCATGTTCTACTTCTCCATCCGCTACAATTATAGGATTGATCAATCTCAAGAAAAAGTCTTAAAGAGGTGGCACCAAGAAGACCCAGTCGACAGCACTGAGCTCAAGCGCCATAAACGCATCCTTGATTTTCAACACAACACCAATGTTTTCATTGAAAACCCAGAACTAGTAGACGAGATAAGTGATTTCTAAATTTAATTTTATTGTTGCCCAATGTAATTAACGATAAAATGATTGGGTGAGATCTATACTACAAAAACATCGATGGTCCTTATTTTGCTTGGTGGCCATTATCATGCAGACAATCTTCACAATGAATCATCTTAAATTCTTTCCCTTTTCGGATCATGGGGTCTTTGAAACCTATTTGAATATCCATGGTCAAAAGTTTTATCGAGTAAAACTAAAGAAGACAGATCGTCATTATCAAGAAGAAGGCATCCTCTACGAAAGAACGAGAGAAATATCGTATCAAATTCATCAATACCAAGCAGAGCCTCAGAAATTAATTAATTATTTTGAAAGTAAGAATATTTACGCGGTAGATGAATTCCATTTATATATTCAGGAGAATGGTAAGCTCTTCGATAAAAAACGCATTTATGAGAGAAATTAATGTTTAGTTCATTAACAAAGAAAGAAGTTCAGATGTTCTTTTTGGTTTTTATGCCCATATACATGGTCCTCCATTTTATGTTCTTTCCCTATTTCCAACAACTTCATCAAACAGGTTATATTAATTTTGATTCAATAACTTTAGCTAATCTATATTCGAAATATTCTCTAGTTGGTTTCTATATTTACTTTTTTTCAGGGCTTCTCTTTTGGTTTAAGCCTAAGGTGCTACTTCCCATTCATTTGGTTTCGTATTGGCTCGTTCAAGCGCCAAATATGAATATCCTCAATTGGCACGACCAACATGTCGCCTACCTGACAATTTTAACGATCACTCTTTGTTACTTTTCTTTTAATAAAGGAAATCTCCCCGTCCGCAAGCTCATCATTCTCTACCTGGCCATGTTCTTTTACGGAGCAGGTCTAGGCAAAATACATAATGGTGGTTGGCAGTGGCTGGATGGAGAAACGACAAGGTATAGGTTTCTTCAATATTACTTACTTTTTGATGCTACTCCTGGATTATGGATTGCTAATAATTTTTGGCTTTGTAAAATTTTGACTTGGTGTACAGTATTCTTTGAAATCACCTTTCCTGTGTGCCTATTCTGGGAAAAGACTCAAAAGTTTTATGTATGGGGTTCTCTAATATTTCTAACCCTTATCTATATAACAATGAAGATCAACTTCTTCTGGTTTTTGGCGCCAGTGTACCTAGTCTTCTTACCTTGGGACAAATTGACCAATAAAATGAAACTCACCGAATAGCATTTTGTTGGTGTAAAATATCAAAAGTATGAAAGAAGACTCGAACAAACTTATCCTCTCCTCCTTTGTAATCTTATTGGTGATTGCCTTTACTCCTTGGTTTGTTACGGAGAAATTCCCCATAAGCGTTTACCCTATGCTTTCTGAGAAGTGGGATTCATATATGCTTGTGAAAGGCCTAGATCAAAAGGCTGAAATCTTCTTGAAAGAAAGAAATATTAACTCGCAATACTTTGGCATACCTTTGGACCTCCCTATTGGGCGCTCCTATAAAAAGACTCTTATCTCTTTTGGTAAAAGTTATGACTTAGATTTTATAAAACTTAAAATGAGACAATTAGGAAGTGAAGAGAATTTATGCTTTGTCATTGAAAGGTATCAGCAAGGACTCCTAGGAGCTTTCGGAACTAGCTTGTCTGAAGATTTCTGTCTTTCTGACTCTTCATCAAATAACCAGCAAGCGGAGTAGCGGTTAATACTAATAGGACAACGTGAGAATAGAAGGTCCAACCAAAGAGATAAGTAACACTAAGGTGAAACATAATAAAAGAAACCCCAAGTGCATAGGCCAACCACTTATGAAAGATTCCTAAAAACGCAAAACACTCCAAAGATAAAATACTCACTCCAAGCACCAAAGAAAAATTGGCTGATTCAAGAGCAAGTGAAACCAGTCCGGTTTTAGAGAGGGCAAAGTAGTGAAGATAAACCTGTATATTTTCAGAGCTTACCCAGCTTAGACCCGATTGAGTAATCTTATAAAAACCAGAAACAGTGTAAACAATAAAAAGAAAGCATCTAATCGTGTAAGGCACAACGAAAGGGGTTGTGCTTCTTAAGGAGAAGTTAACAAGACTCCTTTCATTAATATCTTTAAAACCCCATAGATGTCCAAGCCATATAAGTAGCATAGATAAGCCTAAAACATTCCCAGTATGAGAAGACGCCCTTGATATATTTTCTAAATGATGACTACAGGCAAGGATATAGAATAGTAAAATTATAAAAGAAAATAGACTTCTCCATTTGTATAAAATTAACCAACAGAGAATCGCTATAATAAAGAGTGCACTATAATACTTAATAACTTCTGAAGAGTGGAAGAATTCTTTTGAAAATAGACCCCAAGAATAAAGTTCACCATAAAATGTTGCTGGAGCTTCCCACCCCCCTGCTTCTTTGATGTTTAATTTAAAAAGCAGACGATAAAGACCAAGTGTATAGATGGAAAATATAGTGACAAGAGTCCAACGATTTGAAACAGGTTGGATTAATTTTTCTTGAAAATTTCGTATTAAATCATTCACAATCTTATCTTATCTAATTTTATAGATTTGGGATACTTCATTGAATTCAAATAAAGTGCTTTAGACGAAGAAAGATTTTTATAGATACTTTTTTAAGACAGCACCTATTTCAGGATCAGAAATTTTAAATGCCAACCGATCATAGTAATAGTGGCAAATACCAAGCCCCACGAAAAGGCCTAAGATCAACAGCCTTATAGTACTATTGGCATCTGCAAGAGGAATAATGTCTTTAAATATTCTATCATAGCGACCACTTACGGAACCAACAATTTGGTAGTGATAGTGGATAACGGCAAGGAAGACAGATATAAAGACAAGGATTCCATAATGCTTAAGTAAAGGCGAACTATTTTGTTTTTTATTATTACTGCTGTCAATTTTGTTAAGGATATGACCACATAACCCAAAATGAGAGAAGTAGTGTTGCATGTGAACAAGTATCCATGCGAACAGAAAATCATCAAGGGTAAGGACTAAAGACAATAAGGAAATTGAAATCGCATAAAATATTTTTTGATAGGACCTCCTACTAGTTTTAAGTTCGAGGTAGATATATAAAACAGTCATCGAGACGACTATTACCCATGCAATCGCATTCCAATTTATAAAACGCGTAAGAAATAATTGCCCATAAGTAAAATCGCCTAACTTGTGATCATAGAAGTTATTTAAGTTTAGTGCGGTCAGAGTAAAACTCGTTACAACATGACAGTAGATTTTATCGAATTTCTTATGAAAAGGGGACAATTCTTGCTTTGCCCTGGCTCGATAGACCGACAGGATCCCAATATGCTGTCCGGCATAGTGAACATATATATAAGGGAAGGCAAAAAAGTAATAGATCTCTAAACGAGAATAGGTGTCATGAGGAAAAATTGTTTGTGGCAACAAAAAATAGATGACAAAAAATAGAGTGATGAGGGCAGGTATACCATAAAAGCGCCAAATATTTTTCTTGGCCACTTCCCTATAAGCAGGATGGGCCACACACATATAAGTAGAGAAATAACCATGGGCCAACCTAACAAGTACAAAAATACTCGCAACGATAAATAAAAGAGTATCTCCCCCTATTGAAAAGTAAATCATTGTCGCAAGTGGCAATATCCAGTAAACACACTGAAGCCAAAAGCTATCCCAAGTATTCGAGCGAAACCACTGCAAGGATTGGCCTACAGGTTTCTCCAAAGTAGCCGTTGGCACTATTTTCTGTGAACTAAGCATGACTGTAATTATAAGGGTCTTCTTTGTCTGGATCAATGCATATAAGATGAACTAAAGCTCTTTTATAATTCAAATTCCGTATACTTACCCTAAATAGTCATAAGTTGTTGGACTAAAATTAATGTGAAAGTACCGTTTAATGACAGAAGGTGTATAGAAATGGATCAAAATAGAGTGAGATTTATTTTAGAATGAGTTACAATTTTGAAAAAAAATAGGCTAAATATTTATGATAATGGAAGATAGTCAAGATACTTCAAGTAAACTCTTTCCTGTTGAAGCACTAATTATTAGTTTCGTACTACTTTCTCATATTCTTATTCCCCTATTAAAATCAGAGCTATTTCCCTACTCTTCTTTTCAACTCTTTACCGGAAAAACACTTTCTTATGTGGAATATGAGGCCTTTGACAGCAAAAGACGCCCGATAAGTTTAAGAGATATAAAATTGCAGCGAAATTATTATGGCATGAGTCCAAGAGAACCTTATGCTCGGATCAAGCCATTTACACTAGATAAGTTTGATCAAAAACTTAATCAAAACGAGTTAAAAGAACATATTCTTAAATATGCTACACCTGAGATGATCCCAATAACAATAATACAAAAAGTTTATGGTGTTAAAGATGAGAAAGTTAAATTAATAAGTACAGAGTCTATACTTATTCAAAGCAGTGAAAATGAATAATACTCTCAAGCACTATTTTTTTAAAAACACAAATCTCTTCTACTTGCACCTCTGTTTGATCGTATGTTACCTATCGACTTGTTCAATTATATTTTATGAAAAACTTCCAACCGTAGGTGAGATTGGCGTTCCAGCAACACTAATAGGTCATTTTTTTAGAGAAGCCCTCTCAAACCCAATCATTTTTGATTACTCTCGTATTGTCTTCCTAGTTGCAGGAGGACTATGGTCACTCAATTTGTTAACACCATTTACTGGTTGGTTAACGAGCCTCTCTTACTTATTATTTACAAGTATGATTTTTGAAAACTCACCTGGCGCAGAAAGACACTCAATTCACCTAGTCCCAATGCTTTTTTTAATTTTCTCTATTTATTACCAATTTTATTCACAAGAGCTTAAGAATTCAATTTCTATTCCAAATGGAATTAAATTAGATATATCAGGACCTAGATGGTGCATTGATCTCCTAGTTTTTGTCATCGGTATAAATCATTCTTGGGCAGGATTTTCAAAATTTTTAGAAAGTGGTCTCGGCTGGTCTAATGGAATATCGCTACAATTGTGGGTTCATATGTGGGGCCAAGATAATTATTTGAATGACTTAATTATTAACTCCACTCGTTTTGCTATATTCTCACAATGGAGTGTCATTATTGTAGAGAGCAGTGCAGTCTGCGCATTCTTCTTTAGAAAAAATAGAGTTTGGTGGGGACTCCTCCTAATATTCTTCCATCTTGTTAACCAGTGGATGTGGGGATGGAATTTCCTCTACTGGTGCCCAATAATATTACTCTGTTATTCTAGTGATTTCGCCGAGTTAATTCTAAAAAATAATCTTAAAATCAAAGTGTGATTTTGATTTATAAAAATACTTAACTACACTGAAAGAGCAAATAGAAAGAGACTTTAAAAGTTTCGTTTAATAGATTGATATTAGAATAATTGAAGAGGGTACTCAAATTTCAGGAAACTCACTTAATAAACATATATCTGATAGACAAGCATCTCGATTTTTATCTCAAGCAGGTTTTGGGGGTCGCGAAGATTATATAAATAACCTAAAAAAATTAGGTTATGAAGAATGGATTAATAATCAATTTAGTAGTGCTCCCAAACCATATCGACACAAATTTGCTAGTCAATTACGCTTAAAAGATTATCCTTCTTACATACACACTGACTCTATTTCGAATATTATGTGGCAAAGCATACTTACTGGAGATGATGTCCTCCAGCAACGTGTGACATTAGCGCTCTCAGAAATATTTGTCGTAAATTCTGAGAATTGTATTTCTGTGAAGACTAAGCCTCTATTTATGGCACATTTCATGGACCTTCTCCAAAAGCATGCTTTTGGTAACTTTTACGACTTACTATTTGATGTCACCCTAAGTGTCCCTCTAGGAGATATGCTGGGAATACTAGGTAATTTGAAAGGAAATGCTCAGGGTAGACGACCTGATGAAAATTTTGCTCGCTAAGTGATGCAGTTATTTACGATTGGTCTATATGAATTAAATTTAGACGGTTCTCGTAAATTGAATGCTAATGGCGAGCCAATCGATACTTATAATAACGAAACCGTGAGAAACTTGGCCAGGGTCTTTACTGGATGGACAGCAACCTACACAACTGAGCAATCAAATAAACCTATGTACCTGGTAGAAGAAAATCATTCTTTATTAGAGAAAAGTTTCCTAGGTATTACCATTCCAGCTGGAACCCAAGGTTTAGAATCACTTAAATTAGCTCTTAAAATACTATTCAATCACCCTAATGTAGGTCCATTCATTGGCAAACAGTTAATACGCGTTTTGTCTGTAGTAACCCAAGTCCCGAATATATTACGAGAGTTGCCAATGCATTTAATGGAGTTAATGGTGAAAAACGTGGTGAATTAAAAAATGTCATTAAGGCCATATTACTTGATAAAGAAGCACGTCAGATGCCTTCCAAAAATGATTCCTTTGCAGGAAAGCATCGAGAACCAATGATTCGCTTAGCCCAGTTGATTCGAACTCTTGACTATAGAAGTCCTGATAACAATTGGCGTATTGGAGACACCACAGATTCAACTTGGGGAATAGGACAATCACCACAGAGTGCGAAGAATGTTTTTAATTTCTTTAGACCTAATTACGCTCCACCTGGTTCTGAAATATCAAAGAAGAAACTAGTCACACCTGAGATGCAAATAGTCACAGAAACATCGACAATTTCTCAAGCAAACTATTGGTACAAATTGTTAAATGAACCCCAACGAATAACAAAACGTAAATATTCCCTTGTTGAAAAAGGGAAATTAAGGCAACACAACCTAGTAGATGAAGAAACACCAGGCCTTTCACTTTTCTTAGAAGAAGAGAAAAGTATGGCAGTGAACCCATCGAGCTTAGTAGAGAGATTTGATACCTTATTTTCCTGTGGGCAACTCAGCAAGGCAACGAAAGAATCTATTGTTGAGAGTATTAACAAATTACCAATAGATAGTAATGATAGCTCTGCCAGAGAAAGTTATAAAAAGAACCGAGTTATAGGAGCACTTTTAATGGTAATTACCAATCCTGAGTATATAGTACTAAAATAAGGCGTTCTTATGAGTAAGAGCCATTCACGTAGAGAATTCTTAAAACGAGCCGCTTTGCTTAGCGCGACTGGTGCGGCTGTACCTTTGGCCTTCCAATTATCTTTAATAAATGAATCTTCTATTGCAGAAATGCCCAAAGACTATAAGGCCCTCGTTTGTATCTTTTTAGATGGTGGAAATGATCAACATAACACTCTGATTCCTTATGATAATGATAATTATAAATCGTATCAAAGAAATAGGCAAAAACTCGCAATCCCTCAATCACAATTAATCCTCCCACCAATCTCACTAGATGATGGCAGAGAAGTCGTTCTTGCCTCCCAATTAGAGGGAATTCAATCCTTATTTAAAAAAGGTCGACTAGGAATTATCGCTAACACTGGGACACTTTTAGAGCCTACATCCAAAAAAAAATTAATGAACGGTACAATAAAGTTACCGCCGAGGCTTTTTTCCCATAATGATCAAAAAAACTACTGGTTGTCGTCCGTATCTGGATCTCCCCAAACGGGTTGGGCAGGGAGGGCCGGTGATTTATTTTTGAATAACAACACACTTAAACCCTTGACCTGTATCTCAGTAAATGGAGAGGGGTTATTCTTAAGTGGAGCTGAAGCTAAGAGCTTTAGCGTCGGTGTGGATGGAAATCCTAAATTATTGTGGGGATCAGACTACCTTTTTGGCGAAGATTATTTGGATGAATTAAGAATCATGATGTCCAAGAGTAAAGAAAATCACCTTGAGAATGAATATGTAAAAGTAACAACTCGTGGCCTTGATTATGCGGATAAACTTGATACCGCCCTAAAGTCAAGGCCTCCATTGAAAACCAACTTCCCAAAGGAAAATAAACTTGCTGACGCTTTAAAAATGGTGGCAAAACAAATAAGTGCTCATAAGGAGTTAGGGAATAAACGACAGGTTTTTATGGTCCAACTGACTGGTTTTGACTCGCATGATAATTTAAGAATTAAACACCCTGCTCTATTAAAACTTCTCAATGATGGGATGGTTTCCTTTAATCTCGCTTTGGAGGAACTAAACCTAGAAAACCAAGTAACAACCTTCACAGCTTCTGAGTTTGGTAGAACCCTAACAAGTAATGGAGATGGCTCCGATCATGGATGGGCAAGTCATCATTTTATAATGGGAGGCGCAGTAAAGGGTGGAAAAATTCATGGACGTGTACCATACCCTATCGTAGATGGAAATGACGATTTTGGGCAAGGAAGGTTTATACCAGACTTATCAACTGACCAATTTTTTTGGCCATTGGCAAAATGGTTCGGAGTTCCTCATTCAGACAGGTTCTTAGTTTTACCTAATCTCAAGAGGTTTAATGAAGAAGCGTTAAATATGATGATAAAAGAGAAGTTGACGACGTAATCATAGGCCAAGTTATTGGACGTCATCAACTTGTTCAAATTATGAATTTATTGATTAAACTCGTACCAACGGCAGTTATTAAAACTTAATTGAATTCCCTTGAATTTAAATTTCACAGGTTCATTATCATCAAGATACATCCCAAAAGAGATATCCGAGTTTAGACTATCATAGGTAAACCAAACATCTGCTTCATTAGCGATTCCCTCTTCAACATAATCTGGAAATGGAAGCTCTGTTGTCTGTAGAGACAGCTTAAATCTTCCCGTTGAATCCCTGTCTGGTTGAGTAGGTAATGACTCAACTAAACCAAAAGTAATCGTTTGATTTGTTTCGATCACGTCACATACGTATGTCTCTGCATTTACTGAAAGACTAGCGAGCGTTATTAATACTAAAATTAATTTCATCATTTTCTCCTCCAAGATCAACAAGAGATATCAGGCAATATTTGAGGTAACAACCACATAGGGATTTTTTATAGTGTTTAAAAGCTCTCAAATAAGGTCATTGTGAAGTGGTAATAAACCCAAATAATTAGAACACGTTACTTCTGACACAGGACTCCTTTAAAGCTTATAGCAAGGCCTTTATCATTGTATTTATTCATGGAGGAATAAAATGAAGAGAATACTTCAAATGTTACTATTATCTATAATTGTGACACCAGTCTTGGCCATCAATTGCCCAACAGACAGGCCCCCAGCTACAATAACCACGATAAATAATAAGCTTACCGTTATGACTGATGAAGAAGGTAGCAGGCGTATTTGGACCAGCGAGGATCGCCACAAGCTCACATATTGCATTAGCAATCGTTTTAAAGAACTAAAACCTGTGATTATAAGTGCCTTAGAAATGGCCACGAAAGATTGGATGGATACAGCAAATGTTACCTTCCAGTATGTACCTGAAGCAGATCAAAGTTGTGACAACCGCAAAGGACCTACGACCCTATTTAGTATTTCTATAAATACAAGCCGACGCTATCCTTATGCTGGGCGGGCGTTCTTTCCCTATGATGAGAGAAATACCATTACCTTTAAAAAAAGCTATGTTGAAGGAAGCTATGAAAGGCTTCTTCGGCTAGCACGCCATGAACTTGGCCATGTGCTTGGCCTTAGGCATGAGCACATTCGCAAAGAAAACCCTTATCATCAAAACTGTTCTGAAGATGATAACTTTACCCCTGTAACGGATTACGATAGCGAATCAATCATGCACTATGCTAGCTGTGGTGGTACGGGAACAAGTGAACTGTCAGTAAAAGATCGTGAGGGTGTGGCACTTCTTTACCCCTAACACATAAGGCATATCTCAAGAGACTCTTTTCTTGCTTATTAAATAAAGGTTACAACTTAAATTTCGCATTATATCTAGGGTCGTACTGCTAACGGTTAGATGTTCAAAAAGATAGTGGTGAGGTTTCATAATTACTAGATCTGAACTTTCTTTTTTTACCATTTCCTCTAAATAATTACCCGGCAATTTATTTAAAATCATTTTTAAGGAATAAGTACTCTCTACCCCTTGCGCCTTAAGCTCTTTTGTTGCCCTAGCAAGCTGCTCTTCTGCATTTGAACTATATACTGTGGTTTCAGTTTTTAAAATTTCCTTTGGTGGTGGATCATCTTTAAATGCTTCAAGGTTTAATCCTACAAATTCAATAGGGACAACACAATCCAAGAATACCTTCGCATTAGAAGCTCTAGCGATATGTGCCACAACACTTAAATCATCAAAGTTAACAGGAGCATAAGGTAATAAATAAGTGATGCTCCGTATCTCCTTCATCTCTTTTTTAATAACAAGAACATCTTTACTTAGATGAGATAGAGCTTTCTCTGCGAATGTATTTAAAAACAGCCTATGAATATTACCGTGATTAGTAGATCCTATTGAAAGAAATTCAATCTCAGGATGAGAATTTAGGTGTGCAATTCCTTCATTAATAGTTCCTTCAAAATTTTCAAAATCAAAGTCTTCTTTTTCTAAATTTAATCTCTTCAGCTGAGAGTTAATTCTCTGTGAAACGATGACTTCTATGTCGCCACCCCAAACTGGATCAAGCTTATATTCAGTCTTTATGGCAATTGGGTGAAAAACTTTATCTATTCGGGGCGAAATCGTATCAATATGATATAGCATAGGTCTTAAATCCATTTTCTTCGCAAGCAAATAACCGGCCAATACATTCCTATCTGAGTTTTGATAAAGGTCGGTACAGATTACGAGTCTATTCATAGGATTCTCCTTGCTAGTATTTTTTTTATAATTTACATTTGGAAACTCATGTTAAAACTTTCATCTCTTAATTCCGGGACACCAAAAAAAGACAGCTCAAGTTTTGATCACGAGGAGAGGAACCATTCCCTCTCCTCGTGATTCCGTAATCAATACTCCGTATTTTAACTTAGAGTTATTAAGAGAGTTATTAAAGAAAAGCCTCGGCACTAACAGCATTTAAGTTAATAAATTATAATAGGCCTATCAATCAATAACTCCCACGGAACAATGATTAACGAAAATCATTTAATATTAGATTACAAAACTAATGTTTTATTTTAATTTTTCGATGGTCCTTACCATCTACTTCCTTTTTCATAAGTTCTATCTGCAGAATCCCATTTTTAAAGTTTGCCTTAACTTTATCTGGGTCTACTTTCTCAAAGAAAGGTATATCCCTTCGAAAGGTACCAAATCGGCGTTCAGTATAGATATTACTGTCCTTAAGATCATTCCCCTCTGGCTTTCGTTCTCCCTTTAAAGTAAGAATATTATCGTGTAAATCTAAATTGATATCATTCTCCTTCATCCCAGGAAGCTCAGCTTCAACGATGTACTTATCCTTATCTTCTTTGACATCCAACATTGGATTAAATTCCATTTTGTTTACAATTGGCATGTTGAAAGAATTTGGTCTAAAGAATGTACTTAGTAGATACTCCATCTCATTTTGAAGACTCATCATATCAGGATCTAGTGGGCGTACGTTCAAAGGAAACATTTCTGTTTTAAAAGGTACTATGCTCATAAAACTCTCCTATTTAAATATAAAACTTGCTTATCTTGTTATTACTGTACAAATTAAAATAAAACTAAAGACAAAATCTTCATACAAAAAGCTTAAAATCATTAATTAAGATTAATGTTATGCAAAGAGTAGTGGTAGTTCCTGATCTCTAAAGTTAACTTTCTCTGCCTGCCTAACACAATGAAGACAACAGTAAATGGTATTATCTCCCTCGACACCATGCCCGATTATCCTACATTGACAATGATGACAGCGAGGTGCCACAGCGTGGATTGCACATTCAAAAGAATCAAAGACATGAATTTTATCACTTTTCATTATTTTAAAAAAGTTCCCAGATTCATTCTTACAAACTTCACACTTTTCCATTTCCATTTCCATTTCCATTTCTCCTAGTATTAAAGATTAGCTCGAGAGCTTGCTTTTAATTGAGTCCCTCTTTTTTGAGGCTTAATCGTTTTACTTTCTTTCATTTTTTCACTTGAAAATATCTGGGACAAGTCACTCAACTCCTCACCAAGCAACATAAGAATATCATCCGAGGCAATTAAACCGACCAATTCATCGTTACTATCTATTACAGGCATGCGTCTCACACCATTTTGGCGCATTTTCACAATAGTTTGATAAATCCCATCTTCTGGTGAACACATCACAACACTTGAAGTCATGACCTTCTTTATAGAGTAGTCTGACGCGAGTTCTGGAACTTTCCCATAAGCAATGGCTATATCTCGGTCTGTGACAATACCGATGGGAATGGGCTTTGATTTCTTTGACTTATCAACGACAACGACAGTCCCAATATGATTCTTATACATAAGCTTCGCTGCTTCCTTAACTGTACCTGTGACGGGAATAGTTATGGCCTTTGTTTTAATAATTTTGCTTAGTGACATTACAATCTCCTTTAAAAGTTTTTTTCGAACGCTATTTAATTATTTCTTTCTACACCAAATAAAAGACTTCCTTTACGAGCTGTTTCTCTTTTGAAAGACAGAAGTTTTTTAATCATCGTGTAAATAAATCCTTTTCTTAGTTATTAGGCAAAGACATTCTTTAACAAGAGTTACTTAAAGCTTCCCAAACGTACTATTTCAGGGTCTTTTTTAAGCAATAAGAAAGTATTACTTTTATTACATCTTTCGCATAACTGATCCTCTTTTGATTGGACTTTAAAAAACTTACGACAGGCAGGGCACCTCTTCTTTCTAACCACCCTCACTTCCCTTTCAGGTAATAAACTAATTAGTGGGTTGTCTTGTTTTTTATTTTTATACATAACCTCTCCTTACTGGTCCCTTGCTTCTCGTAACAAAGAAAGAAACTTTTAAATATCTCGTTATTAATATTGAAAATCATCCTTATCTATCAACTTAATGATAAGATCTCCATCACGATTCTGTTGTAAAACAAAAATCGTATTGAAACCTTTATATAAAACATCCTTTAAACATCTTAGGATTTAGACCACTTTAGTTTTTGATATTCATCATTAATTCAAACTCCACTGAAAGTGGATAAGCTATCAACATTTAACCTGACGAGAATCATCCCGAATATTGAATCCCTATGAGATGATACGATTTGAACGAATAACAAAGGTGAAGAAGTGCCCCAAGAAACAAATAATCTAAAGATGCCTCAAGAGAACTTTCTACTTAATGATATAAAAAAAAAGAATTTCTCAACTAGTAAAAATATATATAAAGAATTAAACAAACGCTCTTTCAAGCTAAGCCTAGAACGGCTTAAT
Organism: Bacteriovoracaceae bacterium; assembly: GCA_017858255.1. Taxonomy (GTDB): domain Bacteria; phylum Bdellovibrionota; class Bacteriovoracia; order Bacteriovoracales; family Bacteriovoracaceae. The sequence continues at coordinate 25,891 of JAFMBV010000027.1, forward strand.
GCTTTCTACATTTCCACTAATAGAAAATAAAAAACGAATAAGGGGTCTAATAAGAACCTTTAAGAAACATTAAAGGTCTTCTTCACCCTTTTCCGCTATATATAAGTTAACAATCACCAAATGGTCTTTACTATCATCTACTAATTTTAGTGTTAACTCATTTCCCAAGAACTCTTGATCCTTATAGATAGCATTCGGATTTAACGACTGCTTCACTTCTATTACATATAAACTTGAACCAAAACGAATCCTTAATTCAAAATTAGGTAAAGTACTTGGCAGAGAGGATTTAAAGAATAGGTGTTCTCCTTCGCGACGAAGACCTAGAATTGATTCTATAAATGCTCTGTAATACCAACTAGAGGAGCCTGTATACCAACTCCAGCCACCTTTTCCCATATGCAAAGGTGCAGAGTAAATATCAGCAGGTATAACGTAAGGTTCAATTTTGTAAACTTGTGCATTTTCTTCAGTACAAGAATGTTGGATGGGATTCAAAGTATTCATAATATCAAAAGCTGTATCCTCATCCCCCTCCTGTGCAAGGCCCATCGCCAACCAAATTGCAGCATGGGTATATTGACCTCCATTCTCCCGTATTCCTGGTACGTAGCCTTTAATATAGCCTGGATTTAAATCTGTCTTATCAAAGGGTGGAATAAATAAATGTACGATTGAATCTTTCTTATTAATTAAGTATTTTTTTGCTGAGTCTAGGGCCAATTTCCTGTGTTCAATATTACCAAGGTTCGAAATTGAGCTCCATGACTGAGCAATAGAATCTATTTTGCACTCATCATTGCTAGCAGAACCCAAAGGAGTACCGTCATCAAAATAAGCACGACGATACCACTGCCCATCCCAACCAGTAGTTTCAACGGAGTCCTTTAATTTTTCAAGATGTAATGCATAATCATTGGCCCTTTTCGAATCTCCCCGTTTTTCACAAATTTCAATGAATGATCGAAGGTTAGCACCAAGAAACCATGCCAACCAAACACTTTCACCTTTTCCTTTGTTACCTACACTACTCATTCCATCATTCCAATCCCCCGAGCCCATAAAAGGCAGTTGATGGGCGCCAAGTTTTAGGCTGCGATCAATTGCTCGAAGGCAATGTTCAAAAAGGCTACCACTACCATCGCTCTTCTCTGCTTTAATATATAGATCATCTTGACCTTCAGGGAGAAGAGGACCCTTTATAAAAGGTATGACCTCATCTAATATTGATTCGTCACCAGTGGTTAAAACATAATGGTCAACAACAAAGGGAAGCCATAAAAGATCGTCTGAAAACCTTGTCCTTACACCCTTTTCAATAGGTGGATGCCACCAATGAAGCACATCACCTTCTTCAAACTGGTGAGCTGCTGCTTTTAATATATGATCTCGTGCTATCATTGGATTCGAGTGAGCAAGAGCTGTCACATCCTGCAGTTGATCTCTAAAGCCATAGGCGCCACCTGATTGGTAAAAAGCGGTTCTGGCCCAAATACGACTTGATATTGTTTGATAAAGCATCCAGTGATTAATAAGAATGTCGAATTGAGGAAATGGAGTTTTTACCTGAAGCGATCCGAGAGTTTCCTCCCAAAAATTTTTAGCCTCTTTAAGTACCTGGTCCGCTTTTTTAACATCTATATTTAACTCAACAATTTCTTTAATTAGCTTACAATCTGGTACTTGGCCTAAAAGAAAAATTATCTCCTCTTCTTGTTGAGCTTCAAGCTTGCAGTCTACTTTCATTGTTAAACATGGATCCAGACCGGCGCCCATTTTTCCATCTAATTGATCATTATTAATTCCCAAAGGTCGATCATACTGACCATGCCTTCCAAAAAAGGACCTACGGTCACACGTAAAAGAAGAAACGTTCTTGCTAGAACAAGCAAATGTAGTCTTTGACCCAAAATCTTCCTGAAAATGATTTTGAGCATGAAAGACATTCTGATCAAAACCCTTTTCAGTAACTATATGGTGAGCTGTTTGAGATCGATGAAAGCCTATTACCCATTCTAGGTAGTAGTAAACTGAGATATGCCTTTTGGTATTACTTAAATTCTTAAGTTTTAAACGAACAAACTTTAAGTCTTCCTCTAAAGAGACATACATAGTTAGTTTGTGAGCAACTTCTGCGTAATTATGCTCGAAGACGGTATACCCTTGCCCATGACGGACAAGATAAGGTGACATATCCCGTGCGTACCCAGGAGCAGGGGACCAAGTCTCTCCACTCTCTTGATCATAAAGATAAATAATTTCACCAGAGTGGTCGAGGACTGGATCATTATTCCACGGAGTAATACGATTTTCTCTACTATTTTCAGACCATGTATGGCTGCTTCCCGTTTCCGAAACAAGAAAACCAAACCCCCTGGAGTTGGCGATAACATTAATCCAAGGCGCAGGAGTGACTTGATTTCCCTTTAGATAAATCTGATATTCTTTCCCACCATCTTTAAAACCACCAAAACTATTAAAGAACTCTAGTTCAGGTCTTTTTACGGGATGCTCTTTCCTACTTGGTGACTGTCTTTTACCTAATACCTTTAAAGCAGGACACTTTGTCACTTTTAATAGTTGATTCACTTGTTTTTTTAGGCTTCCCTCTTGAGTATTAAAATAGACCCTCGCCACAGACTTCAAAAAAGTAAAGTCTTCATCAGTTGTAATGTCTTTTCTAAAAAGAAATATCCCGCCCTTTTTAAATAATAACCCTTGCCCACCAGAAGTATTAACCTGATGAAGTAACTCTTCGTGAATATCCAATCTGTAAGAACTTGATTCCTCACTAAAAATAACAAGGTCGAATGGAATATTTTTTGCCCTTAAATACTCGTGAAATTGTAAAATATCCGTAATAAAGGAAATCTCATGTTTGTTTTTTATGAAAATTAGAAGGATTGGAATATCACCACTAATGCCATAGTTCCATAAGTCCTTTTGAGATTTTATATTTTTTTCTACTCGACTACTTGGAGGTCTTAACTTCGAATCTGAATAAATTAATGAGCCAGCCAATTTTTGAAAAGTATTAACCTCATCAAGTTCAATATTCAGATGCTTAAGTCTAATTTGACTTTGAGTCCAAGACATTTGGTCTTCTCTCATAAAAGTGTGGCGATCATGATATTGATCAATAAGCCTTAAGGCTTCATCACGTGATTTAGCGAGCCCTGAAACAAATATTACCTGAGTGCTTCCATACGGTGCTAATGAAACATTCGTTTTAAATGATAAGATGGGGTCCAATACACCACCCACTGTATTTGAGAGAGTGCTCCCCCCTTTTAGGCCATTCGCCTTGGATAGGTTATTCCTCCTTCCAAGAAATTTCTCTCTGTCTGTTTCATATTGAATATTTTTACACTTTTTATGATCATAGACTATTTGATGAATACCATAAAGGTCATCCTCATCATCTGAACGCTTCCTTCTATTGGCAAGGAGAGCTGACTTTTCATTAATATATTCTGTTTGGATAAATAGCTTATTAAAAGCAGGGTGCGCTAAATCAGATTCAGGTGTAGATAGAACAGGCTCAGAATAACTTGTTAGGTCCAAAGATAGATCTTTATCAGTCACATTTGTAATTGTTATTCTTCTAAGCTCAACATTATCCTCTGCTGAAACAATAACTTCCGTATGAGTGTTAATATTTTTTTTTCGACAAAAGAACTCTACTTTATGTTCGGAGAAGATTGTCTTATAGTCCTGCGGTTTTCGAGACATGGGCTGAAATGTCAATGGATACAACGATCCTTCGATAGTATCAAAAATAAAGAAGTATTGCCCATCCCGATCAACCGTTCTATCTTCCTCCCATCTAAAAACAGATAAATCGTCGCATTTAGAAAACCCAGACCCAGCAGCTGTAAGCATGACCGTATAGCTACCATTTGATAAAATCCTAATTTGGGGCTCTTCCGTGTGGACATGCTCAATGTGATGTAAAGTGGGTAACGATCGTGCCCTCCCGCCTGTTTTATGCAAAACCTCTTCCTCTCTAGGGTTTAGAATGGATATTCTTTGGGGAACACGCTCTTGTAGCAAAAGTTCAGAGGACTTTACGATGGGGTCATTATGAAATGCGATAGCGACCATATTTTCATGAAGCAAATTATCAATCGCTACTAAAATCATACCCTGATGATGCGCCATAAAACTTTCAATAATAGTATAGCTTTCCTTCGGTGCTAATCTTCCTTCAGTGTAGTCTACAGCTTCAAAAAAGCCAAAATCAGTAAGTAGATTATTGGCAATTAGCCTCCTTAAATTTGCTATTGATTCTTTGGGAAGAACAAGAGATGCCAAGACCGTGGAGTATGGTGATACAACAAAGTCATTACTTAAACCCCTTTTTAATCCAAGACCTGGTACTCCAAATGGTCCATATTGATAATTGCTATTTAGGTCTCTAGCATTAAATGCTGACTCGGAAATTCCCCATGGACGATTCTGAATGCCAGCATACGCCATTTGTTGTTTAACAACCGCTACATGGGTTTCATTTAGAAGAGTACCCAAGTAATCTTTCATAACTAATAAAGGCATTAGGTATTCAAACATTGAAGCAGACCAAGATATGAGAACCCGTTGTCGAAACAACGAAGTCATTTGCCTTCCTAGGTGAAACCAATGATTTTCTGGAACATCCCCCTTTGCTATGCTTATAAAACTAGTAAGGCGTGCTTCAGAAGCGAGAAGGTCATAATAACTATCATCTATTTTCCCATCTCTTACGTTAAAACCAATAGTAAACAATTTTCTTTTTCTATTATAGAGAAATGAGAAATCCATATTTATAACAAAGTCATGGCATGCCTGAGCAACATCCTCACAATCATTATGAAAGGAAATCAATTGGTCTTCACTTGAAGTACTGGAAATTTCGTATTTAATTCGATTAATTTTATCTTTAAGTTTCGATACCCAATTTGTAATTGAATTAAACTCATTTCCCCCAATATAATGGGATATTTTAATAAATTGACTATTAACAAAATTGACCCTGCTCTCTAAACCATCTAAGAAATAAGGATTACCTTCAAATTGTTCAACCTTCATTTCACGCACATATTTAAGCATTTCGTTGATTTGAAATTTAATTGAGTCCAAATCCTTTTGGGGTGAGATAAGAACAGAACGCGTAAAATCCTCAACATCTTGTTTTAAAATTTTAATAATATCTTCGATTCCTAACAGGAGAGATGAATACAACAATGGCGTACTTTTCACATCAAGACAGATTTGTTTGACGGCCAGTAGGTGTCCAGCAAGGTTACCACTATCAACAGTAGAGATATATTCTGGGCCCAATTGCGACAGGTCAGTGGTGTTGTACCAATTATAAAAATGCCCTAAATGACTAGGCATTTTTAACATCGTATTTAATGTATGTCGCAAGCGAGTTATTAACTCTTGGGGGCCGATATAACCAAATCTAAAAGCACTGCAAGTCGAAAGGAGATAAAGCCCAATATTGGTAGGGGAAGTCCTGTGAGCAACTAAGTCTTTTGGTACTTGCTGAAAATTATCTGGGGGGAGCCAGTTATCTTCCTCAGTAACAAAAGTCTCAAAAAAATTCCATGTTTTACAAGTTATATTCCTTAATAATTCAACATCTACCGACGGTATATCATAAGTTTCTCTTGTTCGATCTTTACTAATTTTATCTAAGATGAAGGGAGAGAAAAACCAGGTTCCAATAAAGATAAGTGAAACATACACAGAAGCTGGTTTAAAAAACAAAATGAGAAAGAAAACAACAAGAGAAAAAACCGTTGTATACCTGAAGGTTCGACTAACAAATGACAATCCATTCTTTATGCTTGATTCAACTTGAGCCGCAGTTACCCATTCAAGCAAATTAGCTTTGGAAATAAAAACTCTGTAAAGAGTTCGTAAGATCGCATCTATATTCAGATAAGTTTGATAAGGAAGCACTACAATTGATATAGCGAGCTGATAAGCACTTAACTTTAGGTCTTCACAGGTTCCCAATAAGTGCTCCACCAAAGTAAGGTTTCGAGGATACTTAAGGAGGTTGTTTGCTGTATGGACGTACAGAGGTAATGTTAAGACGGTTAATGTCAAAAATGTCCATAGCAACGCACTCCCTGGCAACACAGTCCATCCTAAGATTAGCCAGATAAAAGTTGCAGGTGTAACCAAACTTCTTCTTAAGTTATCTAGAATTTTCCATCTTGATATGAGGGACAGAGGACTTTTCACCAACTGATTTTTATCATTAGGTACATATGAAAAAATCCATTGAAATATTTGCCAATCGCCCCGTACCCATCGGTAGTTTCTTTTAGAAAATGGCTCATAATGTGACGGGTAGTCATCTAGGAGCTCAATATCAGAGACAAGTGCAGTACGCGAAAAAACCCCCTCAAATAGGTCGTGACTTAAGAGAGTATTTTCTGAAACTCTTTTTTTAAGAGAGGATTCAAAGGCATCAACCACATAAAGACCCTTCCCCGTATAAATACCTTCTCCAAATAAGTCCTGATAAGTATCAGAAACCGCAGTTGTATAAGGGTCAATCCCTGTGTGACCGGAATAAATTTTTGAAAAGATTGACCGTTCAGAGCTCTCGGGAGTAATGCTGATACGAGGTTGAAGAACACTGTAACCTTTGGTAACGACTCCTGCCTTTTTATCAAACTGAGGTGAATTAAGTGGATGAAGGATAGTGCCGACAAGCTTTTGGGCAGCATTTCGTGGCAATTTTGTATCAGTATCAAGGGTAATCACATACTTCACCTCTGAGAAGAAGGTGGTATGTTCAGGAAATACATAAAAACTTGTGTGTTTATCACCTCTTAGATAACGATTAAACTCGTGAATTTTGCCGCGTTTTCTTTCCCAGCCCATGTACTTTTTTTCACTAGGATTCCAAAGACGTTTTCGATGAAAAAGGTAAAATCGATCTTTTTCTTTTCTATATTTTACATTTAGGTTTTCAACACCCATTTTTAAAGTCTTTATCATCTTATTATCAGAGGATATCTCTTCAAACTCAGCATCTTTAAAATCACTTAATAAAGCAAAATAGAGATTTTCGTCCTGATTGGCCAAAAAACGAATTTCTAAATCTTCCAAGAGATGAGGAACCATATCTATAGAAGTAATGATTGTTGGAACAATCACAAAAGTACGAGCATTAGTGGGAATACCATTTTCTAAATTAATCTTAGGTAATATAAAAGGTCCAACAAAATGAGTGACAAAGAGATTTAGGATATTAAGTCCACTGTCACTGGCAGGTAAAAAAGCTACAAGTACAACGAGAATAGACCATTTAAAATAATTGGGATTATTTAAATTTATATAGAGAACCAAAGGTATCAATAGAGAAACAGTTAATATTACCAAGAAACTGAGATAAAAGCAGGTTGGATAATCTAAAATTAGCCTTTTTAAAGACTCTTTTATAGATGGAGAATACTGTATTTTCTTTTCTAATCCCCTAACCCCCTTTCTTACTAGATAATAACCAACATGGTGCTTTCTCTTATCCTTGTCTCTTTCCCTGCTAGCTTTTTGGGCCATACGTATCGCCTCTTGGGCGATTTTAATTTCTCCAAAGCCTGTTTTCTTGTGAATTCTCTCTATGGCATTACGATATTGATCACGACTCGAAAAAGTCATACTCTTATAAGAACGCAAGGGATCTTGGGCCAATATAGATTCAACAAGTGATAAGCTTTCGAAAAACTCTTGCCAATCAGAATGAGATAAGAGCCTCATACTTGTGATAATATTGCTAACAGTTACCTGTGCAATAATTTGCAATTGGTGCTCGTTTTTAACAATTTCTTCTATATTTATATTTTTTTCAGCTAAATATTCATTAATATATTGTTTATCTGAACCCACCTCAAGACTACGGCTATGCTGTATTTGTGATAATTGGGATATAGTGGAGCAGTCACATATATGAGATTTCCCTAGAATTTGGGATAATTCATCGGTTAGCATTTTAACATTGGCCATCGAACTATCTTCATTATCCAATAGTGTTTCGGTTAATATATCGACTTTTCTCTTCATCTCCTGACAAATAACAATCTCATCAGCGACTCGCCTTAAGTTTTCGATCAAAGCGATTCTTAGGGCAATTGGTATCGCCCAAAGCTCACCAATAAGAAGAGGAGAAACACTTTGATAGGAATGAACAAATCTTTTGACTGTTCCAATTTCTATATGACTATCTAAATGGGCAACCAAAGTTAAAGCGATGGCATATACACGGGGAAAACCAGCTAAGTTTCCATCTTTAGTTTTTGGTAGTTCCAAATAATACTTTACTGGAAGGTCTTCTTTAATCTCACGGATCTGATCTTCAATAGTATGAAAGTTATCAATAATCCATTCACCTGCTGGTGAAAGATCAATCCCTTCCTTAGCCCATTCTGTTAACTTACGATAAGCTCCCTTTAAAGACTGACTATTTTCTTTAACCCTTGGGAGAAGAGAGACTCCTTTCTTTTTTTCACTCGTCACTGATAATTCTGAGGCCAAAAACCTAGCATACTTCTCCAAGCGCTCAGGGCTAAAAATTTCATCACGTATTGGGTTTTCAAGACTCATAGATTCAATGATTGAGCCTTCTTTATATTGAAACACTGACTTATGCCTTTGAGAAAGATTGCGATATTCAAGATACCTTTTAACATTCTTAGTCATGGGCTTTGCATGCTTATGAATAATAAAATCATTGATAAAGATCAGTAAGTGAGAAACTACTGCTTAAATTGCTGTTTTTATTTAAAAGGGCCATGAAGATGGTCAATATAACTAAAAAAAAATAATGGCATAGGTAGAAATAAATGAATATGCCGGATTGAGGTTTCCGACTATATCCATATAATTATATTATTATGAGAAGTTGTTTTTGTTAAAATAAGTCCATGACATACTCGACTAGCTTGTCGGAATATCCTTTATATCTAGTTTTTTCATTTTTGGACTTCTTCTCTTTCGTGTTTTTTCAGGAATCAAATCTTTCATTGATTCTAGTTTACCAAAACACAACAGCCTATCATCTGAATGTAATTCTCTACTAGGCTTTGGATTTGGTATTACTTTTCCATCTCGGTGGAGTGTCAGTACATTTATGTCTTTTTCATTTAGACCGGAGTCAGTAATAGTTTTACCAACATATTCAGAGCATTCAGGAATATAAATTTCTGTTACTCCATACCCCTTACTAACAGATAGCTTTTGCCTTAGATCAATTTCAGGAAAATCTACTTGAGCTGCAATATATTCGATAAAAGCACCAGCGATATCAAGTCCCGTACATCCTTCAATACCTTCTAGACCAGGTGATGAATTAATTTCCATAATCTGTGGACCATCTTTCCCTTCAAGCATATCAACACCAGCAATGCCAAGCCCCATTAGTTTGGTAGCTCGGATAGCGGTTTCCTTGTATTCCTCATCAAGTTCCACGGCTTCTGTAAGTCCACCTCTGTGAACATTACTTCTAAATTCCTGCCCTTGAGCTACGCGCCTCATTGCCGCGACCACACGGTCCCCAACAACTATCGCTCTCACGTCTTTCCCCTTACTTTCAGCAACAAACTTCTGGATAAGTACGTTTTGTTTCTGACTTTGAAGTAGTTCAATTATAGAAGTGGCCATTTCAATCGTGTGTGCAAGTAAAACCCCTATCCCTTGAGTTCCCTCTAAAAGCTTAATAACAACGGGGGCACCACCCACTCTTTCAATGGCAGGCAATACATCGGCCTTATCCTTCACAAAAGTAGTCGCTGGTATTCCTATTTTATGCTTACTTAAGATTTGAAAACTTCTTAGCTTGTCTCTAGAATTTAAAATTCCATCGGCAGAGTTAGCACTATATATGTCCATTTGTTGAAATTGGCGCACAATCGCCGTCCCAAAATAAGTAAGAGAGGCACCGATTCGCGGTAGAACAGCATCATAATGAGTTAATCTTTTTTGCTTAAAATAAAGGTCAGGATTTTCTTCTTCCAAATCAATTGCGAATTTTAGAGTGTTTAAGACCTTAACTGAGTGACCTCGTTTTTTACACGCCTCTACTAAGCGCTTGGTACTGTAGTTATTTGGCTCTTTTGATAAGATCGCTAATTTCATAATTCTCTGTCCTTACTTATCTATTGTTTTAAAATTTATGACTTTATAACTTAATATCTTTTAGGTTATTAAAATTTAGCTTTTTTTAATTTTAACTTTCTTAATCATATTGTTAACTATCTTAGTTACTTCTATCTCATAATCATCTTCTACTAACTTTGATCCAACTTGTACATTTCCATCAAGTTTGTTGAAAATCAAACCACCTAATGTGTCCCTTTTTTCCGCAACAATTCTTATTCCTGTTCTCTTTATAACATCTGAAACGAGAAGAGCGGAATTAACAATGAATTCATCATCACCGACGTTGACGATTTCGTTCAACTCTTCATCATCAAACTCATCTCTTATCTCCCCAACCAGCTCTTCGAGTATATCTTCAAGAGTGACCAAGCCTTGTGTTACCCCAAACTCATCCTTAACCACGGCCATATGAGAGCTCTTTGCTTGCATAATCGCCAGAGCAGTAAATAATTTAGTTCGTTCAGAAAAAGAAATTATTGGTCTGATAAGATTCTTTAGATCTTTGTCGCTACTGTTTTGGTTAATAACGAGATCCTTTAAATGTACGATTCCAATAACATCATCGATACTTTGATCAAATACTGGCAACCTAGTGTATCTATCATTCAACAAAATACCCAGGGCCTCATCAACATGAGTGTCTACAGAACAAGACTTAATCCCAGCTCTATTTACCATGATCTCTTCTAAAACAATTTCTGAGGATTTTACCGTAGCGCCGATTACTCTTATTGGTGTAACTCCTCGTTTTTTTGAATGGGGTTTGACTTCTCTAGCGAGCATCATAAGATCCTCATAACTAGCAGGCCCATCTTCACCATCTTCATTCGCTTGAAACTTCTTGATTAAAGTATTTATGGATTTTTCAAATACCCAATGAATAGGAGTGAGTAATTTATGGAGGGCGTATAATGGCAGCGCTACAATCTTTGTAACCATAAAACTATTATTTGCTGCAATTGTTTTAGGAAGAATTTCTGAGAATATTAAAACTAAAATTGTCATTCCTGAGGTGGCAACCACTAGGCCCTTTTCTTCTCCAAAATGAGAAACAGCTAAACTACTCGCAGCCGCTGCACCGAAAATATTAACCACATTATTTCCAAGTAAAATAGTAACAAGGAGACTAGAGGTCGACCCACTAAGCTCTGTGGCCGCATGAAGAGAAATCGATGGGTTTTCTTTAAGCTTTTTTGCTAGATTTCGGGTATTCAACTTAAGAAGCGCAGTTTCACTTCCCGAAAAAAAAGCTGAAAATACTAAGCAGGAAAATATTAAAACTAAGAAATAAAAATCGCTCACATCGGTTCCTTTTAGGATTATTTTATTTAGTTGCTGCTATAATTCATGCTGAAAGCCTGCATCAATATATTGGATTTGGGCGAGAAATTAGTTTAAAAATTTCTAGTTTGATAAAAGGAACGGCCATGAGGCCAACAGAGCATAGAGTCATCTCCTCAAATGTATTTTACGCAACGACGAACGCCCTACCCCGTCGTCATCATACCTGATGCTATACCCGTCACAGTTTCCCTTAGAAGTTTAGAGTTTTTTCTTTCTAAAGAAATGAGTTGTATTAAATTGAGTGGATGAATCATAGGTGCCCTAAGATCAATACTCTCACCTAGCCATGGTCTAAACCATAAGTAGCTTTCTTCGCGAGTGATTTCATGAAAAAACCTTTCTGCTTTTTGTAATTCTTGATAAAAGTTTTCATAATAGGATTTCGCTTCCTGCTTTGACAGATTTTCTTCCAGATAAAGTCTAAAAACTCCAAGCTCTACTTTCTTAAGGGTAAACCCTAAAATTTTCATAAAACTCGAAAAGAAAGAGGAACCTTTATAAAATTGCATAATTTCGTATTTATCCTCTACTTTTAAACTCTCCCATGCACTACCAATCCCCCACCAAGTGGGAAATAACACTCTTGTTTGAGTCCAACAAAGTACCCAGGGAATTGCCCTGATTTTGAATTGCTTCTGCCCGCTTGAACGACTGCTTGGCCTAGAACCTATCTTTAATTTGTCTAGATAACTATAGGGAGTTGATTGCGATACAAATGCAGGAAAACTATCTGCGGTAACAAAGTCTTGATAAGCTTTATTCGTAAATTGTACCAACTTTTTAAATGAATCAGAATCTGGCTCAACATGGCGGTGATCTCTTTGGTGGAATTCATGATAGATTTTTGCAACCTGACTTCTCATTACTTCAGGAGAACCAAAGTTTCTTCCGACCATCTCACCCTGAATGGTTGATTTAAAAATATTGACGGCTGATTTTGGCCACCAATTAATTTGCTCTTTTATAGAGCCACCACCTCTTTCAACACTTCCTCCATTCCCATGAAAGAAAACGGGAGTCAGCTGATGCTTTTTAAAAAACTTATCTAAATCTATTAGTGTTTTTGAAATCAAAAAACGACTTGTTAATGTACCGTTTTCTTTGGCCGAGTCAGAGTAGCCCAACATTACTTCGAAGCGCCCAAACCATTTTTTCTTATGCCTGTTCTTTAACTCAGGCACCCTTTTATAAAGTTTTGTTAAAATTTCTTTACTCTCCACTAGTGCTTGCTTTGTTTCAAATAATGGAACAACAGGTATAACTTGATCATTAAAAAAGTGTTTTACAAGTTCAATCCCATTTATTATATCCTCTTCGTTTTTAACCATACTGAGAACAAATCCACGCACATACCACCTTGGTTCAAATCCTGTAGAAATATCTTTAAGGGACTTCATCATTCCCTTTATTTTCTTTGATTCAACTCCATTACTCTCGATAACTTCGGAGTCTTCCCTAAATTCAAGAGGCAATACAAGTGCAGGATACAGCCAAGTAATACTCTCCACGTTTTTCAGATAAAAGTTCAGATCACCCCATACTTCTTTGTAAGATTTTAAAAGAGCCGTTAATCGCTCTCTAAAAGATTTAACCTTTTTGCCATCATTTATTTTAATACTACCTAGTGCCTTTAAGTCATCCATTAAAGCGACATGTTTGCCAACCAACGACTTCACCTTTACTTCCATATTCGCGTCTTTAAATAAGCTCATGGAAGAGCGTAGATTATCCTCTGTAAAGGCCAGAAGTCTTGAGCGACTTTCTTGCAGGCTACTTTTCATCACCTTAGCGTC
>JAFMBV010000134.1 GCA_017858255.1 Bacteriovoracaceae bacterium
CGTAACGATTTGCCCTTAGATTGGATATCCTGGTCATCCCATGCGGGTTAAAATACATATTCATATTATCGACTTGATCAGCGGGCTCAAGTGCTCCAGGGTTCGATTGATAGCTAATAAACGCCTCAATCGCTTTATTTTCTTGAGACCGATAGGCTCGCCCTGATGGCTCAAATAGGTCCCTAAAGTCGGGAAAAATACTCGAGTTATACATTGAAAACTGTTTGTGGATGAGTGACATATCCAGGGCGTTTAAATTGCTATTTCCTGTGTTTTCACGCGCTTTTCTTAAACGGTTATCAAGAACTTTCATGACAAAGACTTGCTCTTGAGAACCTGGGTTCTCTGTTCTGTTAGAAGTTGCAATAATCCCTGCTTCCCCAACTGACGTAAAGAGTGAGCCGGCGAAGTGTTGCTCTTCTGGGCGAAGATTTTTATACATATTACAGAAAAGTTTATCGCGATCAATGCGTCCATTACCGTCTCGTGCATTTTGGGTAATGGATCTTTTGATAGACATTAAACAAGTCTTAAGTTCGTCTTGAAGAGCAGCGGACAAGTTACCTGATAGAACTTCACAACCTGGTTTAAAATCACTTGAGGAGGTTTCCACCACGTCCTGTGCAACGGCATCTCGAATTTCACTCATATCTACTGGCTGATCTTCGCCTGGCTTACATTCTGCTACAGGAGCTTCACCGGCAGTATTAAGAGTATCAAGTCCATTTATTGCCGAAAGCGCAGCGGTAAAGTTTAGTGTCTTATGTGCCCACCTCTTACTAATAAAGTAGGTGCCTGGTTGTTTAACACCACTTTCATAAAGCTCAACTTTGTACATTCCGTTTCGTGTTCCGATTACACGAATTTTTACATTCCTTCCGGTTATGCGAATGCGTTTTTGTCGTGCTCCAACTCTGTTAGGAAGAAGATTAAAGTCTTCCATAGGATCGATAAGAATATCACTTAGTTTCTTTCTCTCTTCTATTGGCGGCGGAACACTCGGTCTAATTGATTCCACTGGAGCTAAAGGAGAATTTTCTCCTATCCTTGGTGTGTTGATGGGCGCAGGTATTGGCTCAACAGGTGGCAGCGTTGTTGTTACGATAACGGGGGCAGGTGTTGGAACAGTGACTGGTGCAGGAGTCGGCTCTGAACTTACGGCCCTTTGATCCATTTGGTATTCAATATCACCGAACTGTTCTTGAAGTCTTCTTTGACGTTCACTTTCTTGAACTTTCAATTGGTTTGAGGCTTGAGCTTCTTCTCTTCGACGCTCTTCAATTTTATACTCAATATCGCCAAAATCTTCTTGGAGTTTTCTTTGACGTCCCATTTCTTCTTCTTGAAGTCTTAACTGACTTGAAGCTTGGGCCTCTTCTCTTTGGCGCTTTTCAATTTCATACTCTATGTCACCAAATTCTTCTTGAAGTTTTCTCTGGCGCTCTTCTTCTTGGATCCTTGATTGACTTGAGGCTTGAGCTTGTTCTCTTTGGCGTTTTTCAATTTGATACTCAATATCGCCAAATCTTTCTTGCTCTATTCTCTCTCTATCTCTTCTCGTTTCTACAAGTGCTGTTTGAATGATAGGTGAAGGAATATCGGCTTTTGGTATTGGTCTGGCAGCGAGTTCATTCTCAACGTTATTTAAAATCTCAGTTGCTCGATCAACTTTTTGAGCATCAGGATTACTTTCAACCATTTTTGTTAGGCTTGCCGCAATCATTTTTAATTGTTTGGATCTGTTTTCCATCGTTCTAATGATAATTTGATATCCACTATAGCGACTTCTTACTTCTTGATCCGCATTCGCAGGAAGAGGGTTTTGGATTAAATACTGGTTAAAACGATCAATTTCTTCATCAGTTTCAGCGGCTTGAGTGGTGAGCCTCGAAATTCTCTGCTCTAGGCTTGACTCCTCAGCGTCATCTTCGCCAGCTAGTACTGGAGACACGGAAATTAGAAATAAAGTCATTAAAATGACCGCTAGGACGCTTCTCTCAACTTTTTTCTCTACAGCTTCTAACAACATAGATCTCGCCTTTTCTGTTTATCTCTTAAGCTATTATCGTTAGAAAGCGCTTTATTCTTTACTGAAATCGTATGGTATGTGTTATTTCAGGTATTTAGATCATCGTTAGTTTTTATTGACGTGCCCAGAAATATGGGCAAATTTTCAGATTGATATATCGACTAGTAATTTTACATTGCTAGATAATACATCGAGGATAAATTTTAGGATGCTAGGCGAGAAGGTGTTAGGTCTGGTACAAATTGGCTTTAATAGGGAGCAGACGGCATGAGCACACGTTTAGGTATTATTGGAGGAGGGCAGTTGGCAAGAATGATGCTACCTGTTTGTCTAAATTGGGACCAAGATGTGGCCGTCTTAGATCAAGACAATTCAGTTTGTCGGCCATTTTGCCAAGACTTTCGAATAGGCGACTTTAAAAAGGCCGATGATATCTCAAAACTCTTAGCTGATTGTGAAACAGTTACGATGGATCTAGAGGGAATAAATCTCGAGGGCCTAAAAAAACTTGAGGAGAAGGGAGTAAAGGTTGCTCCAAGCTCCGAAGTTATAGGTCTCATTCAAAATAAGTACAAACAAAAGCAATTTTTTTCAGAGCATCAGATACCGACAGCAAACTATAAAATGGTAAATGAAGTGACCAAGGAATTATCGCCTGGTTTTTTAAAACTTCCCACAGGGGGATATGACGGAAAAGGAGTTCAATCTTTTAACGGAAATCTTAATGAACTACCTCCTTCCTTTCAAAAAGATGTCATGTGGGAGGAGAGGGTTGATTTGGCCTTGGAACTCTCTGTCTTGGTCGTCAGGAATTCATTTGGTGAAACTCGCTCTTATGAAACAACGGAGATGGTTTTTGATCCTGAATTAAATCTTATTAAATACACACTTTTTCCAGCAAGGGTGACGCCAGAGATTGAAAGCAAGGCCCAGACCTTAGCAAAGAAGATTATGGAAGAAATTAAGGGGGTGGGAGTATTGGCCGTAGAGATGTTTCTCACAAATTCAGGGGAATTACTCGTGAATGAGTTAGCGCCAAGACCTCACAATAGTGGACACCATACTATTGAAACTTGTCGTACCTCTCAATTTGAAAATCATATAAGAGGGGTCCTTGGTCATCCTCTAGGTAGTTGCGAACGCAGCTACTTTGGTCTTACCTTTAATCTCATTGGAGAGTCCGACGGTGACACTACTTATGAGGGTATAGATGAACTCTTTGCGAACACTGGTGTTCAACCTCACTTATATGGTAAAAAAGAATGCCGAGTTGGTCGAAAGATGGGTCATGTGACTATAACGGGAAATACTTACGGTGAGCTTCTCTCCTTATATGAGAGGCTTCATCAAAAAATAAAAGTGAAGGGAGTTAAAGATGTCGTCACCCTATAAAGTTGCAATAATTATGGGATCATCGAGTGATCTGGATGTCATGAGGGCCGCAAGCGAGGCCTTACAACATTTTGGAGTGAAAGTTCAAGAGCAAATAGTTAGTGCTCATCGCACTCCACAGGGAATGTTAGACTTTGCAAAGGGTGCCCGACAAAGTGGAATTCAAGTCATCATTGCTGGAGCGGGGGGAGCTGCTCACCTTCCTGGAATGGTGGCCAGTGCTACAACTTTACCAGTAATAGGTGTTCCGGTTAAATCTTCGAACTCTATTGAAGGAATCGATTCTCTCTTGTCTATTGTACAGATGCCAAAAGGTATCCCTGTGGCCACGATGGCAATAAATGGTGCTTATAATGCCGGACTTATGGCCGTTAGAATTTTAGCTACAGGTGATGAAAGCCTGTCTTTAAAGCTCGAAGAGTATGAATTGTCCCTTCAAGAAAAGGTAAAGAAGATGAACGAAGGGCTTTAGCTAGCGGCTAATCTCAAGAACTTTCTTTCTTACTTTTCTTAAAATCTTAAAACTTTTTAAAAAGTCATAAACCTTTTCTCGCTTTGCCTTTGGAATAAAGGAGGAGAGGTTGCCCCTTTTTACAATAGGGTTTCTTAGGAGAGGGTGGCGGCAAACATCTAAGAAATGTTTGTGAAGTGGATGAGTGGGGTTAAGGACATCTCGTTGTTTAAATTCTTCTGGAGCATAAGTTCCCCAATTAGATATGCGCTGAAAATAAACCTTATCAACTCCTAGGCGCTTGCCGAGTTCAACGAAGGCAGGCATCTCCCGGTAATTATGATCTTGGACCACAAAGTCTAACTGTAAATGATCGATGAGACCTTGTTTTCTAAATTTAACGAGGGCCTTTATATTATTTAAAAGCTTTGGCCAATCTCCACCTTTTCGCACGATACGATAGGTATCTTCTCTTGCAGCATCGAGTGAAATAATAATTTGAGATAAATTTTTATGGAGACCTGACATCTTCTGAAAAACCTCAGAAGTAAGAAGAACCCCATTCGTGTTGAGATTAATTTTTAGTTTAGGATAAACGTGGCCTTGAAACTCAAAGAGAAACTCTCGGTAGAGTCGTGAACTAAAGGGGTCGCCGGAGGAGCAAATATTAAGGCTCTCTACATCCTTCATTAGATCTGGAAGAAACTTGTCTCTATTTCCTTTTAAGTGATCGAAGAGGTTATCGTCCAAAGTGATATAGTCCTTACGACAACTTGGACAGGCCAAATTACAGGTACGGTCTTCACTGAAGTAGACAATCTTTGGGCCGTGAGGAACGTGACCATCCTCATAACTTAGGTAATCTTTGTATTCGCTCTTATAGATATAGTCCTTGTCATGGAGAGTTCCCGATTGAATTTCTGGACATAGCAATTTATCACAATAGAGAAATGAGCTATCGAGCATCGTTTTTCTGATCTCCTTGATGAGGTCACCATTCCAAACCTTTTGTAATCCTTTGCTACCAATATCTCCGACAGAAACAGGCAACCAAGTGGGACAGCATACATAGCAGCGGAATTCACCTTCGACAAAATGGATATCAAGATACTCAAAGGGCTTTGGGCAAAATTTGTTCTTTAAGTCCATAGATCCATTGTACTTCAAGTTTTTGAGGCATAGGCGAAATAAGAGCATTTTTGACTCAAAAATAAGTCATATTTACCGATTAGTTGTTTAGTTTAAATTGTGGAAGCCCTTGATAATACAAAGATCTTATTAGGTGTGCGAAAATTAAGTCGTTAAGGCCCAAGGTTAAGTCTTCTTCAAGAGGCTTAGAGTGGGAAGGAGAGTTTTTATGAGTGGAAAAGAGCTTATTGATCTTGGTGACAGGGCCCTCATCAAAACTATTTTAGAAAACTTAAAATCATTTAATACCAAGGTCAGACTTTGGCAAAAATTAACAAGCATGCACAAAGTAAATTTCGCTAAAGTGGAATATATTGACCTTGTAGAGAATAAAGTTCATCTGCGACCTTTTAAAGGAAAACAGTTTCATCTAACACCTTGTCCTTATATTTTCTTCCATTCTAATCACCGTACTACTTTGTTTAAAACAACTATTCATGATCGAAATGCCTTCCATCTTGAAATTAAAGTCCCACAATTTGTTAAAATTCAAGAAGGACGAACAGAGGAAAGAAAACCGCTTGGTCAAAACTCCGCTTATTCTGCCTCAATAAAGCTCGAAGGGAATGGGGAAAATTTAATGGTCCAGGTTCTCGACCTTAGTGATAATGGAGCTGCTCTAGGAGTTCCAAGAATCTTCTATGAGATGTGTGACTTGGGTTCCTTCGTGACAGTTAATTCTAAAAATGTTCCTCATCTATCAGGTCGAATTGCCGTCGTCCGTAACAAGGCCACCTATGCACCTGATCCAATGAGGCCAAACCTTTTAAAGTTTCGCTTAGGCCTAGAGATTTTCAAAGAAAAAGATCTAGAGGAGTATCTCTAAGTCTTTGAAATCAAATTTAGTTCTTGAATGATTATCTCTGCTATTTGGCTCTGATCAAAAATAATGCTCTAATGAGTTAATGTTAAAAATTATATCTCTCGCAGTGTTACTTTGCTCTATTGGCATATTTGGAAGTCAGGCTTTTGCCTGTGATTTTCCAAGTGGTCTACCTAATGAATATCGTATGCTCTATAACTTTACTAAGGACCTAAAAACTCATTCTCTTAATGGTGTAGATGAATGCCTCGGTTCTCCACAAGACCCTCTTGATTGGCACTTTAAGTGTGATGACCAAAACCAATTTCTGGAGGCGCGCGCTGAACTATTTCTATTACCAAGCTTAATATTTATCATCAACAAAGACCTTGAGCTGGAAGTTGATTATAAGTATCTTGATCAATGGAATTACTCAAAGGTAAGTCCGTCAGAACTGGCGGAGGTTTCAGTACAGCAGGGAGAGAACTTAAAGCTTATTTATACTATAAATTCTGCTCGTAAAGTTTATATGACTTTGGGACGAGCAAATGGTTTTGAGCTAAAAGTGATGGAGACTTTAGTTTATAAAATGAATCTTGGAAAACCTACACTCGAATCAAAGTTTAGTTGTTACGTCGACTAGTCGTTGTCGCAAGACAGACTGCTTTGATCTTCTTGAAAATAAATAACTCTTTCATTTCTAAATTGAACCATAAAGTGGCCCTGTGCTTGGCACTCATTAAAGTGATTAATGTCATAAGTACAAATGGCCCGAAAAACACGACCCCAGTAAGCATGATCTAAGAAAGATGCTGACCAAGCGCGGACATTATCCTCTATATTATTATTTTCGGTAAATTGATAAAGTGACGCACTAAAGAATGTTCTTTTATTAAGGCGATCATCGCACTCGAACCAAGGTTCAACTGGTAAGTTATCTGAAAAGCGAATGGATCCTACTCTTTTTAAGTAATCAAAAAAGGCCTTCTCTTGAGGGTTAACGGGAAGTGGCCCAGAGATTTGAGCAAATCCGTTAGTAATAAAAATAGAAAGCAGAAGACATATTGCGCTGTATTTCATGATGAGCAAATCTATCGGAAACTCAGAGCCTTTGCAAATAGCTAAGTATCAGTTTTTATTGTTTTTTGTGCAAATGGAGCTAGTTGATAATTAGGTCCTTCTTAAAGCTATTGCACATAGAGTCAATTAGTTTCTTCTTTAATGTATTTGGTCCATAGCAGCTCAGCCACCATTGTGAATCGATCTCCTTTGATTCTTCACCGCGTAAATATGAGCTTTTTAGCATGGGGGTTACGGGAACTTTTTTAACAAGCTGATTATTCATTGGATGAATCTTGCCGTCATAACTAGAGCGTTTATTTTTGATTTCCTGCCACCTTTCAATTGCATTGTCTGGAGCGAGTTCTTGCACTTCATATGTTTTAAAAAAAGTAAGGCCTTGCTGTTTGTTGCGATTGGTAAGTATTTCCCATCCTTGAATTTGCTGGCCGAGATTTTGGGAAGGATCGTAATTGACGAGGGCGCTTATACGAGCTTGTAAATGACTCTTTAAAGGAGGAGTTTTAAAAGTTACCTGAGGTAACCTGAACAGGAGACGATTCTTTTTCTGTTTGATTTCTAGTTTACTAAAAAGGGTTGGCCTCAGCTCCTTATCAAGGTTTTGATATTGAAGCCACTGGTCGGGGGTTCCACTATAGGAAAGGTTGATTTCTAAAATATTTTCTTTAACAAAGGTCATATAACCTTCTAGTTTTTGACTGGCATAGGTTTGATCAAAGAAACAGTAAACTCCTTCAGGTGTTGGACTGCAGTGGCTGACTAGCATCGTATTATTGTAAAGAGTGATCCAAAAGCTTGTTCGCCAAGGCCTGCCAAGTCTATCTCTCCATACATTTGTTTCATCCGGTTCGCCGTTATCAAGGATTGGTATACTTTGTCCGACCATATAGCGATGAGCTCCAGAGGCCTTAAGCATTCGATTAAGTAACAGGCGAGGATTAGCGAAGAGAGTGCCTGCAGAGACACCTTTCTGAGTTTTTAAGAGAACATAGTGATCAAAAACATCTCCTTTACTGTGATATAGAATATTTTCTTTAGACACAATAATTTTTTTTAAATTGATGGAGTCTAAACGCCAGTCGTGAAGCGCCTTGTCTTTGTCGACCATACTCATCCTGGGATAAAGCCTTTGATAGAGAAGAGCATCTCGAAAGCGTTTATTGTGAGGAAAAATCAGTGCCTTAAATTCTGTTTTAAACTCTTCAATTAAGGAACTATAAAAGCGGTCCTTTTCGGGACCAGCAAGGCCACGGAGGCTTGAAAAGGTGGTGGGAAGTTTGGTGAAAAATGTCCAATCTTTCATTTTTACTTGCATGCCATCTTGTACTTTCATTTGCCTTTGAAAAAAATGTGCCTTATCTATTGAGGCATTCTTTATCTCACTTACGGGGAGGGCATAGTTAAGGTTTTCTGAGTTGTTCTTCATCACGATAATACCGACAACTTCACCGCGAGAGTTCACTAAGGGACCGCCACTGTTACCAGGGGACGCCGGTGAACTAAAACGAATAAACTGCCATTCACCTGCGACGGGCTCTGCCGTAAAAGTTGAGACCTGGCCGCCTCGAGTTGAAATACCTTCACCTTGGG
>JAFMBV010000028.1 GCA_017858255.1 Bacteriovoracaceae bacterium
GTCACATAATTTAAAGAAGAAGAAACCTAAACACTTAAATTTTGGGAGCTTAATTTATCGTAATCATTCTCTAATAAGGCAACCATGGCCTTAATACTATAATTTTCAATAATTAATTTTTTCCCATTATTGGCCAGAATATCCTTCTCCGTCTTATTTTGATTTAAAATTTTTACCTCGATAATACTCTCAAGCTCTTTAACCCCGCTTTCAAGATGGGAATTAAAAGAGAAGCCCGTTTTACCATCGACCAATATATCACAGACACCTCCGACGGCTCCACCTACAACAAGTGTTCCCTGGGCCATGGCCTCAGCAACGACAAGTCCAAAGGGCTCGGCAATAGTTGAGGTATGAAAGAATACATCTGCAGCGCTGTAAAAAGGCTTCAAACTCTTTTGAAAGGGAATGAATTCAATTGTTTTATTCTTAATAAGGTCTTGTGAAATTTTTCGTAGTTTTTCTTCGTAAGGTTTATCTCTGTCACTCTTGGCCTCACCTATAATCAAAAGTTTGATTCTCTTTATTAATTCAGGTTTTCTCAAACTCAAGTTCTGAAGGGCGATAATTAGTGATTCATACCCTTTCCACTCACAGATTCTGCCAGCGGTGATGAACAAGAGTTCTTGTTCATTTTTCAAATAGAGGTTTCTCACCTTTTCACTTTCTTCTGCTTTCACTTCATCACAGTCGATACCAAGATTGACAATAATATCTGTATTTTTAGTATTGTTACGCCAAGACGTTCTATGATGAACTTGTTGTAGATAGTGAGAGTTAAAATAAATCCGATCGCTTCTAAAAAGAGAAGCGATTTTATCAAGGGTTCCCCCAACAGGGCCGTGTTGAAACCATACTTTTACAAATTTTTCTTTAAGAAATAGTAAACTCAAAAATATATGAGCATAGGGCATGGTCGAGTGAATGATATTTGGTCTTAGCTCTTTTATAAATGCGCTTATTTCAAGAATGGCCTTAAAAAGAGCGTAAGTATTTTTAAACTTGAAGGTATTCTTAAGGACATAGTGATCAATATTTAATTCCCTAACAATATTGACCAACTCTCCATCATTAAGAAAGACAATAACCGGTTGATACTTTCCAATTGTTTTGTGCCCAATACAAGCATTTAGAACAAAGCGCTCAGCGCCTCCTAAATATCCATTTGGTGAAATATAGAGAACTTTTTTAAGCAATTAATTATCTCCTTACAATAAAGATAATTATCACCTGTATTTAGAGCTGTGAAAAGGGTGAATTAGTTTCTAGAGATCATTAAAACGCTCATCGAACTCGATATTATGATAAACCCTAACAACATCCTCATCACTTTCAAGGAAGTCTACAAGCTTCATAATCGCCAAGTAGGTCTCATCATCAACCTCTTTATAAGTGGTTGGTATTTGCTCAAGACATGCTTCTTCAGGGGCAACATTGAGTTCCTCTAATTTCTTAGAAATAGAACCAAATGTTTCCATCGGTCCTGTAATACAGAAGAAACCATCCTCTATTTCAATGTCCTCTGCACCAGCATCAATCATTTCAAGCGTAAATTCGTCCTCATCTAATCCAGCGACAGGAACTTCAAAGTTTGCTTTACGGGTATAGATAAACTGTAGTGACCCAGTGGTTCCTAATGAGCCATTGACCTTATTAAAGTAAAGCCTGACGTTCGCCACTGTTCGAGTAGTATTATTGGTAAAAGACTCTACTAAAACAGCAACACCATTAGGTCCATATCCCTCATAAATAACTTCGCTATATCCATCATCATCACCACCAAGGCCTTTCTTAATGGCACGATCAATATTATCTTTAGGTACGTTATTTTTTTTGCACTTATCTAAGGCCAGTTTTAAAAGAAAGTTACTACCGATTTCAGCGCCACCAGACTTAACGGCCCTAGTTACTTCATGGAGAATTTTAGTATAAATTTGACCACGGAGTTTATCATTTGCGCCTTTCTTTTTAACTATATTTGCCCATTTACGACCCATAGTGCCCTCTTAACATCTTTAAATTTAAATAATTTTGTAGGCATAATATACATTAGGAAACATAAGTAACCAAATTCATAAATAACAAATGAATGAAAATGGTATCCATCAAACTTCTAAATTAGCTTCTTTTCGAAAGTTGGCCATTCAGCTTTTCATAACCGTTTCTATAAAGTCAGGATAAATGCCACAGATAGTTATCACTAAAACGTGTTAAACGACGTCACTAGATGTACTAAAAACGCCTTTAGAGAAGCTCTGCCTATCAAGAAAGGGGTCGAGGCCTTCTTTAATCTGAGTTGGCTTTTTAGTTATAAGATATAAATTAATAAGTGCGAAATTGATTCAATAAAACCAACTAGTTAGAGTAAAAAACAGGAAAATGTATCGATTTCGTGACATAATTAACGCAAGAAGAAAAGTTTAGTAACCATGGTTTTTTGGGAAGTTAAATTATGAAAAAACAACTCGGTGTTTCTCATAAGCTAAGTGAAAAAACAAAAGAGATCTTACTCGGCCATCCCATTTTTTCCGTGGCGAAGAAGGGTGACTTCGCTATTGAAGGTAATCAGGATCTTATTATATTGAATTTTATTCTGGGGTCTTGGTGCCCAATGTGTTTGACACACGTTAAGAAGCTTAACTAAAAAGCAGTTAATCTCCTTCAAAAAAATAAGGCAAAGAATATCGTCGTAACAACTGAAAGTGAGAAATCTCTTCGAGACTCCCTAAGTCGAGTGAAAAACATACCAGAAATTGAGAAGCTTCTCTTTCTATCAGGTGCATCTAAAAATCTCTTAAATGAGTTTGGCCTAAGGATACCTATATTTGGACTGGCGAAACCAGCAACAGTAGTCATCCAAGGTCTAGATACATTTATGATTCTTACCGAAGGAATGCCGAACACAGAAAAAACCATATGTAATATTACAAACTACCTAGCAGCTTAAAAGTTAATCTCCTGAGCAGTTCTTATCTGCTAAGAGGTTACTCTTTACAACTTTACACACAGGTCTATAAAGGATGTCCGCTACTTTTTCAGCTCCCGGCCTACTAAAGTGAACATAATCATAATAGTAGAGAGAGTCCTTTGGCATTAAGCTAGCAAGGTCGATGAGGGGAACATTTCTTTTAGCTGCTAAGTCCCTAGTGATATCATTATAAACTTCCTGCATAGACCACATCTCGTTGCCACTAAAGCCAGGGCCAACCAGGGCATTACCTGCCTGTAAAATCATTGTTCCCAAATTAACCTTAGTTCGTGAGTCAATTTGTGGTCCAAATAAAGCAGGCTGCGTAACAAAGACAGGAATAATATTATTTTCAAGAGAAATATTAATAAGAGTTTCAATATTTGCTCTAACCATTGATCGGTGGTCAACCTGCTTCTTCAATTCATTTTTTAATCGATCTGGATTAACTTTTAAAGTTTTAAGCTTCTTAAGATCCACCTCAAATTCATAATTCTGATCGAGAATTTCTGCTTGTTGGATATGTTTATTATTTATTAGATCTACGTTATGAACATGGCCAAGATTATATTTTTCCGTTAATTTTCTAGATCTAAGCTCAATTATATTTAATAAAATTTTTGAATAGTTCTTATACTCATAAACTTTATGCCAAAAAACCTGTCCAAGTGTGGTCGTTACCTCTTCACTGCTAGAAGGAGCAGAATTAGGAAAGAGTTTATTATATTGATAAGGTTCCTCTCTCCCAAAGTCATATGCTGGCTGCCCTTGATTATTTAAGTAGTATTTATTCAACTCATTTGCACCGATTAAAAAGATCACGATATCGGGTTTGAGCTTTAAATAGTGATCTCGTAAATAAGGGATATGTCCAAAAGTAGATTGACCATTCACGCCGCCGTTACCCACCCATACGTCAGAATCAACGAATTTCTTTTGTAAGAGATCAGGCCACGTTGTTCCATCAGAGAGAATAATACACTCGGTAGTGCTACCTCCAACGGTTAATATTTTGACTTTATGCTTTTTTGAATTGAACTCTTCTCCTCTTAAACCCATTGAGTTTCGAGTAATTTTTATAAAGCTGTCGGCCTTTAAGGACGAGATCTGAGGGTTTTTTACAATAAACGAATAGGATTGATTTGCACCCTGCATTGATTCCAAGTGGGACTTTGGAATCATTCTTAAACCAAACGGATCAACAAACCACAAAAATATTTCTAATAGTCCTAATGATAAGATTGTTATCCCACAGGTTTTTGAAAAGATTATAAGTGATTTTTTTATGAATCAATCCTTATAAAAAATTAAACCCTATAGCGAAGCAAAACGGAGGGGTTCATATGAAGGTTGCCTTTGCGGTAATTGATCAGTTTATTTCTCATTAAATTCTTAAGAGCTTTAGAGAACTCTCGATCCTCCATCGCATACTCAGGATACTGGCCCCAAAGATTTTTGAGTTCTGAAAGCAATTCTGATTCTCTCTTTCTAAATTTACCAAGACTACGAAGATGAAAAAGAAGAAAACACTCACTGTCATCAACATCAATATCCAACTCTGCACAAAGAAGAGCAAGGATTTCAGTACCCGCTTGATATTTTCGATCCTTCCCATAAAAATTCACAAAGCCCGAAAAGCCTTCAAAGAAGTTAACGAGTTTAAAAGTGACCGTATGGAAGCGAGGGTCTGGTTCTCTCTCAGTATCCCATACTTCGGTAATCGAAGACCTCATAAGTATTTCAAACTTATCGATTTTATCAAATGGAAACTTTTCTAAAATATTTGTATAGACTTCTTTAAGCATGAAGATTCCTCTCTATTTTCTGCACCTTATCGCAAATGGTCGAAAATAGAAAAACATGTTTGTACTTTATTCAGCAGTGGAACTCTACAATCCTGCAAAGACCATTTACCGCGACAAAACACTCGATTTTCATCAACTTTACTACAAAAGAGATGATTTTAGTCAGATTCTTTAAATTCCTGCTTTGCTATCTTTTACCCCATGAAAAAATTATTTGAGGCACTAGCTCACCTTCATCCAAAATCGTTAAAATATATGTCCGACCAGATTATCCACTTGGTCGAAAGTAAGCTATGGGCGAAGGTTTTGGTTGGGATGTCCCTAGGCATCCTCTTTGGTATACTCCTGTCACCTACTGGACCAATCCAAGACTATACCGCAGCACATTCAGCGACGATTGATTCTTTCATGGGCTGGTTAGTATTCCCTGCTATGTTCTTCCTCAAAACAATAAAGATGGTCATCATTCCATTAATTTTTTCTAGTATTATTCGAGGATTGGCCTCAACCAATGATATTGAACAAATGAAGACATTGGGTTCACGCTTTACTCTCTTTGTTATTTTCAATTCCATAATCGCAGCAGCTCTTGGCGTTTTAGTGACAAATATCATCGGCCCCGGCAGAGGTTTAAGTTTAAAAGGTGCTGTAAAAAACATAGATCAATCTACAGATAGTCTTTTTTCTATTAACCCAGAGACAATATTAAATATCTTACCAGTTAACCCTCTCTCATCACTGGTTGAGGGTCAGATGCTTGACGTGGTTATATTATCAATTATTGGGGGGGTTGCCTTCTTATCTATTGAAAAAAATCAGGCAAATAATGTTCTAGATATTTTAGAAATTATTCAGCAAATTTGTATGAAGGTAATTTCTTGGGCCATGCGTTTGGCACCAATTGCTGTATTTGGAATGATGGCCCAAGTAACATCCTCAACTGGAATCAAGTCTCTAGGAAATATGGCCAAGTATGTGATGTGCAGTTACCTAGGCTTCTTACTATTATTGATTCTCTATCTACTACTAATCCTAATCATTAAAAGAACTTCCCCAATAAAGTTCCTAAAAACCATTTCCACACCTTTACTGCTGGCCTTTTCCACCTCATCAAGTGCTGCAACAATGCCTGTCTCTATGAAAGTAGCGGAAGAAGAGTTAGAGGTGGATAAGGCCGCTGCGCGTTTTCTCATTCCCCTTGGGACAACCGTTAATATGTCAGGCTCTGCAATTTGGCATACAACCGCCGTTATTTTTTTGAGTCAAGTATATGAAATAAACCTATCTTTAGGCCAAATATCCTTAGTTGTTGCCACCTCAATTGCAAGTGCCATAGGCTCCCCTGGCGTCCCGGGTGTTGGCATAGGCATCCTATCTTCCATCCTCGTAAAGGTAGGGGTTCCTCTAGAAGGTGTCAGCTTAATTATGGGCGTCGATAGAATCGTTGATATGGGTTGTACCGTCGTCAATGTTGCAGGTGACTTAACAGCAACAAAATTGTTTGGAAAGAAAGCTGAAATAAAAAAGGCCCCATAAAGGGGCCTCTACTTTTAAATTTTAAATATAATAAAATATTCTACATATTATCAAAAAGATACTCATCATTAGGCGCGTAACCGTCTACTCCAAAAGTATAACGAGCATTAACACCAAAAACGATTTCATCATCTCTAGCATCTTCATAATCATTGTAACGTACTTCAGCACCTACAGTAATTCTTGATGTAAGGGCCGTGTTCGTTCCAATAGCATATTGCATGACTTCTTTTTCAACATAAGTCATTTCAACAACTACATCTGTAGACTTTGTTACTTGAACTTTTACACCTGCAGTAAGAGCAAAGTCAGAGTTTGGATATTGTGGATTATTACTAAAGAGCATTCCATTAACCCAACCAACTAGGTCACCATCATCAGACTTACCAATAACACCTAGAATCGCTCTTCCTTCAGTACCCAAAGGATTATTATCACTATCCATACGAGCTAGACCGGCATTAACAACAACATTCTTAGATAATTCTTTACTTAATTTAACAGAAACACCGTTAATGCTACCGATCGACATATCACCTGCTTCAGTTTCAAAAGCACTGAATTCCGCAGAATCAAAAAGACCAAATAATCCTTGATCTAATTTAACAGTAAGACCAAAAACTTCATCAATGTCATACATCTCTGAAACGGGGTTATTACCAAATACTGGCATCGCTTCTACACTTTTTACAAAAGGAATAGATCTCTTACCAACAATGATCGCCACTGGAGACCCGCCAACTTCTTTGATTTCAATATAAGCTTCAGTGATAAACTCTTCTAAAGAAAAGTCATCTTCTAACTTAACTCTATTTTCTTCAAAAATTGTTGTTAAGCTTGTTGTTAGAACAGCACGAACCTTATTCTTCCACTCAACACTTAAACTTAGCCAAGCGCTGGTATAATTGTAGTTGTAATCTGGGTGTGCAACACCATTGGCACTAACTTCACCATAATAAGATACTTTAAAATCATCGTTTAAAAGCCCGACATCTTGTCCTAATGCAGATGTAGCTAGTCCAAGTCCGAGTACCAATGATGGTAGAATTTTTCTCATAAGAGCCTCCATATTCACAGTTCAATGTAACAAAAAGTGTTTATCACACAGTGAATCATTTTTATCTAGAGACCATGTAACCTTTTCCATTAAAAATTAACCGACTGTTTTTATCATGCCCTTTTTTACACATTAAAAAGAGTACTTCACTATTATGAATCTCATTTTATAATAAAGAGGTCCTATAAATAGTCGTCGATAATAAGGTTTGTATTGAACTCAAACAATCTACTCACTTTAATTTTCTGTCTTTCCTCAATCTCTATCTCTTTAGAAGCGGCCAATCTTTTAAGTTCAAAAGTGGGCATTGGCGATACTACAGATAAAATCAACTATCGAGACTTTCAACTATCCGGCACAAAAAATGAAAGAGACTTACTTTGGCCTTATTTAAATGAGTCCAATGAACTCTCTGCTCTCAAACTTGATTATTACCATCGCTATCAAAAAGGCCCCAATTTTAAGTTCAAGTACAGTGAGCTCCAGGGCCAATATTCCCATATTTTCAAGAAAACCCATCAAGTATCCTTACAAGCTGGGGCCTATCACATCGATGAAGATGAAGATGAAGAGGTCAGCCCCTCTCAAGGCCTAAAGCTATCAGGACGTATGAGTGTACTCTCCCAATTTTCCGAAAACCTTTATACCAATATTTACCTAGGTAGAGGCTCCGCCATCAGAGAAATATTCCTTACGGGAAGAAACCTTCATGACCTTAAGGCCACTCAAGCTGGGGCGACTCTACAGTATCAATTCTTCAAACAAATATTCGCAACTAAAATAACCTATATTAAGCATTACCTCAGCGGAGATGTGGAAAGGGACTATTTTGATAGTGAAGTCATGGCCTCAATAATGAAGTACCCCCACTGGGTAAGAGTTGGTTTTGGCTACCATACAATGGACTACAATAAGGATACTGCTAACTACTGGTCACCCTTAGACTTTTACGCTTTCGGGCCACGCATAGACCTCAGCTACCAGTTAAACGACAAACTACAAGCTTACTTTGGTGGTAACTATAATTGGTTTGAAGAGAATAAAATCTTTACAGGAGCTGGCTACTACCTAAGAACAGGTCTTCGCTACGGCATCAGAGAAGACTTCACTGCAGACCTCTCCTATGAAAGGAATGAGTCGGTACAAAATAATACAAGCTGGGTTGGAAAATCCATTATTGCTAACCTTACATTATTCCTTTAGCTATGAAGAATATCTACTCTCTAATTATTTGTATTACTCTAATGTCATCTTGTGCGGCGACCGAGTTGGGCTCGCTGGTCTATACAGGATATGGCTCTATATCCTATTCGAATGCGGCCAATCAAGCCTATGAAGCGATTATAAAAGAGACCGGCTTAAAGTCAGCTGACCTCCTATATACATGTTATGTAGCAGATGAATTCGATCACAAAATTAACTGCTCAAGTGAGGACTCTCCCAAGGAGAAGAACTTTATTAATCTCGCAAAGAAGCTAAAGAAAGCGGGATATCATATTACCTTGAGAATCTATGTCGATTTACAAAATCAAAAATGGCGTGCTTTTTGGCACCCCAAGGAGATAAAACTCGCCTTTCTTGAGCTTGAAAAAACGCTTAACCACTATGCTTCGGTGGCCGGCCAGGTTAAGGCAGACACCCTTTTAATAGGCTCTGAATACGAGAAGCTTACTCAGCCTAAATATCTCCCTTATTGGAAGAAATTGATTAAAAGTACAAGAGAAAAATTTTCAGGAAAAATCATTTATGCCGCCAATGGAAATATCAACAAAGGCAAAAAACCTGAATACACCTGGGTTCCTTTCTGGGACCTTCTGGACAATATTGGTATCAACTACTATCCACCCTTCAAAGGTAAACCCAACAAATCGACACTCTCAAAGCACCATAAGAGAGAGCTCAAAAAGTACGTTAAATTTGTAACAGGTTTTAAGAAACCACTTTCGATAACAGAAGTTGGTTTTCCACTGGCCGAGTCCGGTTTGAAGACTCCTTATAAATGGGAGTATCCGAAAAAGGAAAGACCCAATAGTTCCCTAAGAGTTCTTTCTTTTAAAACATTCCTAAAAGAAGCGCATAAGCTAAATATATACAACATCAACCTTTGGCGATTCCTGCCAAATGAAGAAAAATATCACCCTAATGGATATGTTATAGATAAGGCATTTTTAGCAGAGATTTCTCTCCTAAATAGGAAGTAAGCTAATTTCTGGGGTTGAGAAGAGAGTACTAATAATAATATGTGAGTAATCAATATTAAGGTTCTCAGTGATGGCACTCATGCGATTTAATACACCAAACACAAAGAAGAGATAAATCCCTACCCGTGCATTTTGTAAAACAAACCATTCCACTTTTTGATCAGCTTTACCGGCCGCCTGGTTCTTGCGGTATTGAACATAGCTCAAGAGTCCATAATTAAGGGTTAGAAACAAACAAAGCCCTATCAATTGAGAAATCAAAAAGACAAACATCTAAACCCCTTCACATTTAGCTGAAAAACCATTTCGCGCAAGCTTATCCCAACTCATTCCTCTAGCAACCCACTCGTCATAGAAAGCAGAAAGCTTCCACACTAGGAGTATATTTGAATAGAAAAAACGAGAGAGAATAGATTGATAAATTAAATTAAATCTTCTCTTCTCACCCTTTGTGGCCACGAAGGCCATAATGAGATCTATGGCATATACGTAGAGAAGCAGAAGAGAAGCGACTGCCTCGATTGGAGTAAAGAAGTAACAAATGATAAATACCATTAACAAAGTAAAATCAATAATTGGAAAGAGTACCTGTTCCCAAAGAAGAAATACAAAGACCAATTGGCTTTTAGTATCCTCTGCTTGCAGAAACCCTTGGGAATTCTTTATGAGTGCTTGAAAAATTCCTCTGGTCCAACGATACCTTTGACGATAAAGATCTTTATAATTAGAAGGGGCTTCAGTATAGGAAACCATTCCATCATCACAGATAATTTCCTTGCCCTTAATCAAAAGCTTGAATGTTAACTCTGTGTCTTCAGCATAGGTGGTGTTTTCTTTCTCATAACAACCAATTGCTTCAATATCACTCTTTCGAAATAGTCCAATAGGACCAGGAACGATTGTTACTGTTTTTAATACCGAGAGACTTTTTTTCTGAAAATGGCCAAATAAATAGTCCAAGTACTGCATACGCCCTATGAAAGTATCCGTATTCTCGACCTTAACCATGCCAGCTACTGCTGCTAAGTTAGGGTTGTCAAAGAAATGGCGTACGCCACATTTAAGAGTATTTGGTGCCAACTTTGAATCAGCATCCATACAAAGAACAAACTCGCCTATCGCCTTAGAAAGGGCAAAGTTCAAGGCCGAGGCCTTTCCACCATTTTCTTTTTTAAATACGGATATATTGAGGTTAGTTAGAGAGGCTCCGGCAAGGGCGGCCTCGTAGGTATTATCCTTACTCCCATCGTCGACAATGATGATTTCAAAATTTGGATAATTAATAACAGAATAATTCTTAATCACTTCTTCAATCACGGTGCCTTCGTTATAGGCAGGGACAAGAATCGATATAAAGGGAAAGTCCAAAATGTCTTCAATTGGAAGAAGGCCCTTATTGATTTTTCCGTACTTTAACGCTCCAACCATATAAAAGCACATTCGTACGAATGAAAGCCCGCTATAGCCCATGAGTATCATTAATATGGTCTGTGCCTGATCGGCCGTACTTCCAATCAAAAGATAGGAAATAAGGACACCAAGCCCAAGAATAAGGCCCGCACCTAAGTAGCAGAATTCATTAACCTTTCTTCTCATATCAGGAAGATAAAAGTCAGGAAAACTATAATTTTCGGATCTTTTAGTGTTCAAAGTTGCCCTAAATAAAAAAAGATAACATTATGCACAAAAGCGAAGAAATTTATGCACAAAATTTTTCTAGAACTACTCTTAAACACGTCGCATCACCAAACTCAATAGTTTTTAGACACCAATAAAATATTTACAGGCTCAAGATTACACAGTGCGTTGCCCTCAAAAAGAATAGATGTTATTTATGAGGCCAATATAAATGTTAAAAATTTAACGGCACAGAAGGTATCCATGAACTTGATCCTGGTCACTATCATTAATTTATTTCTTCTCGGTTCCATTCAGGCACAGGAAATTTCCTTTGGAGATTTTATTAGTAAATGGAGTGGAAGTTTTGAAAAAGTTGATAAAAAGAATGAATTTGTTTCTGATACTTACAAAGCAAAGGTTCATGAGTCAGACAAACCTCTTTATATTGAAAAAGTTTTTTCAAGTCCAATCTCTTTGAATCGGAAATTCACAAGAGTTAGATTTAAAATTTCGAACCTTAAGGCCATATCGGGAATGGAGCTTAGATTAAGTTCAGATGAGAGTGGTTATAATAACTTCTTTGCCATTCCAATTCCAATATTTACAGATATAGACTTTAATACGGTTCAAACGAACTCTTGGATGACTTATACATTTACAATGGGTGAGGCCAACATAACTGGTGATCCTGATATTGATAATATCAAACGTCTCGGATTTTATATTGGAGGGCAAAAATTAGAAGTTGAGTTCTCTTCAATAGAGCTAGTCGATTCCTTCGCCCAATCGATTGTCAGTTTTACGTTTGATGATGGTTACGATGAACACTTTTTGGCCGCCGAAATCATGGGCGCCTATGGATTTCCTGGCACGGCCTATCTGATGCCAAGACAAATCAATAAGAAGAACTACCTAACGACTGATAATATTATCAAAATGAGAGAACAGTATGGATGGGATCTTGCTTCTCACCATAAGATTCCTATTATAGACTTTGAATATTCTGAGCTGGACAATGAGTTTAACTATACCATTGGCTATCTCAATGCTTTAGGCTCAGAAGAGGAAGCTCTTCATTTTGCCTACCCACTTGGTAAGCAAAATAGACAATCAACTCTACCTCTGGTTACTAGAACATTTAGTTCAGCACGATTGGCAGGTGGCGGAGCCGAGACTTTACCTCCTGCAAATTGGCATATGCTGAGAACACTAAATGTACAGCCATCAATGTCACCACAAGACTTAATCACGAGGATTAGGACAGCAGAGCAGCAGGGTGAATGGCTTATTTTAATGTTTCATTACCTAACAGACGATCAAAACCCCACAGATACCCTCTCTTATAATACTGAAAAATTTAAAGAATTTTGTAAACTTCTATATGCAGAAGGGACTTTTGTCGCGACAGTCAACCAAGTTTACCAGGCCTTTGAACAATGAAAATAACAACACCTAAAAGAATTGTATTCTTATCAATTTTAAGTATTGCTCAATTGAATGCAGCACCGAAGTGTTCCAATACTCTGGAGCCTTTTTTCTCGGAGCTACCGCAATGGTTATCTGGAGGCCAACAACAGTTCGGACTTGACATGAGTTGCGTAAAACATTCAATGAACGCCTTTCGCAGCTGGGCCCAAACTTTAGGCTTCGATGAGTCTGGAAAGAAAGGCCTATTTATTTATTGTTCAGAAGAGAATTTTAGAAAATCTAGCCTTCCTCAGTGTCAGACTGATTCCTATATGAATGTAACATTAAATACTTTTAACAATGTTACAGATTGCCTTGGTATCAACAGTGAGGACCTATACCCAATTGTTGCAGCAGAGAGTGGTTTTTATCATAACTCCATATCTGTATCTGACGCCGACTTTGGATTTGGCCAGGTCACTAACCCCGCCATTTCCGATGTAAATGATCAATGGTATAAATTAATCGGTGAGTTAAAAGAAAACCCAAAAAGTAGCTGCCAAAATATCATTAGTTATATCGAAGAAAATAATATTCAACCCGTTGAGGATGACTACAAATGCACCCTAACGGAAGCTCCAAAAAATCCTCTTTTAAATGCTCTTTACTCTGGCCTACACTTCAAAACAATTGCCGGTTATATGGATGGTTACGAGAAGAGAAACCCACTAAAGGCAAGAATTGAAGGCCTTTTAGGTCCAAATTTCTCAATCGAACGATATGAAGCGGTTAAATCAGTATTAAACGTACTCTCCTATAATATGGGTCATTTTGGCGCGACAACGGCCTTTGAAGAGTTTCTTTTGGAAAAAGAATACGATCTAAAAAACTTAAAAAGAGAGAGAGTCGAAGTCAGTACCAAATTAGCTAAAATTAATTTTCAGCTCTTTTCAAAAGATGATAGATCCCTAAGTGCAAGAAAAGAACAAATATTAATAGAAATGGAAGAGATAGATAACAAAATAAGAGACATACAAAGGCCTCAAATCTTTAATGGTGATGATACCATTAATAGTTTTGGGGAATACATTGTCCAAAGAAAACTCTCATTTTATTTAAAAGTTCTTAATAGAAGAATTAAGTACGTTGCTATAAAGGACAAAAGTAAATTATGCCCAACCACAAAG
This sequence comes from Bacteriovoracaceae bacterium, assembly GCA_017858255.1. Taxonomy (GTDB): domain Bacteria; phylum Bdellovibrionota; class Bacteriovoracia; order Bacteriovoracales; family Bacteriovoracaceae. The sequence continues at coordinate 13,782 of JAFMBV010000028.1, forward strand.
TTCCTTCACGTAGACTAGCATTTTTTCTTTTGCTACCAACTCTCTTGTGCTTTAGAGCTCAAGCACGAGTGCATTGTAATAAACAATGGGGTCCAGCAAATGCAACCTCAGCAAAGAGCTGCAAAGTTACCCAAAAAGCCGAAAAAGACCCCAGTTCTATTTTAATTAAGGGCCTCAAATGGTCTTATAATGTTCAGAATTTAGCCTTAAGAGTAAAAATAAATAACCCCGAACTCCTAAGTGGTTTAAAACTAAACTTCTACAAATCAGGTAGTGTTCAGGCGAGTTACACTCTTCCCCTATACACAGACCCCGAATATAATATTCTTCAAGATAACCAAGAAACAATTCTCTCAATTCCCGTTTCAAATCTTGAGTGGCAAACAACAGCTTTGGAGGAAGGTCCTCATACAAATCCTTTTGATGCTCTAACCATATATTTGGCAACAAAAGACCAAGGAGAAAAGGTTCTTGAACTAGAAGTCTCCGACCTAATTTATACGAACAAGGCGAAAAAAGGCCAAATCAGTATTACTTTTGATGATGGCTATAAATCTAACTTCAAGGCGGCTAAAATTATGGAGCCCCTTGGACTAAGAGGAACTGCTTACATTATACCAAAGGCCATCAACCAAAAAGGACACTTAACAGAAAGTGAGCTTAAGCAAATGAAACATTGGGGCTGGTCTCTCTCAGCTCATCTCACAACCCCAGTTACTCAAATTGATAATCTCTCACAAGTTTTAACAGAGACCAAAAAGAAGATGACAACTCTTGGAAGTGCAAGCGGATCAAATCACTTTGCGCTTCCCCTTGGAAAATATAATTATAAAGTTCTCAATACCTTAAAAGATAATTTTTCCTCCGTGAGACTTGCTGGAGGCCTCGTTGAGACACTACCTTTGCATGACTTATACCGACTAAGAACGATTAACGTTACCCAGAACATGAGTCCAGAGACAGTATTCAAATGGTGTAAGAAGGCCATTGATAACCGCGATTGGGCCATATTAATGTTTCATTACCTTGATAAACCGCAGCAAGGCGATTTAAGTTACACATCAGAAAACTTTGAGAAGGTCATGAAAATGCTTAAGAGATACAAATCTCAAGTTAAGACAGTTGAAGAAGTTCTAGATAATTAAATAATAAGACATCATAAAGAAAAATCCGTTTTGATCATGTCTACATCACAAGTATCAAAACGGATTATTTGAATTAATTAAATTTTTCTATCGTCATCAGAGCAATAATTCTGGGCCTTTTTGATGGCGGAACCAGAGCCCTTGAGAGAAAAGCTAGCGTCAAATAAGGCTATACCATCTTTATCTGTTGTTGTTATAACCACATCTAAATCTGTTCCTCGTTTAAGCTTACTGATTTCTTCTGGGTAAAGAGTATCTAACTGAACAAACATGTTATTTTCAATAATATCCCAACCATCAAGAGTGAAGGTTTCATCATCTATTATTAATTGAACAATTAATTTTTCACCTAACACATCAACTGATTGCTGAGCGGCCCGATATAGAACATCATTCATCTGGATTTTAAGAACCATGTCAGAGCTTGGGGCCACACAAGATAAAATCAACTTAGTGCCATCAAATTCTGTGCTTATCTGAGCATCAGCAGCAGGCACTCCATCATTATTTACATATTCACTCATAGACCATGCATTCCCAACGGGGATAGGTTGTTGTGGCGCTGGTGTATGCGTAGGTGCAGGATTATATGAAGCTTTAGCAGTTAGGCGGTTTGGTTGTACTGCATACCTTTCCTCTCTAGTGTTTTCATAGAGAACATTGTTGTAGACCTTATTGATACCTACGACGATTCTTGTAAATTTAGCTTGTTCCTCTCTTTTTACAAGTGTTCCAACACAGAACTCTAAAATACAGCCTTCTGGTTTAAAGAGAAGTTTAGTCTCAAATATTTGATTTCTACCTTTATCCGGGCCTTCTAATACAACCACTTTTGTTCGGTCGCTAGAATAGAATCCAGTGATACGGGCCTTTAATTTATAATGTGTGAATACAGTCTCATCTACACAAAACTTTTGGCCTTCACTGTTACTCTGGCATTCTGCTAAAACGGCAGTTGAGAATAAACAAGATAGAGCGAGTATGGCATATCTTAAATCCATAAAAATCTCCTGAAAGTGATTAATGCTTTTAGGACTTAGCACTCTGTGTCGCTCCTATCTTTGAAATTGTAAACTTTATAAGAAAACTTCCCACCATATAAGAATAACCCCTTCCAGAGCATGTTTGGCCACTTCCCTCTCACTTAAAAGTACTTCATCAAGCGACTATTTAAGGCCTAATTTTAGTGTATAATTCTATTAACTCTAAAGATCATGGTGAACAGATAAAAGTTTTAATCATTAATCCCCCCATTTTTAAGGTTATAGAGCCTTATTATGACCTTCCTGACTACCCCAGAACGGCCCTCGCTTTTTTGGCAGGTTATCTACGTGATAACTGGGATCAAGGTGAGGTTGTCGTCAAAGATGCAAAATTCGATCGACTGAATTTCGAACAGTTGCTTGATTTTATAAAAGAAACAAGACCAGATGTTATTGGTATCACGGCCATGACAAATGAAATTAAGGCCGCAGGAGAAATTGCGAACCTCATAAAAGAGTTCAATAAGGATATCAAAACAATAATTGGGGGCGTGCATTTGACCGCTCTTCCCGAAGAGACGATGAGAGAATTCCCTTCCTTTGATTTCGGTGTACTTGGGGAGGGAGAAGTCACTTTCCTTGAATTAATTAAAAAGATTCAACAAAAGCAGGAACCAAATATTCCGGGTGTTTATTACTTAGAAAATGGAACTTATAAGAGTTTGGGCGATGGTGAACCACTTGCTGACCAAGACTCACTAAGACCAGCATGGGATCTATTCAGGCCAGCTAAAGAATACATGATTCAATCTTCTAGGGGTTGCCCCTTTGCTTGCAACTTTTGCATGAACCCCGGCGGCAGAGTAGTTAGACCCCGTTCTGTGGAGACGACTCTAAATGAAATTGAAGAGCTCGTCGAAAATATGAATCCAGAATCCATTTACTTTGGTGATGAGATTTTCACAGTCAAAAGAAATCGAGCAAAAGAAATATGTGAAGGATTAATAACAAGAGGACTTAACGAAAAGGTCCAATGGTGGTGTCAGACCCATGTTAATACCTTAGACGAGGAACTCGTCGTTCTAATAAAGGCCTCTGGTTGCAAGTTAGTGGGACTTGGCATTGAAACTGGTGACGATGATATTTTTAAGACGATGGGTAAAGGCATTAATAAAGAAAAGGTCAAGAAGGCCATTAATATTCTTAAAAAACAGAAATTGAATTACGATACAATGTTTATTTTAGGCCAACCAAATGAAACGGTCGCTTCAGCAAAGAAAACCATCGACTTTGCTGTTGAGCTCAACCCAACAACACCAATTTTTGGATTGATGGTGCCCTACCCTGGAACTCAAGTTGGTGAAATGGCACTTAAAGGTCTTGGTGGTTATAAGCTACTCTCTAAAGACTGGGATCAATTTAACAAGCAAATTGGCAATGCACTTGAGCTACAAGGTATAACCCGTAAACAATTAGAACGAATGCAATTCATGGGTTATATAAAAGTTTTCCTTTTTAATTTTAGGATTATAGATTTTCTAAAATTTTGTCTTCTATATAAAAAGGAAGGCTTTACCGCCCTAAAGAAATTGGCCTTTAATCATTAATCGATCAAATTAAATAAGACTTGAGACCACACCTAATAAGTCACTCTTTGAGAATGGTTTTTTTAGGGCCTTAGAAGCTCCTCTCTCTAAGGCGAGTTCCATTAGAAATGAAGCAGATTGATTGTTACTTTTTGAGGGGCCACCACTTGAACAGATAATAATTTTTGTCTCTGGATAAAAGCCCGCCAAGTGTTGAATAAATTCGACTCCATTCATCTCTGGCATTATGACATCACTGATAATGAGATCAAAGGCCTCCTCGTCCCGTAGAACTTCAAGCCCCTTAATTGCACAATCAACACAGACGCAATCCACCCCTTGATCCTTAAGGTAGAGAACCATGAGGTTTCTGATATCTTCATCATCATCAACAATGAGAATACGTTTTCTTGCTTCTGTCATACCTAAAGGATAGGCCTAATCGCTATAATATTCCAGTTAAAGAATGCAAATAAGCACAATAAACCCTGTTAACTAACTGTTTTTATATAACACTCTTTAAGCATAATAAAGTAAACTCAAAGGCCTTTAAGCGCTGACAGTAGCTATTTTCTCGAAAGCCAGCTTGTTTTTTACTACAGTCTATTTTTTGGTAATTATCATAGGTTGGATGACGTCCATGCACACATTGTGTGACCTCTGCCACTGCCCGAGGAGTGTCTTTATCCAAGTACTGCTTGGTTCGACTAGAGTTTTGACATTTTTTCCAATACCAGAGACTTGAGTCCACAACAAATTCTGAAGATGGCATTTCTCTTAACCCTCGATCCAAGCAAGGCAGTGCCAATTCATCGCTCGTTTCTTCAAATTGAGAAATTAAAGGAGAAGGTGACAGCTCAAGCCCCTCATTCTGAAAAACTTCATCCATTTTTTCAAGAGTACTATCAGAACAAAACATCCCCACCTGAACGACCTGATCTTTTTGGTTTTTATAGGTAAAATAAGTTTTATGAACATTAGACTTGGACAGTTCCTCTTTTTTAGCGGAACGATGATAATAATACCCCAGGTAATTAAAACATCCTGTTAATTGAATGAGTCCCCTACCTCTAAACTTTGAGCGATAGGAATTCTTTGAATAGATATATCTATTATTAAAAAAATCATCATCTTCATCGACTGCGGAGAGATAATCATCACAACTCCACCTTGGACTATCCCCTTGAAAGAGTCGCCGCCATGAAGGACCAGTGACTCTTTCAACTGTAGCGCTTAAACCATCTGACTCATGGATTAACTGTGCCATATAATGGGCCTGTTCTACCCTACTTTGCATCCCATAGGTGACAATAGATTCTGAAAGCCGTTTTTCAATGAAACGTAGAGTTCGAGATCTTTTTAAACTTAGATTTTTTTCTTTATAAACTTTTTCGAGACTACACCTCAATGCCTTTCCAATATCTGTGGCAACAGGAGAAGGAGTTAATTCCTCTAAGTCTTCTACTTCCTCTAGTTCCCCCTGAGGCTGACAAGAGAGGAGGAAAAAACAGGACATAAGTAGAATTAAATAATTAGTGGGAAGAGTCATTTACACCCCCATGAATCTCACTTGATACTCTTTTGAACTTATTATTTTTAAAAGAATAGATGGTTCTTAAGATTCTTTGCCCATCCTTTTCAAGAGAAAAGAAAACATCCTCCTCATCATCATAAGAGATCTCAGGGTAGAGACCGAGTTTGTTAAACTTTCCTCGCTGAAGAATAAAATATTCGAAAAATTGTCCAGAGGTTCCTTGAGAATAAAGCCTGGCGTAAAGTTGACCTTGCCCATTGTCTAGGTGCGAGAAAGATACGGAAACAAGCGGTGCATTTAGATCATCGTCATTATCATTACCATGAGCAATGCTCTGCCTACCAATCATGTCCGGGGCGACAATATAGGTTGGAGGACCCGCAAAGATAGTATCCACCAAAAAGAAACAGAGTAATAGAAAAACACGGTTTAAAAGATTCACTCGTCCTCCAGAGTTATAGTAGTGCGGCAACACTCTAGGGGATCGAGATCATCTCATACTTATTAACTTTCATTTTAGGGGGAAAAAATTGCACGGCCACTAAAGCCCTTTAGCTCTCAAGGGTAGTCTTTAAGGGTAATAACTCAAAGTGATCATTAATAAAGTCACTCTCTTTCATTAGAAACTCATACTCTAGTAGGCGACCGAAACCAATTGAATCGATATTAGAAACACCGCCCTTTGCTGGATGCACCATCCATAGGACTCTATCAATTCCTCGATCATTCAAATATTGAATCTGTTGTTTTAAATGTTCAAGGTTAAGGTTAGCGCCCATCATACTTAGGCCAATCAATGGAAGATTATTGGGTTTCTTTGCTAAAGAGTTATAAATATATTTCTTGGTATTCTTGAATGGACTAACTTCATATGGTTTCCTAAGAAAAAGGTCATGCTCATTGGCAAAGTTCTCTAAGGGGGTAAAGATTTTTTTAAGAAGCTGGATATTTTGATGAGCATCTAAAAAAGAGACTTCTACATTTTTTCCTCTTAATTTATTGTACTGATCTTCAAGCTGGGATTTTATAAAATCTTCAGAAATCGCCCCGACAAGATAACTCAAAAGAAAAGAGGAATAACTGCCTTTATCAATTTTGGTGGTAACTGAGAAGTGAAGTCCTAAATCGATAGAACTTAACTCCTTAATGGAACTTGCGGCATCATCACCCAAATGATTGACCATAATAGAAGCACCATTTAATAGGCCCTTCGATGATAACTCCAAGATCCCTTCATTCACATAGGGGTTAAACCCATAATCATCAGCATTTATAAAAGCCTTAATCCTTTTATTCGTTTGTATAAGGTACCTCCAAAAACATACTCACCCTTATTCTAAACTGTTCTTATTCGCCAGCACCAGAATATTGACTGACCTCATAACGCCCGGCAACGAATCCCTATAAACTTATAGACTTTAGAGACTAAAACTTTAGAATTAGAGTCATAATAAACATACCTAGCACCAAAAAGGGATACTTTGATCATTCTAGGATTTTGCGCATATGTATTTGACTCGGCCGCCTGCCTTATCATTGATGGTGAACTTATTGCGGCATCCCAAGAAGAAAGGTTCAATCGCAAGAAAAACACCGGTGATTTCCCTAAAGAGTCCATTGAGTTTTGTCTAAAGAAAGCAGGTATAACTATTGAGGACGTAGACCATGTTGCCTTTTACTGGGAGCCTTTCCTCGGCTTAAAAGAGAGAGTCCTCCAAATTTTTAAAGGCCTTCCCCATACCCTGAAATTTTGGAACAGCCATTCTAGCAAATGGCTTTCCATGGTATTTGCAGAAAATGAGTTAAAGAAAAACTTTAAAGGCGAGCACCGATTTACTTTTCATAATATCAATCATCATATTAGCCATGCAGCTTCCACCTTTCTTGTCTCTCCCTATGAAAAAGCGAATGTCATTGTAATGGATGGTAGCGGAGAAATTGTCTCAACAAGTTTTGGATATGCTAGTGATAGAGAAATTGAGCTCCCCCATCAAATCAATTTTCCAGAATCGATGGGCTATGTATATGTATCACTTACCCAATACCTTGGTTTCAAACCTGATAGTGATGAATACAAAGTGATGGCCTTGGCCTCAATGGGTCAAGAGAGTAAGTATTATGACTTATTTAAAGAAGTCATCAACTTAGAAAAAGACGGTCATTACAGTATTAATCTGGATTTTTTCAACTATCAACTGGGTATTCGAGAGCCTTGGGTTAGTAAGAAATTTATTAAAGAGTTTGGTCCAATTAGAAAGGCCAGTTCCCCAGAAGAATTAACTCAACGCCATTTTGATATAGCCTGGGCCTTGCAAAAAAGACTTGAGGATGTAGCGATACATATCGCCAATTTTTTATACGAGCAGAACCCTTGTGAAAACCTAGTAATAAGTGGAGGCTGTGCTCTAAACTGTGTAATGAATGAAAAAATCTTACAAAATACTCCCTACCAGAATGTTTGGACCAATTCAGCACCACATGATGCAGGAACATGTATAGGTGCCGCAATGTATGTCCACAATAAGGTATTAGATAGGCCTAGAACCTTTCAATACAAAACCTCTTCATGGGGAGCAGAATACAGTGACATAGAAATAGAAGAAGTGATTAAAGCAAACAACTACGCCTATCAATCGCTTAAAGAAGAAGAGCTATTTACAAAGGCGGCTCAAGTACTTAGTAACGGCGCCATAATAGGCTGGTTTCAAGGCCGCACTGAATTTGGCCCTCGGGCCTTAGGCAATAGGTCTATTTTAGCTGATCCTCGAACTCTAGAGATGAAAGAAAAAATTAACGCGAGAATAAAGCATAGAGAGGAGTTTCGTCCATTTGCTCCAGCCATTTTAGAAGAATATTCTCAAGAATACTTTAAAATTAATCGAAAGATCCCCTTCATGACCTCTGTTGTAGAAGCAAACAAAGAAAAACTGGACCAGATGCAAGCTGTTATCCATTTTGATAAAACCTCTAGAGTGCAAACAGTCGATGAGCTGGTAAACCCTAAATTTCATAAATTAATTAAGGCATTTTATATTATTACCAATACTCCCTTGCTATTAAATACTTCTTTTAATGATAACGGAGAACCTATAGTTAACTCCCCTGAAGATGCTTTAAAGAGCTTTAGCAAGACAAATTTAGATTACCTATTTATTGGTAATTTCTTAATCGAAAAAAAACAAAGAGTATAAGATGTGTGGAATATTTGGATTAATTGATACGCTTGGAAACGACCGCATAACAACAAAAAATCAAATTCAAACTCTTTTTAATTTAACAGAGCCTAGGGGCCGCCAGGCCACCGGATTCTCCCTCCAATCAGATGGAGAGATTTCAATTTACAAAAGACCCCAATCAGCAGGCCAAGTAACAAGAAGCGCTGGGTATAAGGAATTCTTAGATAAATTCCTTATAAAGGGCACGGGACCACTAGCAGTTTTAGGCCATTGTAGGCTTGTCACTGATGGAAGTGAGCTAAAAAATTATCATAATCAACCCATTGCTCTTGAAAATATCACTGGTGTCCATAATGGTGTCATAAATAATTTCCAGGAAATTAAAGACAAATTTAATCTACCTTCCGAAGGCATTTCGGATTCAGAAATACTCTTTCGCTTTTTTGAAAAAAACCTTAACGAAGGCATCAAGCCAGATGTAATCCTTAAGAATTTTCATGACCTCATAAGAGGTGCTGCCTCCTTAGGTATGTTATTTTCACAGCACGACGAGATGATGATATCAACTAACTTTGGTTCATTATATTATTCCTTAGCTGGACCAAACCTTTTCACTTTTGCCTCGGAAGAGAAAATCTTACATCGTTTTCAGAAAACTCATAATTTAAGTGCCCCTATAGTAAAGCTAAACCCTGGGGAAGCATTTTCCATAAATCTTAAAACACTCGAAAAGAAGTTTTTTAATTTTCAACATAAAGAATTTAAAACTATTGATATTAAAGATAAAAAACCTTCTTTTCTTATCAATGATAAGTCTCCTAACCCTAATCATATTAAAAGATGCACGAGCTGCATTCTTCCGGTGAATTACCCCTTCTTAACATTTGATAAAAGTGGTGTATGTAGCATTTGCAGGAAATATATTAAGCAGAAGTATCTTGGCAAGGATGCTTTATCTCGATTTCTCGATAAATATCGCTCAAAAAATGGAGAGCCCGATTGTCTGTTGGGCCTTAGTGGAGGTCGCGATAGTAGTTATGGATTACATGTTTTAAAGAAAGAATTTGGAATGAACCCAATTGGTTTTTCTTATGACTGGCTTTTAACTTCTCAAAAAGCACGTCATAACATTGCAAAGATGGCCGGTGCCCTAGATGTTGAAGTCATTTATCGCTGTGGTAACTACGAGAGACAAGCAAAGAATATCAGAGATAATATTAATGGATTTCTTAAGGACCCCGACCTTGGCATGATGACATTCGTGCAGGCCGGAGATAAAGAGATGTATCACTATGGGCGAGAGATTCGCCAAGACAAGGGCCTTGATTTAACAGTGTGGTGTTCGGGTTATCAACTCGAGCAAAGAGAATTTTTCATTGGTTACTGCGGGATTAATAAAACCCTTATTAACAATCCTCGCCTCTACGATTATGGATGGATTACTAAAATTCAATTAGCGATATATTACGGGCTCAAAACCTTAAAAAACCCTAATTATTGGAATCGATCAATCATTGATAATGCAGCCGCCTTTTGGCACTGCTTTGTAGCGAAGGACGATTTTCTCTACCTCTTTAATTATTATCCTTGGGATGAGACAGAAGTAGAACGAGTCCTTTCACAAGAATATGAATGGGAAGCAGATACGGACTATGGTCAAAACCAGTGGAGAATGGACGACTTTCACACTTCTTTTATTAATTATGTTTATTACACTGTTGCCGGTTTTAGCGAGTTTGATGACTTTCGTTCAAACCAAGTCAGAGAAGGCCTAATATCAAGAGATGAGGCACTTAGGCTCACTGCAATTGACAATAATATTCGCTATGAATCCTTACGCGAATTCTCTAATTTAGTAGGTTTTAATCTTGAGCATGTTTTAAAGAAAATCGATGCTATTCCAAAGTTGTATCGTCACTGATATTTTTAGGAACAATTTATTCATTTTTTTCAATATTTTATCTAACGCTATTTTTTTCTGTTTTTAATCATATAAATTTTTGATAACAAAAGTAGAGACTCATTATCAGTTTAGATAATGTTCTTATGAGGGAAGTTTCATAAAAAAAGGAGTCTTTATGAAAAAAGAAAATCTGCAAAAGCTCTTGTGCGAGAGTTGCCAAGTTTCTAAGGTTAGTATTTTCAAATATCTTGATCAGGAAACCCTCAGCAAAAACAATCTTTTCAGAGTAACCAATTCATACAAGACCGGTGAGGTTGTCCTTCATAGGAAGGATCCAAACTTTGGTATATATTGCGTCCACATGGGAACTTTAGAGGCCATTTATAATAAAGATTTAGGACCAGTCATAAGGAAAGAGTTTTTCCCTGGAGACATCGTTGGATTAGATGCTATTGAAAATGACTTTTCTGATTTTGATTTAATCGCTAAGACAGACACAACGGTATGCTTTTTTGATAAGCATTATTTTAAAAAGTTATTGGATAGTAATAATAAATTGAAAGAGGAGTTTACTCAAAATCGTGTCTCATAATTCATAGGACAAGGAGGATCTATGTTTTTTATATTCTTAATCTTCTTAGGGTTTTTTCTAATCTTAAGCTGGGTTTTCCTTATCTTCATTGAAGAGAAAATCAGGCAAATAGGTTTTCACCGCTACATGTATGCAAGAGTTAAACTAATGTATGCTTATAGAAAAATTCGTTATTCTATTCTCTCGAAAAAACACAGTACGCAATATTCTTTAAAAAAAGACTCTGTTCTTATTAAAAAGGGACAGGTTCCACGAGTGGCCGTCTATATTTTAAAAGGTAACGCCAATATATATTACCTAGATAAAAGAATCGGTAAAATAGGTCCAAAATCAATCATTGGACCAAGAGATCTCCTTAACAACACCTTGCCCTCTGTCACTATAGAAGCAGAAGAGGGCACCCTCATAAGGGCATTTGGTAAATCTGAGTTACTGGAGCCTGATCAGGTAGAAAGGCTTGGATGAACCTAGATTAACGACGATTAAGCTTAGAGAGTAGTCTTAAGAGCTCCAAGTAGAGCCACACAAGAGTTACCATCAAACCAAAAGCACCAAACCACTCCATATACTTTGGAGTATTTCCTTGCTCAGAAGCTCTTTCAATAAAATCAAAATCTAAGAGAAGGTTAAATGAGGCAATCCCCACTACGACAAAGCTAAAGCCAATACCAATTGGACCAGCACTATGAATCATCGGAATTGAAGAACCAAAGAATCCCATTACCATCGATACAAGATAAACAAGAAAGATGGCCCCTGTCGCCGCCGCAATACCTACCCGTAGTTGTTGAGTAACCTCAATAATCTTATAGCGAAAGATGGCCAGCATAATAAACGCCACACCAAAGGTCAGCATCACTGCATTTTGAACAATCCCAGGAAACTGAACTTGATACATATAAGAAACACCACCTAAGAGTGCGCCTTCACATAGTGCGTAGAGAGGCGCCGTCACCATGGACCACTCTTTTTTAAAGATGGTTATTAAGGCAAGTATAAAGCCTCCGATTGCTCCAGGAAGAACAAACGCCGTACCACTTGGATTCATTGTATAAGAGGCCGTAACCACACAGATAAGAAGCAATAGGCCTGTTTTATTATAAGTACCAGCTTGAGTCATGCAGTCTTCACTCTGGCGAGCACCAGTGAACTGGAAGGCCGAGCTTTTAAGTGCGGGATTACCTGACATTTGCTTATTAAACATGGTGAGATCCTTTCTTTAAATTGTTACTTGTATCATAACCATTGGATCAAACTTACTCAAGCTAGACCGGTTTAAAAGAGTACTTTTAACAACATATCTAATTGGATCTAAGACTACATACCAGTCTTTACTTCCAACCCTCTAACCAAGTGTTTGAATCTTTGAGATCTTTTGGGTCCATAATAATAGACTTCCTAGTTAAAATTGCTTCTAGAGTCACAGAATCTACAATTTGTGGTTCCTTTTCATTTTTAAGGACCTTTATCACAACAAAGTGCTTTTCTTTATTCACAGGTGTTACGGCGGTCCATTTGGAATTTAGCAACTTTTTGGTGTTCACTTCAAATTCTACCTTTCTTTAATGGTCATATATTTATTAAAAATATAGGACTTTGTCTTTGAGTACACATTGGAGTTTTCATTGAAAAACTGGTAATGCTCTTCCTAGATACTAGCTAGATACTAAATACTAGATAAAGTAAAAAATGGAAATGAAATGGCCGATACTTCCAAGTAGAACAAAAATATGGAAGATAGCATGATTCAAAGGAACCTTCTTTATCATGTAAATAAGCGCCCCCACCGTATAGGAAACACCTCCGATTAAAAGCCAAGTAAACCCATCTTTAGATATAACCGCGCTAAGAGGCTTTATATAGAAAACAATGATCCATCCCATGAATACGTACATTAAAGTTGAAACAATCTTAAAATGACCTGTGAAAAAAACTTTTAACGTAATACCAATAAGAGCTAACCCCCCAAGCAACACAAAATAAAACCCAACCATCTCCACCTTTAATAAGGTTCAATGCATAAGGAGTATAGGTACCAGCAATCAATATATATATCGCGCTATGATCAAAAATTTTTAAACGAAACCTCTTCTGTGGGTCAGTCGCACTATGATACAAAGCAGATACGGTATAAAGTGTTATCACGCTGATACAGAAAATAAGATTACTTGCCATCTCAAATGTCGTTCCCCCTCTAGCTGCTTTAATAATAAAGAGGATTAATGCAATGACCCCGAGGACAGCGCCGAAGACATGGGAATAGATATTTATTTTTTCTTCCAAAGGAGAATAGGTATTTATAGATTTATGGTCCATCTGTTTTTTCCATTGTGATCCCTTGGCTCATATTGCTTAGAACTGCTTAAAATACACCATCAGGATTAAAATACTCAGTGCACTGAAAACAATACTAAGGCCTCGGAAATAAACAACCTGACTAGAGCGGGCATAAATCTCTTTTCGAGAAGGGATTCTCCCTAATTCTTTTTTTAATATACCTGTAACACTCCCTTCTATCTTTCGATGAAAGGTTTTTTCTTTATAGAAGACGTATTGCGAAACGAATAAGGTCGCGAGAAAAACATATTGAACTTTAGGTAATTGGTAAGTAGAAAACTGAAGAAATAACCCTAAAGGTAGAACAAATAATCCCATTAAAAAGGCCAAATAGAACTTTTGATGTTTAATATAGAGAACTATTGAATTACTCATAAAACCAACGGCCCTTCTTGATCGAAAAATTTAAGGAATATAGTCGCAAATAAAGGTTTAAAGTCATAGTGATTATTATAGATTTTTCTTTAATAGAAATCACTAATGAGAACTGAACACACTTTCACCTATCAAAAATAATTGACTATTTCTCTCATCTACATTCATTTTTATTTGTAAGTACTCGATAAGTTACACATGAGATTGGTCTTGCTTTTAATTATGGCCTTTTGTATTTCATCTGTCTTTGCCGAGGGTGGAATTCTTTATATATATGATGGTACTGAGCTTCTATATGATGAATCTCTAGACTTCTATATTTTAAAGATTGGAGAAAGGAGCCATGTTTACCCAAGGCATAGAAAAAATGCCTTAATAAGAGATCATTTGAGAAATATTGATGAGGATGATCAAGAACAGTTTGAAACAACAATTAGAAATCATGCTCTAGCTCAAATGTTGGCCACTCCCTCAGATGAAGAAATTCTAGAGGCAAGCATTAAAATGCAAGAGAATGCCTTAACGCTTATGAATACTGAAGTTAAAGATTGTGAAGGTATAAGAATTCCACTAACAACCAATGTTCAATTGCAGTATTCGACATCTCCAGAAGTAGAATCTATTAATGATAAGCTACTAGAGAGAATTACATTACAAGAAAGAGGTTTTTTCTCCCTTGGAGAAATAGAGGGCTTCAGTATTGAACTCAACACGTTTAATGATAATCATCTAAATGGCGCATTCACAGCGCTAGGCCTTACAGAATACAATGAAGGAATTGAAGGTGATGATAGAGGCAAGACCTTTGGTGAAGTTTTACAAGCAAGATTAGACTTTGAAAAAGGCTCTATTTCGTTTCGCCAATACTCTGATCTCTACGGTCGACTTGCACCACAAATTAAATTTAATGGAAATGGTTTTCCCACAACCTTAAATTATGATGAAGAGAGAAAAGTTTATTCAGAATCTTTGGTCGTAGAGGGATACGAATTTGAAGTTGTCAGGAAGTTTGAAGGCGGAACCTATGTAAAACTGATTGGAAGATCTAAGACCATAAATGATACTGAAGGAATTGCTCTGGGTCTTCAAGAGAACTGGCATGAGTCGACAGATTCTGTACTTTATAACTATGTTGACCATATGAAAAAGCAAACAGGATATGAAGGCTATTTAGAACTGGGTAATCAATTTGAGCTATACTCTAGCGAGAACACAAGAATAACGAGTACAATTTCAGGCGGTCAAAACTTATCAAGTTTAGGTCGAGAGCATACTTTTACTCAGGCAAGAGGTGAAGTTCAAGTCGATTTTATGGGGCAAACAGATAGTGGCGCTAGATTTCCATCGTGGCAAACGAAAATTTTTGTCCAAGGAAGAAGATATGCTGATCATGAAGATGCTACTTTAAAGGGACTGGAGGTTACTAAGAGATTTTCTCTTGATAATGATGCCAAACAGATCATCTACCTAAGGGGATCCGTCATGCAAGAAGATGATCCTTTAAGTCGTGAATTTGGACAAGCAGAAATCGATAATAGAGGTCGCTTGGATTATCAAAGCAGCTTTGGTATTGGTTACGAATATAAGTTCTAGTTCAATAAATGAGTTATCATCGTATATTATATCCTGAATTAAATACTCATAGATTTTTAACAATAAGTAGCTGACCTAACTATAGATACAATATGAATGAAAAAGAAAATGACCCAAAGAAGAGCTTATTCATGCGACTTCTTTATTTAAGTCGCCAAGAATGGCCTATTCTACTTAAAGGAATGATTTTTCTTTTTATCAGTAGCGCGGCATTAATGGTTTACCCTCAGTACATAAAAGTTATCATAGATGATGCAATGAAGTCTAAGGACATCAGTGGTCTAAATAAGGCCGCTTTTATTGCCATGATCGTTTTTTTTATACAGGCCATCACTTCGAGTTTGAGGTTTTATTATTTTACCCTGGCAGGTGAAAAAACGGTTAAAAGATTAAGATCAAAGTTATTTTCTCAAATCATTTCACAGGAAATGACTTTCTTTGATTTTTCCAAAACTGGAGAGCTATTAGGAAGACTATCAGCTGATACGGCCATTTTACAAAATGCTCTAAGTGTAAACATCTCGATGCTGGTTAGAAGTGGTTTTCAAGCAATCGGTGGGATTGCTCTACTTTTTTACACATCAACAAAATTAACCATCTTTATTTTGATCATCATTCCTCCAATTGCAATATTAGTCGCCACCTTTGGTAAGAAGATTAAGGCCATTTCAAAATCAACTCAAGACGCTTTGGCACTGTCTTCAGCAGTCGCCGAGGAAGGTATATCCGGCGTGCGAACGGTGAAGGCCTTTGCTCAGGAAGATTGGGAAAGAAAAAGATATGATGATCAATTACAAGGATCTTTTAATCTTTCTAAAAAAAGAATCAAGACTGTAGCGAATTTCACGGCTCTTGTTTCCTCTATAGGATTTATGGCGATTGTATTTATCGTCTGGTATGGTGGCAGACTGGTCATACAAAACGAGATGAGCATAGGAACACTGACCTCATACATCCTTTATGTAATGACCGTTGCTTTTTCAGTCGGATTTTTAGGAAGCTTATACACAGATTTCATGTCTGCCTTTGGAGCAGGTCACAGAGTTTTTGAATTAATGGAGAAGTCGACGGTAGGATTAGAGAATTCCAACAAACCTTTAAAAGTAATCACAGAGGGTTTAATCGAAATTAGAAATGCAAGCTTTTCTTATCCAGCACGACCAGACGTTCTTATTCTAAATTGCCTTTCATTAGAAATCGCTCTCAAGGAAACGATCGCAATCGTTGGTTCATCTGGAGGTGGTAAATCTACAATCGCCCAGTTATTGATGAGATTTTATGATTTAAATAGCGGTGAAATATTCATTGATCATAAATCTATTGAAGAATATGATTTATATGCCCTTAGAAACCAAATCGGTATTGTATCACAGGAGCCCATTTTAATATCTGAATCCATTGAGGATAATATTCGTTACGGAAAACCTCATGCCAGTTTTGAAGAAGTCACCGCTGCGGCCAAATTAGCGTACGCCTACGACTTTGTATCTGCTTTTCCCGAGGGTTTTAAAACGCTTGTCGGTGAAAAGGGGGTCCAGTTATCAGGGGGGCAAAAACAAAGAGTCGCTATTGCACGAGCAATTTTAAAAGATCCTAAAATTTTAATTTTAGATGAAGCAACAAGTGCACTTGATAGCGAAAGTGAATCTCTTGTACAAAAGGCACTAGAGAACTTAAGAAAAACTCGCACAACTTTAATCATTGCCCATAGATTATCTACCGTAAAGAACGCTGACAAAATATTAGTACTAGATAATGGTATGATTGTTCAAGTTGGATCACATGAAGAGCTTATTTTAGATAAAAGTGGTTTCTATAAGAAATTAATTGAAAAGCAATTCAACCCTTAAAAAAGATCAGTTTATTTATGTTAAAATTTATCATGTTAGAATTTATTAAGTTAAAATCTATTTAGAATTCTCGATGACCAAACCTAAGCACTTTTAGATTTCAAAAACAGTTTTAAGATTAAATCGACCATTTCCTCTTCTGAGAAAGGTTTATAAAGGTATCCATCTAATAAGTGATTAAGATTACTACTCTTGTCTTCAAAATCCATATTAATCCCCCCCGTAGTGAATACAACTTTGGGTTGTCTTATTTTCAGATTTTTTCTTATTGCATTTAACAAAGCTGGCCCGTCTATCTCAGGCATTTTCATATCTGAGATAATCAAGTCAAACTTCTCGGGGTTCTCTTCAATCGCTTCAAGTGCTTTAAAACCGTTATTAACGGCCGTTACGATGAGCCCTAACCCTTCCAGCATATCAGTTAATAGGAACCTAATGCCCTCTTCATCTTCAGCTATCAATACTGAGATATTCATATTTTTTACTGACTCCATTTTCTCAATGCCCGTGGTTTTCATTACTTTCCCTAGCTCCTTTTTTTCAAAAACAAAGAACGGGATGGAAAGTGTAAATTCAGTACCTTCGTTGGTTGTACTTTTAACACTTATTTTTCCCGATAGATCGTTATGGACAAATTTATGTACTAGGGATAGCCCTAATCCTGTCCCCTTTCCTACATCTTTTGTAGTGAAAAAAGGATCAAATATTTGTTCTTGAATTTCAATTGGAATCCCTACCCCATTATCAGAGACTTTAATGTGGATGATATTTCCTTGAATTTCTGAACTTACCCTCACCTCTCTATTATCCACCCCCTCAGTAGCATCCTTTGCATTAGATATTAAATTAATCAGAACTTGCTGTAACTTCCCTCTATCGCCACTAAAGAAAAGAGATTCTTGAATGTCTTCAATCATGCATTTAAGATTAACTTCATCCTTTTGATAAAGCTCATTAAGCATACTATCCACTTCAAAAATCAGGTTCCTTATGCTGAACTGATCAACATCAGAAGATTTTTCAGTGCGAGCAAATGTCCTAAGTCCTAATACAATTTTGGCGATTCGATCCGTTGCGATCGAAATACTAGAAAGAGTTTTTAGTAATTTTGTATCTTTACTAAATTCATCTTTACTACTTTCCTGTTTTTGTAGTTTTTCAATAAAAAGTCTTATAATCGCTAAAGGGTTATTAATTTCATGTCCAACCCCAGCTGCCAATTGTCCGATAGATGCGAGTTTAGCACTATGATGTAACATCTTCTCCAATTCCCGCTTTTCAGTAACATCTCTAAAAAGCCAAATCCGGCCGACTGGTTTCTCTGAAATAATTAATGGGTAGGAATAGCGTTCAAAAACTCTATCATCTTTAAAAGAAAGATTATCAAAACTCTCCTCTAATGGGTTATTATACAGTTCTTCAACAACGGATATGAACTCTTCAGGATGTTGAAGCTGGTCTAAGGCGCATCCGATTAGTTTTTCATCATCTCTTGATTCAGCAAGCTCTGATGGAATATTCCACATTTCAAAGAATTTCTTATTAACTTTCTGCACTTTTCTTGTTTCATGGTTAATTAGTAAAATACCATCTGGTGTAGAGTCTAGTATCTCATTATTTAGAATCAAAAGTTCACGACTCACTTGAAGTTCAATTTCGTAATTTTTAAGTAATTCTTCAAAATCACTTTTTGCTTTAACCTTTTCAGAAATGTCATTAACAATGCCAATTTGTGCGTAACTACCGTTGTCCAAAAGATACGGCGCTGCAAAAGACTCACACCAAAACCTTCTTCCGTTAAGACCAATTATTTCAAAAACCAAATCGTCTCTTCCTCCTACACATATCTTCTCATTAAACTTTATGAATTCTTCTCTATGAGAGACTTCTACTAAATCAACAAAGCTTTTTCCTTCGACCTCGTCAAAGTTGTCTGCTTCAATTAATTTTAGAAACTGTGGATTTCCTTTTATAAGATTGCCGGACGAACCAATAATAACTAAGCCTAAAGGAGTTGAAACTAAAATCCCTTCAAGTTCGTTAAGTCGTTCATCTTTCATTTTCTCTACTTCTAAAACCTTATTTATAAGGTATCTATTAATAGGTAATGTTATTTTAAAATATCGAATACTTATTAATAATAATATAAAAGCAAACATGACCAATTCAATGCTATTTAGACTAGAAAGCTGTTTATCTGACAACTCCTTGAGCATAGAGACAAATTCGCCCATTTCCTCTACAAACCCATCTGCCACAATCGAAAGACTATTCATATCCAATTGGTTTTTTGAACAATTTGTCATGAAGCAATTCACATGAGAATCTAACTGCTCGAGAAAACTCTCTATTTTTTTAATTTTACTTTTTATATTAAGACTGGGGCTTTCTTTAAAGATTTCATCTTTAAGAGCAATATGTTTGTTCTTTATTAAATCCAGAGTATTTTTTACTTCTGTGGTGTTTTCAATATTTTTCGAATCAAATTTGTTCCCTAATTTTACTAACTTCTTGCCGATTACCTCTTGCTTTTCAGCAAGCCCAATTATTTTAGAGTTAGTTATTTGTAGCTTAATTGAATACTGAGCAATGATTTGAGATAAAATGAGGGTAGATATTATGGATAGAAATATAATTAAATGTTTCTTTGAAATTTTCTTTTCATTCAATTCTTCTTTAATAGTTTTCATGACTTACATATCGGCACTAATGAGCACAAAACTCAAGATTAATCACAATTAATTTACTAAGGAATTTTTCTTTAACTTTAAAGGCACGATCCCACTAATCGGGATGCTCCAAGGTCAATTAGATAGATTGAGAGGAACTAAAGGCAACAAAAACACTCCATTAATGCCAACTTATTTTATACTCCAAACCTGCTTAAAATGACTAATACTTTTAAAGGATAGAACCCATTATGGTGACTTCGTTTTTATTAGCATTAAGCTGCTTGAGGATTACTTTATATTCCGTTTCTTTCGCCAAGTTTTTAAACCTCTTAAGAATTCCATAATCTTTCTGACCTTGAAACTTGATCGTAAAGATAAAGTTTTTACAATGTTTTCCAACGACCCAATAATCTATAAGTTCTAATATTCTCTCTGGAATACAGATAATATCCGAGACTACCCAATCCACGACTTCGCTGACTTCGTATTTAAAAGCATCTTGCTTAAGAAAGGTAACGCTCTCATCCTGCATAAGTTCTATGTCTAGAGGTGATCGATCAAGGGCAGTCACTTTCGCACCATTCTTACGAGCGATATACGTCCATCCACCAGGACAGGCCCCTAGATCTACTAGAACCTCCCCTTCGACTATGCTCTTTCCCATAACCTCTTGTGCTTCAACAATTTTCTTAAACGCCCTAGACGGTGCCTTCTTGTCTTCTTCCACATTGTTAAAACCACCGACAAATGGAGAGATAAGGGAATGAAATAGATTGAGTTCTTCTTTGGTTATATAAGATAAAACAATCGAACGATCGGGTAAAATAAGGATTTGCAAAAAAGGAATTGAGCGGTCAAAGCCTTTTCGTAAATAAGAAACACCTTTCTTTTTTAGGGCGGTTATAATTTTGCCTTTAACTATATCTGCCCTTCCCGTTTCTAATATTCCATATTTCTGTGTCAGTGCGTATACGTGGCAATTAACTAGAGAAACGCCAGTGATTTGGGGGTAGAGAACTTTTTCAATTTCAGTTACTTGTTTCGATATACTATTATCAGGAATTACATTGGCATTAATTAGTGCGGTGGTAGAAAATGCTATGTACTCATTTTTTAGATCAATATCTTCTTGGATTTTAATTAAAGGAAAGCCTTCAACAGCAGAACACTTAATTTTGAAATCTGCGTCAATCTCATTCTTTAATACTTCAGTCCATTTATCGTCTTTACATAAGATATAGTGCACTTTACTTCCTTAAAATCTTAGATTCTTGTATTGAATTATTAACAAAATATGCTTCACACGACAAATCCTAGGCCCAATGTAATCCTCCTAACTATACTTAATTATTCACTGAACTTAAGAAGTAATTACCTTGGGTTTGAAATTAGATTGAGTTTTTGACGAAAAAAATGTGATATAGAAACCTATGACAAAAGTAGATTATTTTCAGGCCTATCCTCAAAATTTAAGAGAACAAGTTCAGCAATTAATAACTAGTGGCAATTTGAGAACATACCTACTAAATAAATATCCCACTGGTCATCAGATAAACACAGACAAGCAGCTTTATGAGTATGCAAATGACCTTAAACAGAACTACATGAGGAAAACACCTCAAATAGATAAGGTTATGTATGGGAAGCAGAGAGACCTCATCCTCAACGCTCTTGGAACCCACACTTTTGTTAGTCGTAATCATGGTGGAAAATTAAAGAGCAAACACGAGATCCGAATTGCAATTAGCTTAAAAGAGGCACCAGAAGAGATGCTTAAGATGCTAGTCGTTCATGAGCTCGCCCACTTTAAAGAAAAAGACCACAATAAGGCCTTTTATAAACTCTGTGAGTATATGCAGCCAAACTATCATCAGGTTGAATTTGATATGCGCTTATTTCTAGTTCTACTAGATCAAGGAGAGACACTTTTTAAAGAATAATGTTTCCATGTGGCATATGCAGAATAATTGAAACCATTGTAAGTTTTTGTTTCTAGGCAAGTCTTCATCCATTCAGTACTCTTTTCTAAATATTAAAAAAGGATTTTTAATGCGACTCTCAGCAGTATTTATAACTATATTTTCCCTCATTACATTCGCACAGGCCGAAAATATCACTCTTGAACATAATGTTCTCAAAGGAAAGTGGCATAAGAGTGGAGATCTGCTGATTTCTCACAAGGACGTTACAAGCGGCTCTTTTGAAATCAAGATTAAATATGACTTAAAACCCAAAGGAGTTATGGGGAGGATTATCAGTGCCTTCTTAAAGGGCGAGTATATATTTAACTTTCCAGAAGATATGCTTTACGAAGAAGGTTATGAAAACCTAGAGGCCAATGGACCTGTTGAGCTTATTCATGAAGATAAAGTGGCCATTTTAAAGTACCTAGAACTAGTAAATATTGATGGACACATCGGTGCGCACAAAGTTGAGGTACGCTCCAAATCTACAATGAGCTCCAAATACCCTGGTGGTAAATGGCATATTCACTTGTATTATCACCCTAGTATTCCTTCAGTTGGCATCTTTAGAAGTGAAATTTTCTATCATGGAAAAGCAGGAGAATATAACGTCGTCTCCATACAAAAATAAATTTATAACCTAGCTTGCCCCTTATCGCACCAGATGAAAATAAGGGTCAATCAAGCTAAATTAATTTATTACCAAAAAAGACCTCATCTCTAAAGCTAGTGAGCTTTGAAACGAACCAAAACATCTTACTCTCAGGTAGATCAAAGGCGTATGCTTGAATCTCTTCGCACAAATCCATAAGCTCTTCATAATAACTAGGTTTACATTCATCCCTTGGCGATTTTTCAGCAATTGAGAATAGAATTCTCCCATTGAATGGATCTTTTTTTGCAACGAAGTTACACTTAGTTAAATTCTTAGTGTCGTTCCTTGTTTTCATATCTCTCTCCAAATTAATGAAGCGCTGTTCTATCATAATCTAAAAAAAATCCAAGTCGGTATGAATTTTGGAAATGACAGAATTGTCATTTAGAGAGTCTAGAAATAGGTTTAAGCTAAGATTTGCCCATAAAGCATGAGTTGGATCAGGTTTTATTCTAAAAAATTTTTCAGTAAGTCCTCCTTAAAAAAGCTCCCTTCACAAAGCTTGCCCATAAGGGACTCTAAAAATTAAGGCCACTCTCCCAGTATTTCTCCTCTACCAATGGCCATGAAGACTTTGGGGATATACTCTAAGAACTGGGGGTTCCATGGCCAAAATAAACGTCGAACTTGTTAAATACGATACAGAGAAAACAAAGAATAGGAAGCGCAAGAATCTCTTAGTTGATGAGAAAAGCGAAGAATCCGTTATCGCAAAATTAGAGAAAATCCATAAAGGCGATAAGGTTAAGGAAGTTTTCGAGATCACTTGGGGAGAGGAAGTTGCTCCAAAAGTAAATCCTGGAGTCGTTCTTACTGGAAGAGTTAAGTTCTTTGAAGAACCTAAGGGCTTTGGTTTTATCGCACCCGAGGATGGCAAGGGTGACTTATTTTTTCATGCCTCTGCCCTAGGCGATGGCAAAGTTTCAGACCACGATCGTGTTGAATTTGAAGTGAGCGAAGGTCCTAAGGGATTGGCGGCCATTCATATCAAAGTCATTCATGAAGATGAAGATGAAGTGGAGGATTAACCCATTTAACCTCATTAATTAAAATTATTGCCAAAGGTAAGCTCATCTCTAAAACGAGTAAGCATTGAAGTAATCAATGGCACCTTTTCTTCAGGTAAATCAAATGCCTTTGCCTGAATCTCCTCACACAAATCCATAACCTCTTCGTAATAATTAGGACAACTTTCATCAGTCGCTGCCAGGTCAGCTATTGAGTATTTACCTTTCTCACTAGGGTCGATTTTTAAGTTCATCTCTCTCTCTCCATGTTTTGAAGTTCAACTTTATCACATTTGTGAAAACTTCCAAATGGGTATGAATAATTGAAATGACAAATATGGCACCTCAAGGTCTCTAAAGGTATTATAACGCTAAAATTGACTCACAAACATGAGCTACATCAGAGTTTATATAAATCAATGGTCTGCAGGAATGATAAGAGAGTTAGTTCGATAACTTCTTAAGTCTACCGAACTCCTTTTTGGCCAAATCTATATCACCATGTTTAATCAACAAGATTAGCGCAAGTGCCTTTTCATCACTATTTCCTATCTTATGAGTTAAGTAACGAATAAGTGAGTCTTTAAGCTTACTTGCTTCAAGGTTACTATTTTGCATCATATACATCAGCATCGTATCGACATAGTTAACTAATAGGGCAGGCGCAAACACTCTGCTCTTTGGTAATTTGTTGGGAAAACCTTCAGGAGTACCATCTTCATGGTGGTGTTGAACTATTGAAATGGTTTCTTTTGAAAATTCTTTCATTTCTTCTAGAATTGCCGCACTTCTGTTTGGATGCTCTTTATAAACGGTCTTATTAAAGTTTGAATCTTTTCCAAAGAGTGCATTATAGTTAAACCCCTCTTGAGTGAGGGAAATATCTCTAAACAAGGCACCCATCGCTAGAGAGTGTAGTGTCTTATCAGCAGTCCAGTCCAAGACACGGGCCACAACCAATGAGTAGGATGCGCCAAGAACCGCAAGTTTCGAGGCCCTACTATTCTCATCTAAGATAGGTGTGATTAAAGGAAGGCTC
>JAFMBV010000135.1 GCA_017858255.1 Bacteriovoracaceae bacterium
AGGGAATAATGGAATTTAGAGATGTTCTTGCCTTTTGGTTTGAAGAGTTAAAACCTCAAGAATGGTTTCAAAAAAGTGACGAGCTAGACAAGGCCATCAGTGATAAATTTGGTGCCCTCCATAAGAGCGCTACCTTGGGTGAGTTAGAAGAGTGGCGAACAACTCCCAGAGGAAGACTCGCAGAGATTTTGGTTCTCGATCAATTCTCTAGAAATATATATAGAGATAAACCCGAGTCTTTTGCTTCGGACCCAATGGCACTAGTTTTATCCCAAGAGGCCATTCGCCAAAAGTCACATCAAGAACTCTCCGCCCCCAAAAGGGCCTTTCTTTATATGCCTTACATGCACAGTGAATCTAAGAAAATCCACAGAGAGGCCATGGAACTCTTCTCTGAACCAGGCCTTGAATTCAATAAGGACTTTGAGGTTAAACACAAAGAAATAATTGATCGTTTTGGTCGTTATCCTCACCGTAATACTATTCTTGGCAGAACCTCTACCCCAGAAGAAGTGGAGTTCCTAAAGCAGGATGGAAGTTCATTTTAATAAACTCGTGTATTTAAGTTGGGCCATGAATTAATTTTCCGATAAGTTTAGAAAGGAAAATTAATGATCAAAGAAGATAACGATAAAAGTAAAGACAAGATCTTATCGGACAGTAACTCTGAAGACAAAACCTCTTCGGGAAGAAAACCTGCGATTAATGAGAACGATCAGGACAATAGTCTCGAAGATAATGCACCAACTGCGACGAGAAAGAGCCTCCAACTCCCAAGAAGGTTCTTTCATTGTGGAATGGGAATTGCTCTTGGAATCGTCTATCAATTCCTTTTAACCCACTCTCGCGCCATTTATATTTTAGGATTTGGTGCCTGTGTTGTTTATATCCTCGAACAAATACGCATTAATTATCCAGAACTTTCAGGTAAAGTTAAAATCATCAATAAGTATCTCTTTAGAGCTGAAGAACAACTTAAAGAATCTGCAGGTGTACCCTATGTGATGGGAATACTCCTTACCCTCATCTCTTTTCCTAAGGTAGTTGCTCTCGTTGCTATCTACACCTTAGCGGTAGCTGACCCAATGTCGGCGATCATAGGTATCAAGTATGGAAAAACCAAGGTTGTCGCCAATAAATCTTTAGAAGGCTCACTTGCCTTTTTCATCTCAAGTTTCCTTATAACCTTCCTCGTATTCTTTTGGTGGACAAGCTACGTAACGACAATGCTAGGACCCATCTTTCTCTTAAGCTTTTTAGTGGCGCTTATCGGTTCTTTATTTGAAATGATCCCTCTGCGCATAGACGATAACCTTACAATTCCACTTTTTACCGCCGGTATGACACTTCTACTCTGTTCAATGCTTTCAATCCCTGTATAAGATGGCCGACTTATATACCTATAGGTATCAAAGGATAAAAGGATGAAAACAGAAGTAAAAAAAGCTACTTTCCAAGGCCTTCATCAGAGCATTATTCAATCAAATGCTACATTTGGTGAGGAAGGTTTATCGGAATTTGAAGAAGTCTTTCTCCTTCTCCATGGGTATAGCGAAGAAGGAAAGAAAATATACAAACGTCTTGGAAGAAAGCTTGCAGAGAAGTTTGAAAAGGAAGATAGGAAGGTACTAATATTAGCCCCCAATGGCCTTTATCCTATGCCAAAAGCCTTTCCCTTAGGGAAAGAAATTGGTGTCGAAGACCTCCTTCAAGGATTTGCTTGGTACTTTTATCACCCCGGAAGTAACACTTTCCTGATTGATTATAAGGTTCCCGCCTTAACTCTTTCAGGTTGGCTTAATAAGTTAAACTCGACAAATATCCCAGTCACAATAATAGGTTATTCTCAGGGCGGTTATCTTGCCCCCTTCGTCGCCTATGAAATGAATGCTATAAAAAGGGTCATTGGAATTAATTGCGCCTTCAGAGAAGACCTTATGACGGAAACACCAAATTTTTCGATGGATCTAGTTCAAGGGCGTGAAGACACTATTATTGAGACAGATTTGGCCTCAAAACGCTTTGATAAGTTAAAAGCTCGTGGAACCCAAGGTGAATATCATTGGGTTGAAAATGCAGATCACAAACTTTGCCCTAAAGTCGCCGATGCAGTTTTAAAACTTCTATAAATTAAAACGACCACTTTTGCTGAACATCTTCTACCTTGCTGGCCATCTTGTTGTAGACCTTACTGCGACCAAGCCACCATCTAAACAACAAACGATCAATCATTTTAATAAGGTTAAAGCCCAACAAGGATACTAGTAAAATACCACCTAGAGTATAAAGGACATACATGGTTCCAAGAGGATTATCTTTAAAGATTAAACCTTCAGTATTCATGCCAAAGAATCCTACGATCAAATTTAAGGGAAGAAATATTCCAGACAAAAGGGTCAAAAAATAAATATTCTTATTAAGCTTGTCGTTTTTAAGAGAAGTATAATAATTGTGAGCGTTATCAAGTCGGCCTAAAAGGCCCTGGCCAGTAGACATAAGAAATTGAATATCATTTATGTAGTTGGTAAAATCTAGACTTGGAAATCCTTGTTTCTTTTCACCATGTTTAAAATAATCTTTGTTTGCAAATATTTGACGATTTAGATAGCGGTCAATTCGAGAGATATCTTTTTTAAGATCAAACCAGTTGTCCATAAAAGTCTTTGGAGTCTTCCCCTCATAGAGGGTATCTTCTAGAGTATCTAACTCATTAGCATAAATCAGAACGATTTCTTTATTCCGTTCAAATCTATCGTATAAGACATCGAGAAAGTCAGATTCTGTTTCGCAAACTAAATTAAAACGATTCTCTCTATAGATCCAAAAACGTTCTTTTAGATGTATATAATAGTCTGTGTCGTAAGCTAATTTCTTATCTTTAAAGGTTAGATGACGAAAAATAAAAGTATGGCCCGATTTTAGATCATAAAACTGTGTTTGATGGACATCTTCATGAAAATCATCTTTTAGAGTAAGAGTAACATCTTCACCCAATACATTCTCAACATCGTCCCAAGTAAGCGTCATAATCATTCCCTTTAAGCTGTAATACCTATCATTATGACAAAAAATGGTGAAAATGCCTGTTTTTTTATGTTTTTTTGTAGAGATTGTACAAATTTTCGACGCACCCAGAAAGTTTTTTATAGACACCCCCTAGAATCTAAACTCTTGATAAATTGTGGGTATGAAAATGAATATGCTTATAATATCAACATCATTACTCTTAGTCGCTTGTGGTCAGGATTTACGGTCCAAGAGAATAAGCCCAGGCGATGTCTTAGGACTAAAGGGATTGGAAACACAAGAGTTTCAAAAACTCTCCGCAGAGATTAACTCAAATGCTCCAGAGTTTATTTTTCCGAAGGACAGTGATTTCGTTACAGTAAGAGTTACTTATAATAATGAGAAATTAAGAGAATTTGAAAGTACGACGATACCTGGGCACATGTGCCGATATGCTTTTATTCAAGAAGAAGTAACCCAAAGAGCAGTTGTCACCGAAGTAAATAATCAAACAACTTATGAGATGAATACTGTTAAAATCCCAATAAATCCCGCCTATACGGCAGTTCCAAATATGCTAGTTCAAAAAGAAGCTTGTGAAGGGGAAATTCAACTTCTAACGGAAACTGAAAATAACACTCCCATAAACTTTAGTGATTCTCATCGAAAATTCAGTCAATTTATCAATGAGGGACTATTCAAACTCACAAAAGGCTGTGATGGGTCCCTTTCGATTGGAGAGGAACTTTGCTCTTCTTTAAGAGTAATAAGAGTCATAGAGGCGACACAAAGCTTTCCAACCTATAGCCTAACAGTGGAAATAACAACTTTATCAAAACAAGGCGATAAGACTAACCATGACCTCTTCATGGAAGTTAGTCCAAAGCTTTCCTACTTTTATCCTTATGGACTATTTAATTTTTCTGGGTATCACCCATTAAAAACAGAAATCAATAAAGATGTTGAAGCAATTGAGTTAATAGACTCAAGCCTATAAATATCATTGTAGAGAAGAGAGAACTTCTGTCTCTTCTTTTTGACTCTCAGAGACGTTATCAATGGATTTAGGCTTTCTCTTAAATTTGTCCCAAACTTTCCCACCTAGAACAATCGCATCGGCTTGAATATTAAGCATGGCAGGAATTAGAAATAAAGTAAGAAATGTTGCTAAGAAAAGTCCCCATCCCATAGATAAGGCCAGAGGCTTAGTAAACCCACTATCTCCCCCTAACCCATAGGCCATAGGAAAAACACCACCGAGGGTCGTAATACTTGTTAATAATATGGGTCTTAAACGAGTCACAGCGCCCATAACGATAACGGAGCGATTAAAGCGCCTCTTCATTTCTGTGAGCCCATTAATAGTATCAACCATAATTAGCGAATCATTTACCACAACACCGGCCATACCGATGATCCCAACAATCGCCATTACATCAATATCTTGCCCATGAAAGTAAAAGGCCCAAATAACACCAACAACCCCGAACGGAATGGCTGCACCAATCAGAATAGGCTGGAAAAGAGAATTTAGAACAAGACTTAAAACTAATAGAATGAGAAGAACACAAAATATCGCCATCTTACTAATAGATTTCTTATTCTTTTTGGCCTCCTCATCAGCATCTTCGACAAGAAAATCCTGGCCGGTAAACTTCACATTTAGAGGCGCCATAATTTTTTGAAGTTTTTTAATAAAAACTTCCTTTTTAATCAATTTCTCATCATAACGAACATCTACTTCATAGTTACGAGATAAATCCTTATGGTTTAAGCTTCTTAACCTCTTCTTTTTGATCCAGTTCCCTAGTTTTGCGAGAGGAACCAGTAAACCTCTTTGACCTAGGACTTGAATCTTATTCAAGGAATCAAAGGAAAGTTTCTCACCATCATCAAAATAAGAGAGAACCTGAACACTCTCTCCTTTAAAACGAACGTCTCGTATTTTATTTTTAGTAACGAATTGACGCATTTGCATCGATACATCTGTGGCCTCTATGTCATACAACTTCAAGGCGTCATCATTAATTTTAAAGTCCCACGTCTCGACGATAAGCTTCGGGTCAATATAAACGCTCTTCGTTTCTTTCAAGGTTTTGGCCGTCATTTCGACTTCTTTTAAGATATCATCTAACTCAACTTTACCCTTGCCTATTACTTTAATACTAACAGTGTGGTCCTTGGCCTTTTCATGACCACTTTTTTCTAAAATGGTTTCTAGCCTTTTGAAATTTTCTGTTTTTAGCTTTGGAAGATTTGCTTCAAGTAAATCATTAATCCGTTTTTTAGCGCCCTCTATATCAGGGTGGGTTTGATTAAAACGAATAGCAACGTTAGCAAAACGATCACCATTATATTCCTCTCCAGAAATATAGGCCCACCCAATATTACCTTCTATATGGCTATATTCCTTTTTATCAATAGCTGCCAAAAGATCCCAAAGAGGTTTCATCTCTTTTTCTGTCTGGGCCAAAGAGGTACTTTCTTTTAATTCGGCGATAATCCTTACTTTTTCTGAGCCAATTCTAAGGTTAAATTTGAATGGAACATTTTGACTAGCAAAGTAGAAAGTCCAACCAGAGAAAATAGTAAAAAGTAGGACTAAAGGATAACGCCACTTGAGACAAAAGTTCAGGCCTTTTTCATAGCCCACTTTCACTTTATCAAAAATGCCGCCTTTTTTATATTTTACAGGTTTTTTTACAAAATGGGCCAAATGGTTTGGCAAGACAAAGAAGGACTCAATAAGGCTCATGCCGAGCGCGGCGAAGACAACCCAAGGAATTGCTGCCAGAAATTGAGAGAGACCATCATCTGCTAATAGTATTGGAGTAAAGGCCACTGCAGTTGTTAACACTGTCCCCAAAATAGGGACGAAGGTTTTTCTAACGGCCATCATGGCGGCCTCTTTTGGAGGATGACCAATTTCTAGATACTGCATATATTGTTCAGAAATAATAATGGCATCATCCACCAATATTCCTAAAATCAGGATCATCCCCACAACGGATATAATATCGATTTTCATACCCATTGCGCCTAGTACAATAAAAGTCGCAAAGTATGCTAAAGGCAAACCAAAGGTCGTCATTAAACTAGTTTTAAATCCAAGAAACGCAAAGAGAACAAGGACGACTAAAACAACCCCCATTAAAGCGTTACTCTTAAGAACGTTTAATTGCCTTTCAATGTAAGCAGGTCCGTCATCCGTAATTTGCACCAATATTTCTTTTGGCGCTTTTTCATTTATCTCCTTGAGTACCTTTTCTACTTCTACTTTGGTATTTAAAGTATCTGTGTCGAGATCCTTAAAGAGAACAATCCCTACAGATGGCTGACCATTAGTGAATTGTTTATATTTTTGCTTAGGAATTTCAAAAGAAATTTTCGCAATATCCTTCATCCGAATTAGAGTTCCGCTACCATTTCCTTTTACAATAAGTTTTTCTAAGGATTCTAGAGATTCAATACGATGTGAGATCTGTACAGCTATCGTCGATTCGCCTTTATCAATGGAACCAACAGGTAGAGGACGAAATTTCTTTGTTAAAGCTGTTTGAATATCTTGATAGGATAGACGATACCGGGCCATCGCTTGTTGGTTGAACTTTATTAGAATATCAGCTTTTGAGGCACGATCCGTTACCTTAACGATTCCTGGGACCTTTCTTAATTGATCTCTTATCTCTCTCAACCACAGTCTATGCTCGGGGTTATAGTTATCAAAATTTATAATACTCAAAGAACTAAACCAGAAACTCGTAAGTTTTTCGTTTACTACCTGAAGATTCTCGATGTCTTGAGGAAGTTCTGATTTAATATTGTTAACGGACGCTAGAATGCTTTGATACAGATCATTAATTTCCGTGTCCGACAGTTCAGATTTAACCCCTACTGAGACGGAAGAAGTCCCTTCTTGTGACTTTGAAGTAATTTTATCAATCCCAGCAAAATTTTGGATCGCCTCTTCGATAGGAAAGGTCACAAAGTTCTCTACCTGCTCCGGACTTGCTCCTCTGAGAGTGGAGCTAATATTTATTATGTTTATTTTCCATTGAGGTACAAGGTCCCTCTTCATATTATTAAGAGCGACAATACCCATGATAATAATAGAGGCACTTAGAAGGTTTACTAAAAATGAACGATCAATGAAGTAGCGAATTAGTTTTTTCATAGGCCCGCTGGATAAAGTTAATTCAACCCTAGTAAATTCAATTTATTAACTAACATATGGCCTTTATAAAGTGGTGATATCGAGTAGTTTTTACGGCCATAAACTTATGTAATATCATGTTCTTATAGATTTATTTTTCTTTAAGGGGCAAAAAAAGGTCAAAACAATATAGAAAGTTCTCTTTATAGTAGGTTTTATATCAACTGTGCCAATAGAGTGTTAGAAGTTCTCTTTATGAGTACGGCACAAACAGAAATCAGCGATTAGTAGACAATGACAAGCGATCAAAAAAACAACCCTCTCCATGGCCTAACTCTAGAAAAGATTCTAGTGGATCTTGAGACCCATTATGGGTGGGAGAAATTAGGTAAGTTGATCAGTATTCGTTGTTTTAATAGTGACCCGAGTATTAAGTCTAGTCTTAAGTTTCTTCGTAAAACTCCATGGGCAAGAACTAAAGTAGAAGAACTCTATCTGAGGACCCGCTTTTAGAGTACTGGCCAATTTTATGGGCAAATTTCTAAGTTGTTATAACTAAATAAAAACGTGTCCAAAAATATATATTACAGTCTTTAAGTTACCAACTTCATTAAGTAATCCTCCCCTCTAAGATCCAATCTATTCAAAGGCCCTTGAGTGTATTGACCAATTTGTTACTGTTTAAGTACCCAAGAGACAGAATCTATGGTTTTTGTGTTGTACGTCAGTCAAAGTGGTATGTAAGCTGAGCCAAAAATCCAAGAAAGTGACGCCATTTTAGGGGATAAGTTAGGCCACATGGAGTGCGCCCCTTGTCCAAGAAGACCTAAGTGGAGTTTTCTGGAGTTCTCATGTTTACCTTTAACACTTTTCAGAAGTCCTTGGCGGTCACTCTGTTGGTATTATTTTTTACTGGATGTAACCAACAAGAGTTTTACGAAAAAGAATTCTTAGAGGGAGTTGGTATCCCTGAAGATACTATCGAGCTTCCTGATGAACCAAAAATAGCAGATAGCACTACTGGTGGTACTACTGACGGTGGTTCTACTTCTGGTGGTTCTACTACTGGCGGTACTACTGACGGTGGTTCTACTTCTGGTGGTTCTACTTCTGGCGGTTCTACTGATGGTGGTTCTACTACTGGCGG
>JAFMBV010000136.1 GCA_017858255.1 Bacteriovoracaceae bacterium
CAAGAATCCGTAGGATAGCGTTAGAAGTAGCAGCTGACCTGAAAGTTGAAGAAGCTAGAGATCGTAGAATAATTAAAGAAACTCAAGAAGATAAGCAGATTGAGCATGCAAGAGATCTTAGGTTATATAAAGAAAATGAAGAAGATATGGGTATAAAGAAAGATAAAGAGCAAAGATTAATGAACGATAGAATCAATCGAGAAATTAAAAAAGATAATTTACAACAGGAATTAAAAACAAGGGTACGTCGTGAAATGGAAGCAGAATACAAAGAAGACAAAGAATACATAGAGTATTTAGCTTACAAAAATGCCAAGGAAAACAAAGAGGACAAAAGAAAAGTAGGCCCGAAATTAAATAAAAAGGACAAAGACCAAGGTAGAACGATTAATTGACTCCCTTTTTACTTCAAGATAAACAATTCTACTCTTAAGCTCGTGCTACTTAAGATACTCATTGGCATAGGATCCCCTTACAACGCACAAACTATCAGATTGGATGTCCCCTTCCTCTACAATGACCGCATTTAGGAATAATTACAATAAGTGCTTATTCTTGTTAAAATCAGTCTCTTATGTGCGACACTCAACTCTAGTTGGTTTTTTAAACTTCCACGGATAGGGCCTAGGTGTATTTAATAGAAAAGCAAAAGTCAGTATTAAGAGTTAGATTCTCTTCTGAGAGTCAGTAAGGTTTCAATCTCCAATTTAAAAGATTTTCTTAACGACTCCTTTCCTTCTTTTTTAAGGTAGTTATCAAGATCATTGAACTGGTAAATGATATAATTGATAGACCTATTCAAGAGTTTTCTGGTGCGAAACCTTTCGACTGATTGAATTGCAAGGCTTACCACTTCATGTTGCTCAAATGGTTTTTCCAAGAATCCAGAGGCGCCCTGATCAAGACCTTCAGTTAAAAGGCCATTATCAATAAAGCCTGTTATAAAAATAACTGGGCACTCTATTTTCAAACCCCTAACTTTTTTAAGTAGCTCCATCCCCGACATTTCAGGCATCTTTAAGTCTGTACAAATGAGGTCAGGTTTCTCTTTAATAATTTCGGCCAAGGCCTCTACTGGATTTGTAAATGAACTCGCATTAAAACCAAATTCATTGAGCATGCCACAGAGCTCTTCACAAATAAAGGCCTCATCATCAATAACAATGACTCTGCCCTTCTTTTTATTAAGATTTTTCTCTTTGCGTGCGAGAACGCTCTCCTTTTGTTCTTCAGCTTTTATTAAGGGTTCTAATTTTTCATCCTTTTTTTCAAGCTGGTCAAAGAGGTCGTAGTCAAAAATTGAATGCTGTCCTTCAAGAAGTGGTCTCGCACAATCAATAGCGAGTAGAAAATAGTCCACTTGAGACGGTGAAAAACTCCCAACTTCACGCAGAGAATCTAGTTGTGTTTCAATTCTATGCATGAAGGATTGCAGCTCGTTGATTTCAAACATTCCAGCTGCACCCTTTAGGCTGTGAAAGGCACGAAAAACCCCATTAAAGTTTTGTTCAAAGTCTTGCCCTTTTCCCAGATTTAATAAATACTCCTCAGAGTCATTAAGCATCTCATCTGCTTCTACTTTAAATTCATCAATAACTTCTGAGTCCTGCATAAAACCATCCGATTTAATCTTTTGTAAGAAATTTATTTTAACAGAAACTTATCTGGTTAAGAAGATTGGTATTGTAATGAGGCAAAATTGGTATCCCGTTGTTCTTCGACTTTACTATAAAAAAATTGAGACTTATAAAAAAATCAGGTATCAAGGCCACATCAACAATGAACAACATCTATTCACCTTTTACTCAACTATAAATAATCAGCATGATTGTTTATAGTTGAGTAATTTATTTCCAAATAATTCTTCAAAAAATTAATTTATCTTAATTAATTTTTATCAATGGCAAACTAAGAATAATTCTTTACTTTTTTGTAACTAAAAAACTTTATTATTTAATGCCTTAACCGATAAATAAAGAAATAGAACGAGAGGAAACGTATGTACTTAGTTAGCTTAATTTATGCCAGTATTCCCGAGGAAGGTTTTAACAAAACTGACATCGAAGACATCTTATTAAAATCAAAGAAGAATAATGATAGAGATGATATTACTGGCATGCTTTGCTTTAATCACAATCACTTTTTACAATGTCTTGAAGGTGGTCGAGAAAGTGTTAACAGGGCCTACTCCCGCATATGCAATGACAAACGCCATAAAGAGATTGTTATTTTAGAATATAAAGAAATTCATAAGAGAGTCTTTCAAAACTGGTCAATGGGACTCCATGTGGAGAATAAGACTAGAAGAGAAATCAATTTAGAGTATTCAACTAGTAGTATATTTGATCCATATAAATTAAGTGGAAAAGCTGCGAGACTCTTTCTAGAAGAAATTAAGAATCTAGCTTTAAAATAACTTCAAGATATGTAAAAGACTTGGTACTAATCGCGAATCATGAACTCTCAGCGATAGCGTTAAGTATTATCTTTTGATAAAAAATTTCACTTAAACTTTTTACATCAAAGAGATTTAGTCGACTTAGGAATGTTTCATACTTTCTCTTATCTCTCTTGAATATAAGGCTCTTTAGGAGAAATTTAAGAAAGAGTATTCTCTTTCCTCTTTTTGCCTTTATATATTTAAGTGCCCTACCTATTACAATTTCCTGGTCAGTAAAGTCGGTACCAAAGGGAAATGGCATAAAAAGATTTTTTAATTGAGCCTTTTTTAAAGGGACTAAATATCTTTTAGGAAAATTGGAGGTAAATCGACTTGATAACTTAAATGTTTCCGATATTTTCCCATTTGTTTTGGCCACTAAGATTAATTGATTTTGAAAACGAGAATCACTAATTTGTATTAGCTCAATGGCCACTTCCTCATCAGTCTTACCTCTCAAATCAGCGATGCCATACTCTGTTACGACAATATCCCTTAAGTGACGAGGGATTGTGCAGTTACCATATTGAAAAACAATATTGCTTTCGATCTTTCCTCTCGAATCAATTCTTGTACTTTTAAGCTGTAAAATAGATCTTGCATCTGGAAGTTCATGGGCCATCGCCACAAAATTATATTGCCCCCCCACTCCACTAACTTGACGTCCATTTTCGAGAGCATCTGAACAGGCAGATCCATTCAGTGTCACCTTCATACAATTATTAATAAAACGACCGTTTTTTCGTTGGAGACAATCGATTTTCTCGTGACCATAGAGATGGTTTATATTTGAGACTTGTTTCATTCTTATGAGTTTGAGCTCGCCTATGGGAAGTCCTTTTAGGAATTTATAAAAAGATTGGGGGCCCAGGAAAAAACCAGCGTGAGAGACAGCACCATTTCGTAGACTTTGGCCCAGACAATGGTCTTGAATTTGTTGCATATTATTTATGAGATCAGGTTTAATCAATTCAACCATAGGACTCTTTATAGAGATAGAGTTCTCAGTCCATTTAAGATCACTTTTAAATATTCCAAAATTTTGAAGAAAATTAAAATCTTCTTCATTTAGAGTTGGTAAAATTGCCTTTTCACGCAATAAATGATGCAAAACGTCTTCATCGAATTTTTCCTGAATCTCTCCTGTATTTAGTAAACGTTGTAAAACAACATGATCATAAACTTTCTTTTTGAGGATCTTGGATCGAAAAAGAAACTCAAAGCTATCCACAAACATTTCAGTCGCCGCAAATAAACCTTTTTTGAAAACAGAGAAGTCTCCATACTCCTTTAATACAGGAAAAACTAGATCGGTAATATCAAATTGAGTTCTATACTCTTGATATAGTGAGTTGTTTTCCTGTCTCATACATAAGGCATAAACTAAAGCATCCCCTAGCGAGCCAATACCTATTTGAATTTCCCCATCGTCTTTAACGAGAGTAGAGGTGTGTAGCCCAATCATATAGTCTGTAGGAGAGACGCTCATTTTCGGTGGACCAAAAACTTTATAATCAAGCTCCCTATTGTCTAAAACAATATCGAAAATTTTGGGTGCGACAATGGATTCACCGTACATAAAAGGTAGATTTTGATTTACTTGGCCAACTACGTAAAGAGGCATAGCTCTTTCTTTTGCACCGTTGATTATATCCATAGTAATATCTGTGTTACAGCTTAGACTAAAAACTTTTTCACCGTTTACTTCGCCTTCACTCACCTGCTGGCACAAAACATTTATTTCTCTATTCAGAATGTCTCTAACAGCATGAGTATAGTTTGTTGAAAGATAATTTTTTTGGGCATGTTTATTATTAAGTAGCTTTCCGGGTGGATAATAAAATTCGATAATTCTAATATTTTCAGGGATAGTATTTGAACCTCTATCTTTTGCATAATCTAGCTCTGGATAATTATCAAAGATTCTTTCATTAAGCGGTCCAAAGAACCTTTGTTCTAAAAAGCTTTTTCCTCCAGGGCGCTCCAGAGTGAGCGCCGTAAGTACTGTAAGCTTAATTTCTTTATTTTTTTTTGCTTTTTGATAAAGAGCATTTAGTAGATGATTTGGCTTTCCTGCTCCGAGAGGAGTACCAACGATAATTTCCATACCTACATTATCGATGATGCTTTTAACGACTTCTTCTAGATTATCTGTGCAGTTATTCATTCTTTATAGAGTTCCGCTGAAGTTCATAGTGTAAAAAATTTTAGATTAATTCATATTACTGCTGATCAAGTATAATAGTTTGTCTATAAACACCTAAAAACCTGACTTTTATCATTTATCGCCCTTCTTCATTTAGTGCGTTATTTAGTGGAAATTAATGATCAATGATTAGACCGTGGAAAGGGTTCTTAAGTTAAACCGTATTTTAATAACTTGTTATCAATAAAGATGATATTTTCGAACTATTCTAGTCGGGATAAACGAAATATGGGTGCCTTATGAAAGACTAATAGCACCGTTACCATATTGAATAATTTCTAAAAAGAGCTAAAATTGGAACCAAAATAACAACTTAAATTTAGGAGCTTTTGTGAAAGGATTTTCCCTTACCCTACCCATTTTTATACTCATCTCTCTTGTTAGCTGTGCCCAAATTCAAAAGGCCAAGCCAACTAAATCCGAGGGTCGAATTGTTGCCTCAAGCTCAGCCGATGTAGCAAAATCTTATTACGATCTTGCTGTTACCCTAAGTAAGGCACGCGCCAATGGTCATGTCTGTGATAGCGGTGTTTATCAAGAGAATGTGATTGAAGCTCTACAAAATGCTAGAGAGTTTGATTTTGGCACTGATCAAATCTACAAACTTCTACAGGCCGACTCCCCAGAAACGAAAGCACTGAAAGCACAAGTAGGTCAAACTTTTAGCTACAAGCTCTTATCTGACAAGAGTATGAGATTTGATGCTTATGTAAAGTCATCAAAAGTTAGAGACCTTCTCATTGGAACGACCTTCGAGAGCCAAGGTGTTGGCGCTTTTGGACACACACTTGAGTATCACTTTAACTCCGGTAATAAAATCACGAAAAAGCAATTAACAAACATCGACACTTTTCCTATGACCTGGTCTGAAACAATCGGAACTTGGCAGATGAATGGGTACTCCTCCAAAAAAGGTGGCCATCTTGTATCCATGAAAACCGAATATCTCACTGGTCCTAATACAGGTAAAAATAAGACAGAGGTTTTTGTTATCAAGAGAACTTGTGATTATGGTGCATGTTTTTACGGTCTTATTCCTGCCAACAAGGTTAATGATAGGGTCCACTATACTCCTAAATTCTATGACTTTAGAGTTTTCGACCTTAAAACTGACGAGTGTGACGCTTAATCAAATTAATAAATAAGTGGGTGCCTAATCTCTAGGCACCTTTCTACCCGATCTCCACACATTGCCTACCTTTAAATAGATTTAAGCGGCAGATGACGGTGATTTTAGATGAAGTCTTCTATGAAACAAATTTGCTATGTCAGTTATTTAAGTGATGGATTTAGTGTAAACGAAACAATCGAATCCATTAAACAAGTTTCTAAAATTAAAAATAAGAAATACGGACTTACAGGAAGACTGGCCTACTCAAAAGAGATCTTTTTACAGTTTCTAGAAGGTGACGATATCAATGTGGATATCACCTATACCATGATCCAAAATGATGAGCGCAATCATGGGAACCAAGTTTTATTTATTCAAGAATCAGAGGAAAGGTTTTACCCCGAATGGGATATGAACTTTAACTACGTTGAAAAAATTGATTTGGTAAGTATCAACAAAGTTCTCCAGTTAGCACAAAGGGCACGCACCCAAAATCACTTTCAAAAGTCTGAAGTAGAAAAAATCTTTGAAGACTACGAATAAGTTAAATTAAAAACCAATATTAGGATTTCTTTATTAGAAGGAAAAGATAACTTCTATATTAATTTTTTTTAAGAACTGCTTCTTCTAAAACTCTAAATCGCTCTTCTAGTTAATCAACCTTGTCCATTAGAGTGATGTTTTCACCTTTATTGTTGCCCGCCTTCTCTATGCAGGATCAAATGATCCTTAGGTATGGAGACATTAAAAAGTTCTAGAGTTTAAGAAGATCGATCTCAAGGGAATCATCATCAAATCCCATTGATTGGGCACGTTTACGAAGCTGAAGCTCGTCTTTAGTAGCATGTCCCCACTCTAGGTTCCCCTTATCTTCGAGTTTGAAATTAATAAACCCTAGGTATTTGATCTTTTGATTCTTTACTTGAAAAGTGGCCCCTTGATCTTTTAAATCGTAATAATAAAAAGGCCCACAAGTAATCTTGGTTATCTCAATAACATTCTCTCCACTCACCAGAGGAAGAGCATAATCTCCGACTCCTCTATTGATTAAAAGCTCAAAGTGGTTTTTGCCATCATCAATCTTAAGGTAACAGTTTTTATCATCACGTACTCGACCATTGGTTTGGAGGTTGACCGTCAACACTACCCCCACTTTAGTCATGCTCAACTTTTGAAAATCCGATTCAAGAACTTTAGTCGAAGTCGCACAACCAGCGAGCAGAAAGGTTACTAAAAATAAAGGTAAGCCAATTTTCATCATAAAAACTCCTTAATAAGAAGATTTTAGAAGCAATGATCTCCTCTTTCAAGCTCTAAGGAACTTTAAATCGTATTTTAAATTTGATCAATTGCTAGAACTGTTTCTTTTCTCTAACCAACATCACTTTTATTGAAATGAACTAATCTCTCCTAACATGAGAATCGTTAGTGAAGCTTTTAATGAAGTAAATTACAAACTATATAAGGTCAGAATATGTAAATAATTTATGAGTTAGGAGTAATTATGACGGCAAAAAGGAAAATCAAATATGCATATAGCTAAAGAAGATATAGACGTTAAGATGGAAATCCCAGGCGCAGTAATCCGTCAGCATAAAAATTTTGGCGACGCCACTGGATTAGGCAAGATTAGTGGCGAGTACTTCAGTCTCTCAACAGGTGTTGATACCACACCGTTGTTTCAAGGACTGGATAGCGATTTGTGTCAGTGTCCACACTGGGGCTTCGTTTTGAGCGGCCAACTCACGACGACAGATGGGAGTGGCAAAGAGGAAACCGTCAATGCGAATGATCTCTTTTATTGGCCACCCGGACATAATGTAAAGGTCAACGAAAACGCAGAGATCGTAATGTTCAGCCCTCAGCAACAGCACAGCCATGTGATAAATCACATGATAGCTAAAGTAAAAAGCTAACCTAGTCACGGTTCGGCCTACCAATTCACAATATGATTGACGAACTTTCGCCAATGGGAGGAGCTTTTGTAATTCATTCGAAGTCATTGATTTAAGCTAACAAACATTTTCTAAGCGCACCCAAAAATTAAAAATAATTTGGATGAAAATGTAAGTTGCTGAAACAAAAAGCCCAGGGTGGAGTTAAACTTTTTTTAAACTATACATTTTAAAAGATGTTACCGATAACAAGACCATAAGTCTTAAGCGTTGTTGCACTATCTTCCGTTAATGCAAACGTTCTATTTGAATAATTATATTCTTTATAAGTAATACTATTAAGACCAAGACTCATATAGATGTTATGATTTATGTGGTAAGTTAATTCACCTGAGTAAGAAGATTCGGGTGAACTAAGCCCTCCTAGACTTGATGAAGAACTAACATATTCAAATTCATATTCTGATGTGATGTAATACTTTCCAAAAATACTAATTTTTCCAAAGTTCTTACCCAAGAGTATGTACGTACTTTTTTTAGTA
>JAFMBV010000137.1 GCA_017858255.1 Bacteriovoracaceae bacterium
TTGGTTGTAGTTTGAGTGGGGTTACCTTTTTAGGATACGATTTTAGGTCAAATTCAAGAACATCTCGATAGCTCGAATAGCGATAGATTTTGTTAAGAGCAAAAACTTCTCCAAGCTCCGTTCGAATGAAGTAATTTTTGTGAACACTATACTCATCTGCTGGGAAAACATGGGCGGCAGAAATAAGTCGCTTATCACTTATAAAGAAGGCGGTACCAATTGCGTGATACTTATCATTACGGTCTTTAAAGTCTTGCTGATCAAAGGGGAGTGGTCTTTGGTAAACAATATCTTCGTCTTCTAATTTTGGGATGATGACCTCTACGACACCTGGGTATATTTTCTTTATAACTTTTTTTCTGAGGTGAATGGTTTCTTGTGGCTCACAGCTTATTAGAGAACAACAAATTAAAAGGAAAATGAGGTTAAGATTTTTCATAAGTGACGACTAACCTTTTTACTTGGCCTCTTTCAAGAGACTTTCTATGATGATGAAATTCACGAGCTATTGTACCCCACAATACCGGATATTTCTTAGTGTCTTCTTGTACCTCTACTGTTGTTAAGGAATTTTCCCAACTCTCAACCAAATACTCAAAAGTGGGGGTAACATTTTCAATCGTTTGTTGCATACCCTTTAATAGTGGAGGGGTAACTGAAGCGTTAAAGTTCTGAATAAGGAGCAGTCTTTTAGTCGACTTTTTAACTAACCTTTTTAAATAGTAATCCATGGCGCTTGGTCTTCCGGAGTTATCATAAAGTGAATCAAGACAGACTACACTGTCGCAAAGAGCTTGGTATTTTAGATGATGGTGAAAGACTTCAAAGTGTTGGTTGGGGTGATTTATTTTTGCGTAAGCAATCGCACTTTTAGAAAAATCATGGCCACTAATTTTAATATGAGGAAATTCTTTTAAGAGGGA
The DNA here is from genome assembly GCA_017858255.1 of Bacteriovoracaceae bacterium. Lineage (GTDB taxonomy): Bacteria > Bdellovibrionota > Bacteriovoracia > Bacteriovoracales > Bacteriovoracaceae. The sequence continues at coordinate 924 of JAFMBV010000137.1, forward strand.
ACTCATAGGGCTTAGGCCACAACCAAACTCAAAGATATTGTGTGCATCCCTAGACTGAAGCCAGCCTTTTATGAACTGGTAGTTTTCTTTGGTAAGTAGATTGTAGGCATTTCCAGGATGGCCCTGAAGTTGTTTAGCTGTTTTATTGTAGAGTTCACTTTGAAGAAGTTCACGATAAAATGAATCAAAGGCCTGGGCCTTAGGATCTTGGGTGATAAAAATTTTTGATAAGTATTTATTTATTGAGCTTGAGAAGCTCATACTTTGCGGCTGCGCTCGATAAGACCTTCGAGAGCATCATTATGACGAACTTTTGCTTCTTCATCTTTCAAAAGGCGAGAATAGAGGTGATAGCCCAGCATATAAGAGTAAAATTCAAAGGCAAAAGATTTGCAATCAAGGGAGGAGAGAAAGTGGCCTTCATCTACTGCAATTTTAGCTGCTTTTTCAAAGGACTTAAGCATCGTAGTTTGATTGCCCATAATATGATCTCTTACTAGACCAGGTCGGTCATCATACTCAAAAGCTGCTGCGACAAAAGGACATCCACCAGTAAAGTACTTGCCAGACCATTTGTGCCAATTTTCAGCAATGGCCAAAATTCTTGGAATACCTCTTTCTTTCTTAAAGGCCGGAATGAAAACATTTTCAGTAAAGTTTTGTGCTGCATAGTCGATGACCATCATTTGCAGCTTCTCTTTTGAGTTGAAATGACCAAATAGTCCGGACTTGGACATGCCCACTTTCTTAGCGAGTTCGCCAATGCTGAGCGATTCAAGGCCAAGCTTACTAGAAAAATCTAGTGCCGCCTTAAGAATGACTTCTCTTGTTTCACTACCTTTTGCCATAAGCATCTATTTTATCATTATCTCACTGTATTTGTCTGCCTGTTGAGAGGGCCAAAATAAGAGAAATTCTGTTGATTTAACTATTTAAATCTCGGTCAATTTTTTCCATGAAGAACGCTTCAGAACCATTTTTGGCAAATGAAAGTCCCTCTTCAACAGCTTCTAGGGAAGTGACTAAAAGGTTTTTCCATAATATTGGGTTTATATAGGACTTCGCCTTTTCCCAATGCTTTTGACCCTTTGGTGTAAGTTCTATTGGCGTACTTATTCTAACTGCTTGAAATATCGTCATACCGTCTCTTTTTAAAACGAACGATCGTACTTATTTTAGCGTCTTTTTGAATTTAAAGCAAGCGGTCTTTTCTGCCTGTAGTTATTGGATAAGAAGACCTAGATACAATAAACAATATGATTAAATACGAGCTTCTCTATAACACTATTAATGAGTGGTCAGCGGTTCCTGCTGAGCAATGGCAGGCGCTAACTTCTTCTTTAAAGGGCAGGAAGTTGGCCAAGGGTGAATTTCTTCTCAAAGAGGGGGAGGTTGCAACGGATATTGGTTTTATTGTTACCGGTTACTGCCGTCAGTATTTTACGAATAGTGATGGCCAAGAGTTTAATCATAACTTTAATTTTGAAAATGAACTCGTCGCTGGTTATCAGTCACTATTAGAAAAGAGTCCCTCTCAATATACAATTCAGGCCATGGAAGATTGTGATTTGCTGGTTATGGATTATGAAATGTTTGAAAAGTTCTATGAACGCCATGCCTGCTGGGAAAGGTTGGGCAGGAAGGCTGCAGAAAGAAATTATTTAATCAAAATTCAAAGAGAAACTTCTTTTCTTATAAGAGATGCAAAAGAGCGTTACCTAGATGTGGTAAGAACCCTTCCTGAAATTACAAAAAGGGTTCCGCAGTATCATATTGCAAGCTATCTGGGAATTACAGCTTCAGCTCTTAATCGAATCATTAAAAAGATTGAAAAAGAAAAGAGTTCTTAAAGTTGTGAGATGAACTGGGCCAAGCATTGAACACCTTGACCAGAACCTCCTGAGCCACGGTATGCATTTTGGCGTGCTCCATTCCAAGAAAAAATATCTAAATGGGCCCAAGGAATATCTCCCGTAAATTCTTGTAGGAAAGTTGCCGCTCTAATGGCGCCACCAAATCCACCCACACTGTTTGCAATGTCCGCCACGTCACTTTTAAGTTTCTTTCTTTGGCTTTCCATCAAAGGCATCCGCCATAAAAGATCACCAGAAATTTGTGAACAGCTTTGGAGAATAAAGGCCAAGTCATCATTGTTTGAAAAGAGACCACCTATATCATCTCCAAGGCCTACTTTAATCGCCCCAGTTAGGGTTGCAACATCGATTAGAAATTGTGGTTTATCTTTTCCCTTTGCCTCTGAGGCAATACAGAGAGCATCGGCCATGACTAGGCGGCCTTCGGCATCTGTGTTGTCAATTTCAACGGTCATTCCATTTCTTGCGGTAAGAATATCACTTGGGCGAAACGAGTGAGCATCAACACTGTTTTCAGCTAGTGCCAAATAGATATCGCAAGGGATCTCACTTTTTGATTCACATAACCAAGAGGCCAAACCAACAAGACAGGCAGAGCCTCCCATGTCCTTTTTCATATTGCGCATGCCAGGACCTGGCTTTAAGTTAAGGCCGCCTGTATCAAACGTGACACCTTTTCCAACGAAGGCAATAGGGGCCATATCGCGGGCTTTTTTGGGACGGTAGCGAAGATGAATGAGCCTTGGGAGTTGAGTGGACCCTTGACCAACGCCAAGAAGACAGCCCATCTTTTCTTTTGCCAATCTTTTTTCATCCCAAACTGTGACCGACATACCGGCTTTTTTTTCAAAAAGGTTTTGAATACCTTGAGCATAGCTGGCAGGTCTCTTGTCGCTTGGTGGTGTATCGACGAGAAAGCGGCTTATGTTTATGGCACGACCAATAGTGGTGGCGTGAGTGAGTGCTTCTTTAAGGCCTTCTTTAGGGAGCTCACCACAATAGCTAGCACTAAGTTCCAACGGTGTTACTTGATTTTTATAATCGTAGGAGGCGAGTTCAATTGATAATAGGGAACCAAGGAGTTCATCATAATCAAGCTCAAGTCCATTTAAATGAACTTTGGTAAAGCCTTTGTCCTCCATCTCTAAGTAGAGTTGACCAACTTGGTCTCTGGCCACACTGTAAGCACTTGGGTCGAGCAGGCCTTCGTGATGGAGGTAGTCAGGGTTTTCATCTGGCAAGAGAACGATGCCTATGACGCCTTTTAGGCCTTCTAAATAAAGAGGTGAATCAATACCATCTTTAATGCGCTTTAATTGGTAGGGAGGTAAGTGAGCCTTAAGTTCTTTCTTAAGAGTTGAAATGTTTTTTTCTTTTGTCACAACCAAAGTAGCTTCCCCATTGAGGACCTTTATCTTTCGAGTTGAAGTGACTTGTTTAAGAGTATTGAGATGACTTTTTAAGTTTAAATTAAGTGACTGGACTTCGTTCTTGGTCATGTTGTTTCCTCACACGCTGAATTACTTTGCGTGAGGAGTATAGCGTTTATAGTGGCCTATGAGAAGGAACTAAGCGGTAAAAGCCTGAAAAGCTGGTCGACCCTCTTTTTTGTCTTCTTCACTTAAAAGAAACTCTATTTGAGAATCCATTTGTTTGGTAACTTCGATAAATTCTTGTCTCTCTGCCTCTGTTTCAAAGCAAAACTTAGCGGTGTATTCTTGTTTTTTAATGGCAACAAAATAATTCATAAAATACCCTTATTAATTGGTGATAGTTCTATTATCGGTATAAAGGTAGATAATTTTTAGGCGGAAAAAAGTTTTACTCAAGTAATCTAAATAGTTTCGCCCAAGCTGTCGCCGTCTGTGTCTGGTGATATTGCTGAAGATGGTCCTCTATTAATTTTGTTTTACTCGGTTGAAGTCCGTCTTTAAGGAGTATGAGACTCCTTTCAAGCAGTTGAGCTTCGCTATCATACAGTAATTCTGAATGGAGCTCTGATGGGATGAGTTCGGGATAAACGAGTCTATTAGGCAATAGTGGAATTACTCCAAAGGCCATTGCTTCGAGAACTGAGAGCCCTAGAAAGTCATGATAAGAAGTTACAGGTAATAAGCGATTTTGGGATAATTGCTTTAAGTAGGCCTGCCTACTCTCTAGATATCCATAAGCAGTTATGTTTTGAGGATAGTCATTTTTAAATTTGGTGAATTCTGGTGGTGGGGAGTGATTATTTTCTCCTAGTAAGCAGAAGTTCACATCACTTTTAATGGCCAAAAGCGAGCGAGCGAATTGAAAAAAGCCATGGGGGTTTTTGTCATACTCCCAGCGATGGTTCCAAAGAACACAATTTTTCCTCTCAGAGAAAGTTGGAAGAGGAGAGTTTGGAAACTCTATGGGGATTGGTATGACGTGGATTTTTTCTTTAAGGTCTTTTATTAATGACAGTGGAGAGTAGTCAGGTCGAGACAGACAGAACTTTTCTAGGCCCTCAAAAAAGACTCTTTGATGAAAAGAGGAGTTAAAAATAGTATAGTCAGCGGCCAATATTTGGTTGAGGTGAAAAGCGGGGATGATATGTTCACGTATCAAGTGATCCCTTTGATAAACATGTTCATTTGGCGCCAAGGGATAACTCATTTGATTCTCATGCATATACTGAATTAAAGGCACACTTCTAAGTTTAGCTGATAAGAGTCCTCGCAATGCCGCAGAGTCGGTTAAGGAAGTCGTGATGATTAGATCGGGTTTTTCGTTATTATTATTTTTGAAGAGAGAGTTAAGATCATTTGCTAATTGAAAATGACTTCCCTGTAAGCGCCAGCGCCAATGTCTTCCTTTTAGGGAAATAACGTGGAACTTGAGGTCTTTTTTTAAGAATTTAAGCTGCTCTTCGAGCTTTTGATGAAAGTAGCGATGCGAGCCAGTGTCGTAGGCCTCTAGAAAATAAATATTCATGAGTTAGTGATAAACGATTTGTTACCAGGTAGCAAAAAAAAGACCCCAGGAGAATCCCTCACATTCGTTTGGTTTTCTATGCCTGGAGCCATCGACCCCTCGATTAAAATTAGTATATAAAATGGAGAGGAGAAGATGGAGAAGAGAATCCTGACACATTGTCAGGATTCAGAAGATTACCTAAGTCGTCTAAACTACAGGGCTAAGCAGACTTATTCGTCTTTGTTTTTAGATAGTAAACACCGCCAACATTTTCTACATCACTTATCTTTTTTGCCCGCTGAATAAGTTTATAAAAGCGAGCATCAAACTTGGGATCGTAGGCCTCTCCCCAAACCGCCTCGATAAGGTCTTCTTTCCTTTGAGAAATAGGAGAGTTTTCCAACAGCCACAGAAGATGATCTACCTTGGATAGGCTTCTGTGGTTTCCACCTTCTTGTGATTCTTTGCGATAGATAGCTTTGAGAAGAAGACCAAATGCCGTCTTTTCTTCAAGGGGATCTAAGATAAGAAAGTTTTTTGAAAAGAGGGCCGGATATTTTTTAACGAGTTTATTCCACAGTTCCTGTGCTTTTTCTCCCTCTCCAGTTTGTAAGGCTTGAATCGTTTGCCATTTGAGATACCACTCTTGATTTTTTTTAATAGTAGAGGGGGCTTCTTTCATTTTTGTACCATCTTGTAAAACCTCGAGCATTTTTAACTCCGCTAAGACTCTTGCCCTCTCTGGATTAATTTTACTTGCCGCAAGTTCCTCAAGAATTTGTTTCGCCATCTTAATCTTTCCGGCTTTTATATAGATTTCACTAGCAACTGTTTTTAAATTATCAAAGTGTGTTTTTTCGAGATCGTTTTCAAAAGTGAGCGCTTCTTTTATCCGCGCTATAGCTTGATCAACTTGTCCTAAACGACATTGAATAAAGGCCTCTGCTTTAAGAATATGAATGATTTGGTGGGGAGAGTGAGTATGTTTTCGAGCTTCTTGGTAATGGAAATCCATAAGCTGAAATTGTTGAAAACGCTCTAGAGTAACGGCCCTATTATAGTGACTACGAAATAGACCCTCCTGATCACCACAAAGTTCATAGTAGAAGAGTGATCGCTGATTCGCCCATAGTGCCTCTTCTGGGCGGGCCAAAATTTGAAGGACATAAGTTTTAATGGCGTACATTTCTGCATTTAAATACTCACTATTAATCATACCCATTTTCTCTATAAGCTCGAGTGCTTTATTCCACTCTTGCTTGTGAATGAAATCTCTTGCGATGAGAACCTTCTTTTCTTCTTGAGAAAGTTCAATATTCTTTTTTAACTTTTTGAAACGAACTAAGTCTTCACTATGAAGTGCTTTTCGAGCTGTAACGTAATGAGGATGGTCATCAATCGTTCTGACCTTAAAGGTTCTCATACAGATCTCCATGGGTGTGTATAAATTCTCGGCTTCTTTGATCAAAGCTGCTAAAGCGAATAGCAACTCTTTTCTCAATATTACTTGTGACAGATATACTCAGGGCAGATGTTGGACCTTTGCATATAAGCTTGAGAAAATTCTTATTTTCACAAGTCATCTCTCCCAGCGTCTGTTTACCAGGGAAGTTTCCACTCGTATATTTTGGTTTAAGCTTGATCACTCTTCCCTCATCTTCAAAACTTACTTTGAACTCAGAGGCAATTACATCATCACTAAAGGGGCCAGCTGGACCTCCCAATTGAATGGCAATAGTTTCTTCATCAGGGTTTATATGAATTCTGTGCTGAACAGCGATTCTCTTTTCTGCGGTCAATGGCCGACCTTCCCTTGGGAGCTCCTTATACGTAAGAAGTCTTCCCGCTGTTTTATCTGAATGAGTAAAAAATGTTCCCCTTAGCCTTTCGAGTAAGTTCAATCGCTGACTCATCGGAATAAAACCCTCTTTATCTCGATAGATTTTATCTTCTTCTCTGAGTTCGTTCACGTTAGGGCAGCTACGCGTGGCCAGATGATAGGGAAGAAGTTTGTGGATGTAGTCTTCTTGACCATCAATTTGTTCCCATGGACTAAAGGGACCACAACGGACGGCCAAGAGTTCCCTGTTATCTGAATCGTTGTGATCGACTATTCCTTCTAAGGCCTCTACAAATTCCCCTAAGGAAGCTTTAGGGTTATTTCCTTTTATTTCATCCTCCCAGCAACTTGAATCCTTTAAATATTCAGAGAAGGGGAAAGGGCCAAGCGTTAGTCGTTTATTAGGTGGAATTTTAGTGTTGCCCGGTGGAATAGAAGTGTTGCCCGGTGGAATAGAAGTGTTGCCCGG
>JAFMBV010000029.1 GCA_017858255.1 Bacteriovoracaceae bacterium
TTTCTGGTGGTGTTGATTCTAATGCTCTCCATAGACCTAAAAGATTTTTTGGTGCGGCCAGAAATATTGAAGAGGGTGGATCACTTACAATTATTGCGACCGCCCTTATTGATACTGGTTCTCGAATGGACGAAGTTATTTTCGAAGAATTTAAGGGTACAGGTAACTCTGAAATTCAACTTGATAGAAAGCTTCTTGAGAAAAGAATTTTTCCAGCACTCGACATCAATAGATCTTCTACACGTAAAGAAGATCTACTAATGGAACCTAATGATCTCGCAAGAGTTTATGTTCTTCGTAAAGTTCTTCATCCTATGAACACAATTGATGCGATGGAATTTATGCTAAGTAGAGTTACGAAAACAAAAACGAATGCAGAATTTTTAGATTCAATGAACGGTTAGCCTAAATTTACTAAATAAGGGATCCCTCCTGAAGTCTTTTGACCTTAGGGGGGATTTTTGTATAAGGGAAGATCATGTCTATATTTAATAAGCTCGAAGCTGTTGTCGGTCGTTTTGATACCCTTACCGAGAAGATGGGGGATCCCACTCTTTATGAACGGCAGGAAGAATACCAAGCAATTACAAAGGAACGTTCAAACCTTGAAGATATTGTGAAGGCCTATAAAGAATATAAGCAAGTTAAGGCAGACGTCGAAGAGGCCAAAGAGATTCTAAAGAGCGAAAAAGACGAAGACATGCGTGAGATGGCCAAAGAAGAACTCTCTGAAAAAGAATCTGAAATTCCTGTATGGGAAGAGAGACTTAAGTTACTTCTTCTTCCTAAAGACCCCATAGATGACAAAAACGTAATTATTGAAATTCGTGCAGGCGCAGGTGGGGATGAAGCCAGTATCTTTGTTGGTGATGTTTATAGAATGTACCAAAACTACTGCCGCTCACTTGGTTTTAAAACAGAAAATATTTCTGTCTCTGAAGGAGATGAAGGCATAAAGGAAATAATCTTTTCTATAAGTGGAGATAAGGTTTATTCTAAAATGAAGTATGAGTCTGGAGTTCACCGAGTTCAACGGGTACCAAAGACTGAGTCACAGGGAAGAATCCACACTTCCACAATTACAGTGGCCGTCCTACCCGAAGTCGAAGATTTAGACTTCAAATTAAATATGAACGATGTGCGAGTTGATGTTTTTAGATCATCTGGAGCAGGAGGTCAGTCTGTTAACACGACAGATTCGGCCGTAAGAATGACTCATATTCCAACAGGAGAAGTTGTTTCTTGTCAGGATGAGCGCTCTCAATTGAAAAACAAAGACAAGGCGATGAAAATTCTTACAGCAAGAATTTATGACAAAATGCTGCAAGAAAAGAATGCGAAAGAAGCTGCTGAAAGAAAAGGGCTTGTTGGTACAGGCGATCGTTCAGAAAGAATTCGTACTTACAATTACCCCCAAGGGCGCTGTTCAGATCACCGAATTGGTCTGACACTTTATAGCCTCGACAAAATTATGGAAGGTGATCTCGCAGAGGTGACTGATTCTTTAGTTGCTCACAATCAGGCTGAGCTATTAAAGGGCCAAGAGGAGTAGAGTCATCAAAGACGTTATTGAAGAATTTTACAATGAAAATTCTGAAAACTGGCGTGACAATTATCCCGGCCTTTCCTTAAGGCGACTTAATGAAGAGTTTAATACATATATAGGTTGGCTTGGACCACAATATTCACAACATCATTACCTTGAAACACCTGGACCTTACTGGGATAACTTCTCAAGTTCTTTGAAACAAGGGGTTCCTCTTCAGTATATTTCTAAAACATCTTACTTCTATAAAAGTGAATTTTTCGTAGACCAGAGGGTGCTAATCCCTCGCTCTGAAACTGAAATTTTAGTAGAGAAGGCATGCGAGTTTGTTTCAAACAGTCCAATGACCAAAATGCGTATTGCTGAAGTTGGTGTTGGGACAGGGGTGATAGGTCTATCCTTGCTTCAAGAAGTAGAAAATAAAGAATTATATTACCTTGGTATAGATATTTCACAAGATGCGATAGATGTCTTTAAGGTAAATCACTTTCGGCATGCGTTTAAGATTAGCGGGGATCATAAGGTTGACCTTCAAATAGGTGATCGTTTAGAAGGGATTGAGGATAAGTTTGATGTCATCATATCAAATCCTCCTTATATTAAAGAAAAGGACGATTTAAAACTTGTCCATAAGCAGGTTAAAGAGTTCGAGCCTCATGTTGCTCTTTTTTTGCCAGACGATATTTATGAACAATGGTTTAAAGATTTTTTTTCTCAGTCGAATAAACTTTTAAATGACGGTGGGATATTTTTAATGGAAGGTCATGAAAGTCATCTAGACCATTTAAAAACTCTTGCCCAAGAAATATTTAATAAATCAGTTGAAGTTATTAAAGACTACAATGATCAAGATCGATTTTTAAGCATAAGGAATTAATATGGATAAGTTAAAAGTAAACGGCCCTACAACCTTAAGTGGTGAAGTTATGATTTCTAAGGCCAAAAATGCTTACCTCCCTTTGTTGGCAGGTTGTATTCTCGCTTCAGATAAAATTACTTTCTTAGAAGTTCCAGCGTTGCGTGATATTCGAACAATGCATAAATTGCTTGAACATTTGGGAATGAAAATCAAAGAGGAATCGATTGGAACTTTCTCCTATCATTTAGATACATTAGAGAGCCACGAAGCTCCATATGATCTCGTCAAAACTATGAGAGCTTCTATCTGTGTTCTTGGGCCTTTATTAGGCCGCTTTAAAAAAGCAAAGGTTAGTCTTCCTGGCGGTTGTGCCATTGGAACACGACCTATTGATCTTCATTTAAAGAACTTAGAAAAAATGGGGGCTAAAATTACCATTGAAGGCGGCTACGTTTTAGCTGAAACTGAAGGACTTAAGGGAACAAAGCTTACCCTAGACTTTCCTTCAGTAGGTGCAACTGAAAACCTTATGATGGCCGCTGTGCTGGCAGAGGGTGAAACAATAATTGAAAATGCAGCTCTTGAGCCGGAGATTACTGACTTAGGCCATTTTTTACAGGCCATGGGAGCAGATATCACTGGACTGGATTCTAAAACTATCGTGATTAAAGGGAAACCTTCTATGAATGGCTGTACTTACACTGCCATTGGAGACCGTATTGAAGCGGCCACTTACATTATTGCAGGACTAATGACTGGATCAGAAATAACGGTAAAAGGTTTTAAGCCTGAACATATAGATGCGGTTATTCAAAAGCTTTCGCAAATGAATGCGCAAATGGTAGTTGGAAAAGACTTTGTTAAGGTCATTCCATCAAAACTAAAGGCCAGTAATATTGATACTGCTCCTTATCCAGGCTTTCCCACAGACGTTCAAGCACAAATATTAGCGCTTGCAACTCAGGCCGAAGGGACATCGATTATAACAGAACATATTTTTGAAAATAGATTTATGCATGTACCTGAATTGCAGCGAATGGGAGCTGATATTACGATAAAAGGTAATTCGGCGATTGTTAAAGGGGGAGCTCCATTAAAAGGTGCTCCGGTAATGTGTACTGATTTGAGAGCTTCTGCTGCCCTTGTCCTTGCGGGTTTCTGTGCCGAGGGAGTGACAGAGGTTCAACGAATTTATCATCTTGACCGGGGCTATGAGAAACTTGGAAAGAAGTTTGCCTCTTTAAACGCAACTGTAACGAGAGTAGAGGAATAAGATGGAGTGTTTATTTTGTAAATTTATTTCTGGTGAAATTAAGCCGGAGAAAGTATTTGAAAATGAAACTGTATTGGGTTTTAAAGATATTTATCCTCAGGCCAAAGAGCATTATCTCTTTATATCGAAAACACATACCGAGAATATTAATAACCTAACAAGTTCACATGGTGAACAACTAACAGAGGTTTATTCAGCTATAAAAGATTTCACAGAAAGTAATGATCTAAGCACTGATGGCTTTAGAATAGTAACGAATATGGGAAAAAATGGCGGCCAAACGGTATTTCATACCCATTTTCATGTACTAGGTGGTGAGGCAATGGGGCGCTTTGGTAGCTAGGCCTTTGCTACTGGAGACCCTCAAAAAGACAATTAAGGGCAGCTCTCTGTAGTGGGGTAAGGTCAAAAAGTTGTGCCATAATGATAACAGGGCTTTCTTTAATAGACGCTAAAAACACCACCTGACCTTTTTCAATATCCAAAGAGTAAACTTCAAATGGATTGGCAAATTTACCTTCGTAGTTTTTAAAAAGAGCTTCACCAAGCTCTTTATTCTCACTAGGGTTAGGTCTTGATTTTCCTTCTACAACAACTCTTATTAATTGGTTTTTATCACCTTCTTTTTCCGCTTTCTTTAGATGATTGTACGCAACGGTCATTTGCGTAGCACCTAAGTTAGAGCGGAGAAGATGCCATAGCTCTTCAAAAAATGCTGTACGATCATTAGGCCACAATGCTTTTAGGTGACTAAGTTGAGCGAACATATTTTCAATGAGTGAAAGGTTATTCTTAAGCGTCCATGTGGAATAAGTTTTCTTTGTAATTTCCGTGGCCGTTGTTGAGTCTAGAGAATCAAAAAGCTCTGCCGTCAACTGACTCTCAGAAACTGTTTTGATTGGAGCATACTTATTAGTTTTATTTAGCTTTTCAGTTAGTAGTTTTGCTTTCTCTTCTTCTTCGAGAAGGAGCTTGGGCAAAAGAATGCCATGGATCTCTTTGTCCTCTAGGTCTTCGATATCAAAGATTTGGGGTTTCTCAAGCTTTTCCTGATTAAAAGTTTGATAAAGTACCTGAGATTCGTTTTTTACAAAAGCTATTGAAAGATCCATGAGTTTCCTAAAAGTTGAGTTTCGCAGACTGTTATTTTATCTAAGGAAATGGGGCTTTGAAAAGGTTTCTTTTGCCCATTAAAAGGCTTCTTTAGCCCCTTGCAGTCATTTGTTATAATGATTTCATGACGTTAATGCTCCGCTTCTTATGTTTAATATTAATAACACTTTCTCTCTCTGAGGGCACATGGGCTCAAGACGAGCGCTTGTTTAGAGAGCTTCTAATTCATAGTAAAAAAGAGAAGCTTAAAAATAGGGTTGAGAAGGTCTACCGTATTAAGGCCCGCTCAAACCGCCACTTCGTCGACCTTACTGCGGATAATAGGCCTGAGAGTTTAATTACCGCCAAGAGAGATGGTGAGGATTGGCTACAGATTTATAATGATAAGGGTGAAGAGGTTTTTCGTAGTTTCTTACAAGCTTCTGGTCCTTGGAGCCGACTTTTTAAAATTCAAATTAGGCGCCTAAATGACAAGACAAAGGTATTACTTCTTTATTTTTATGAAGGAGTCACAAGGTATCTAGAGTTTCAAGGAACCACACGACTCTATTTTCTAACTTATGAAGAAAATAAACTTGAGTCGCTCAAGTTGTATAAAGGACCGTTGCTCTGGGATGAAAAAAGAGGTTTCAAAGATCATTATCACCAGAAAAAATATGAAGTTAGCTTCTATGATTTAGATGGTGATAGGACTAGGGAAGTTTCCATTTCCTATGGAAGAATGAACCGTGTTTTTAAGTACCTTGGAAAAGGTGAATGGTTTAACTTTGATGACCAAAACAGCCTAAAAAGCTTTTAGAGACAAAAGCTAAGAGGCCTTCGGTAAGCTTTGATCTTCTTCGTCTTTCTTTCTTTTTTCTCTTTCTTGGTTGAGATCAACCGTATTGGCCGTAGCAGAATGAATTGGATCAATACCTTCATAAGTTTGGAGGGATTTGTTATCAAGACCTTTCATGATTGAGTACCACAGGACAAATGGAAGGCTGATTAAACTAAAAAGAAAGAGATAAGTAGGCCAAGACTTCTTTTGGCTTCTTGTCTGCTTTATCAGCAACCTTTCAGCTGGTTCTCTTGTTGCAATTAAACTTGTTTCTTGTACAAAATCACTCTGACGCCAATTAAAACCAGGGTCCTGTTTGGGACTGACTTCCTTATACTCATCAATAGAGATACCTGTTATCGGCTCAACAGCTGGTGAGCGACCAAAGGTCGCTACAGAGAGAAGAATGAGAAAAGGAATTAAGATTTTAGCGATCATAATGAGCCCCTTGTATAATGTCCTTTTCGGCACATTATGGGCCGTAGATAAGGACTTTTTCACAAAATATAAACAAATGGAGGACGAGGATTATTAGGTAAGGCTTTGATATTACTGTTAGAAGAGCCTCTCTAATTATTATAAACTATCTTTGATAGAGATATCTATCGGGGTAAAAATGTCGATTACTCTCTAAGTTCCAGATATCTTAAGGAGCATATGCTGATCTACAGAAATCATTTGTCCTTTTTTTAAAGCCAACCAAGTATTCTCCCCACTTAATGGCTCTGAGGAGAAAATAAGATGATTAATGTAACCCGTTTTGGTTTGAGCCTCACATTCAGGGGAAAATGAGGGACAAGAGTCTCTATCGCCACAGCGAGTTTTATAGGCAGAGTAATAAAGGTTTTTACCGCCTTGATATCCCACCATATTATTCCCATTGGTTAAGATAAATGTGTAGTAGGTCGCATCTTCACCGGAGTCATCTTTTAAGGCAGGTTTACCTGCAACTTTAAAAAGCTCTTGCATAGATTCATTAAGAGAATCAGTTAGAAGTGAATGCTCTATAGACTTATCTCCAAGATTACATTTTGTAGAAAGGTGGGAGAGAAGAAAATAGAAAATAAGCTCACTATCTGTTTCTCCAAGTATAAAACGTCTTAAAGAGGGAGAGACTCGCGCCATAAGCTCATCTCTTTTGTCTTTAAAGTCCTTTATATTGCCATTGTGAGCAAAAACCCAATTGCCATACTGGAAGGGGTGAGTGTTAAGAATATTGTTGTTACCAACAGTCGTCTTTCGGATATGGGCCACAACTGTTTGAGAACTTACTACCCCTGATACTCGTTTAAATATCGCATCACCAATAGCGGCCTGAGCAGACTTTACTAAATGTGGACTGTTTTCAACATAGTAGGCAACTCCCCAACCATCAGGGTGTGAATCACTTTGAATACCTAGAGCATTCTCAGCATCTACCAGGCTTGAATGAACCTGACTTTGTATAACTGATCTAAAACCAAATAGTCTACACATACTAAGCTTATCGGTTTTCTTAATGAGGGACTTAAGGCTTTAAGCTTTTAAAGTATTGATAACTGAATTAGCTAGCTTCTTAAAATCTTTTTCTTTTTGTAGCGTGTCCATCCATTTTTCACCACCACATTTTTTTACAATATAATTTGTATTCATAATAGTAGCAAAGTGAAGAATGTTGGCGAAAAGCATTCTCATCGCCCATTCACGATCTTCTTCCGGTACTTTTTCTCCAACATCTTTTGTTATGACTTCTAAGAGGGCCTTTCCTCCAGGTGGACCAAAAGGTTCATCTCCAGCATTAAGATTGTCGTCCTCGGGGCAAAGATGATCACTTAAAATCATCTGAAATGAATTAATACAAGCCGTTCCATTATTCTTAAAAAGTAAAAATATCTCGAAGGCCATTTCGGGGGTCTTCATACCATCTTGTTGTGATAGCTTTTTTACTTCGGACTCCATCCAACGGTAGTTATATTCAAATATTTGATGAAGAAGATTGAGCTTATTTTTAAAATGATAGTTAATAGAGGCAACATTTACTTCAGCTGTTTGAGCAATATCTCTTATTGAAACACCGTCGAAGCCCTGGCGAGCAAATAGCTCATTGGCGACGGCCAATATTTTTGTTTTAGTATCAGTAACGTCAATATGACTTTCACTTATATTAAAGATAATATCTCCTAAGCATTAATTGAATTCGTATTTACCGCTTTCTTTTTCATAAGAAAGCTTGGTTTCCAATTAACAACATCTTCCAAAATAGCGTAGGCACAAGGAACCCAAATTAATGTTAAAATTGTTCCTGATGTTAAGCCCCAGGCCATGGCCAGAGTCATCGGGACAAGTATCGCGTCTGTTCCTCCAATACCGTATGCCGTTGGGATTAAACCACCAATTGTCGTTAATGATGTAACAAGGACGGCCTTCAGTCTAAGGCCAGAAGCTTTTACTAAGATCTCATGTAGCTCCATTTTTCCTTCTTCTCTCATTTGATCAATAAAAGAGATAAGAACAATCCCGGAGTTAACGATAATTCCACCAAGACCAATGATACCAATAAGTGCTAGGAAACTTATCGGTCTTTGATGGGCCCAGAAGGCTATTGAAAAACCAAGAAGGCCAAGTGGAATAGTCGTCATGATAATTGCTGGTCTTAAAAAAGAGCGAAAGAGGAAAACAAGTAAGGCAAAAATACCAATTAAACTTAAGACGAGAGCATCCTTAAGAGAATCGAGAGACTCCTGTGTACTTTCAGCTACGCCTCCAAAAACTAAAGACACTGAAGGAAAGTCTACTGAGTACTTATCATAGAGGTTAGCAAGTATTTTATTGGCTTTAATCGCTGTTATCAATTCGTCGTTTACATTTCCAGTCAACGTTTTCGAGCGCTTAAAGTCGTACCTTTTAATATGAGGAGTGCCCGCTATTTCATGAAATTTAGCAATACTTCCTAGTGGAACCAAGTTATCCCGGTTGTCCATAATCATAAGATTTTCTAGGTCTAAAGTATTCTTCCTAAATGGCTCTTTAAAACGAACCATCAAGTCTACGTCTTTATTGTCGAGAGTTACTGTGGACACAATAAGTCCAGCAATCGCTGCTCTTACTGTTGAGCCAATACTATCAACATTTAAACCAAGCTGGTCGGCTTTAACATAATCTATATCTATATAGACTTCATTATCTCCAAAGACATCATCAGTTTTTAGGTCACTAATTCCTTTTGTTTGGGCGAGCTCATCTTTTATTTTTCCAATGAGCTCATTTAGATCTTTATTGGAGTTAGAACGAAAAGTCGCTTCAATATCATTTCCAACTGGAGGACCATTTACCATGGCCTCAAAAGAAATATTTGTCGCATATTTTTGCCATGCAATTTTTCTAAGTTCCTTCAAGGCTTCAATATGACTTAGGTTGTTTTTAGCCTCTTCAGTAACGTAAATTGTCGCCATTCCGACATTGTTACCATCTTTGGCCTTAGGGTCATTTGGTTGCATTTTTGAAGTGCCTGCACGAGTGATAATATGATTTATACTCTTACCTAGGGTCTTTTCTATATCTGCCGCAAGTAATTTGAGTGAATGATTTGTCTCTTTTAAACGGGTTCCATTCTCCATTTCAACACGGGCAATATAAACCTCCGTTTGGTCTGGAGGAAATAAAATAAACTTATTGGCCACGGCCATTAAAAAGATCGATAGAGCAAAACTTGCAATAAACCCTAGGGAGATGAAATAGCGGCGACGTACACACCACTCCATGAGTGTTTCAAATTTCTGTTGAAACCTTTCGAACCAATCGGAATGACCTTCTTCAACTTTTTTTACTTTACCACCACCTAAAACTAATCTCATAGGAAGAAGAAAAAAGGATTCAGCTAGTGATGCAATTAAGGAGATCGTAACAACGATGGGAATATATTTAATAAATTGACCCATAATTCCTTTTGTCACAAGCATCGGAAGGAAGGCCGCGATAGTAGTAAAAGCCGTTGCAGTAATTGGTAGCCAAAGCTTTGTTACAGATTCAATGGCCGCTTCCATTGGGGTCATACCTTCGCCTTGTAGACGAGTGAAGTTTTCAGAAATAACAACGGAGTTATCAACAAGCATTCCGAGGGCAATAACCAGCGCTAGAATGGTAATAGCATTTAAATTCATGCCATAAGTAGGCATGAGCCCCATTGTCGCCATGATGGCCAAGGGGAGTGAGAGTGAGGCCATTAAGCCAATTCGACCAGGTAGAAAAATAAAGAGAAAAACCATGACGAGTAGTAAGCCTGAAATAGCATTAGAAGTTAAAACATCTAATCGATTTGCCACTTTAGTCGACTCGTTGTTGTAAACTTCAAAGCTATATTTGTTACCATAGCGTTTTCTAAACGATTCAAGCTTTTTATCGATAGAGTTAACAAGTGTTATGGTATCAGCTCCACCTTTTTTACTTACTATGATTAATGTCGCTTCTTGACCATTGTGTCTGGCCTTAACCTTAATATCCTCTTCGGAGTCTTCAACTGTGGCAATATCTTTTAAATAAACTTTTTGTCCTGAGAAATTAGAACGAATAAGAATATTGCCAAGTTCTTCGGCATTTTTAATTTTTCCTTCTAGTCGTAGGAGCTTTTGCTTTTCTACATCTTTAAGATTCCCTCCAGGAACATTAACATTTCTTGCTTTTACTTTTGCTAACACTTCACGAACACCAATGTGATATTCGTTTAGTTTGGGGTAATCGAGTCTTATTTGGAATCTACGAGGAGCAAAGGCCACAAGACGAGCTTCTTTTACAAGTTTATTATCTTCAAACTCTTCTTTTAACAAATCTGATATTAGATCCCTTTTTCTATTGTCGTTGTTCCCGATGATCGCAACTTCTAATACGGGAAATTCCTCAGACTTTATCTCAGTATAGACAGGATCATCTAATAGATCTTGAGGTAAGCCAGTAACCCCATCGATTGCTCTTTGCAAGTCGGCCATGACTTCATCTACGTTCTCGACGTTATCCATATCAGCACGAATGTAAATACTCGAGAGTCCCGATTGCGATACAGAACGAACATCCTTTATTCCAGAGACTTCTCTGATCTTATCCTCAATAGGTTTTGTAATTTTAGTTTCAATATCTTCAGCGGAGGCTCCATCGTAACGAGTCGTCACAAAAGCTTGGGCAAAATCAACTGTCGGAAAAGACTCGGAATTCATTTTACCAAGACCTTGGAGGCCGAGAATTAGTACACCAATTGTAAGAACAATCGTAAACTTTGAGTTATTTATAAAAAATTGAGTTAGGGCTTTCATAGTTAATCCTAAATATTATTAAGGGGACAAGGTGTATCTGTATAAACACTTAAATAATCAATGATTGTGTTGATGACCGCGAGCTTTGTTCTTATTTCGTCTAAATTTGAATTTAGATAGGCATCTTGTTCTTGAACAAGTTGTTCAACAGTTAATCTGGCCTGGTTGTATTTCTTTTTGGAGGTCTTAAGAGAGATTCCTAAAAATTTTGTATTATTTTTTTGATTACGAATAATTTCTTGTAGTAGGGCTATCTGACTAACTGTTTGGGTATGAAAGGCTTTAATTTTTGCAAGTTCCCTTTGCTTTTGTGAACGAAACTTAAGTTTCGTCGCTTTGTTTAAGATCTCTCTTGTTGTCTTTTTCTTACTCTCTAATGGAATACTAAGGGTTAAGCCGACAGCAACATTCTTCCTACCGTTTTCTTGTAAGTCATCAATAGAATCAGAGCCAGAGTTGGCGCGACCTTTTAGCCCGTATTCTGTTTGCAGCTTAATATCAATATCGTCATAAGTATCATTAATCTTTTTCTCAAGTTTTGCCTGACGGTCTAGGAGGGCCACTATTTCATCATATTTTGTAAATTTCAGGGGGGGCTGGCCTTCGCTAGCGATCGTTGCTGTGCATGCCAAAACTTTGGTGATCGTGTCATCAATATTATAAGGCTTTAATTTAACTTCACTTAGTGCGATATCTGGTAACAGCTCTTTCAAGGCTTTTACAAGAGAGGCCTTTTCGTATTTTAAGGAGATAATACTGGCCTGTTTTGCAGATACTTGTGATTGATAGCGTGCTACCTCACCCGAGTCGGCTATGTTATTTCGCTTTCTCCTCTTTGCCTCAGAGACTTGTTTAATTGAACTCTTAAGGAGGCCTTCTGAAATCTTTAGAGCTTCTTCGTTTGCAACAATACTCCAATAAATCTTTCTAAGGGTATTATTGAAAGATGCTAGACCTATTTGATTTTGCCACTTCGCCTGTTGGCTATAAGCAGAAGCCTGATTCATTTGAGATTCAGTTCTTTTAGAGAATAAATCTTTCCACAGATTCACGCCGAGCTGAAGACTGACTCCTGCCGTACTCGCATTTTGAACAAAGTTATTTGAAAATTGATCCGCAAATCCCCTTAGGCCAACCGTTACACCTGAAGTAAATCTACGACTTATTCTTACGTCATAGTTTTTTAGAGGGCTGGTGACTGGGATAAATGTTGCGAATTGCTTTTCATCTGTCTTGTAATAGGAGGCACTGGCGTCGAGATTAGTATTAAACTTATCGTCGATACCTTTTTCTTGGGCCTGAGCTCCAAGAAGAGCAGCATTTAGTTGATCAACAGATGGTGGATTCGACTTTAAACTTTCTTTAAGAAAGGCTTCATCGATAAACACAGTCTCTTGGCCTTTAACGACAAAAGATAATAGAAAGCACGCAATAAGGATTGCTGATTTAGGTGTCATAGTAGGAGAACCTTTTATAGTTAAACACTTGTTTGAATTAAACATTTGTTTAAATTTAGCGCTTAAGTAAAAAAAGTTCAAGAGAAAAGTTCTGTCTAAGTGTTCGATATTATATGAATTTCGGTTTTGTCTATTTCTATCAGGCTTCTTCGAGTTTCTCGTAAAGCTTCATAAGCTCGTCTTCTTTCTCGGATTTCTTGAGAGATAGATGAGCAAGTTTGTCAGCCGTTTCAGCACTTGCTTGCAAGCTTCCTATGTCATTCATTATGTTATCTATCTTCCCAATAAAGGCCTCTATCTCATCAATAGATTTCTGAATATCAGCACGATCAAATCGATTTACCTTGGTCGTTTTCTCTGGAGCCGGTTCCTTTTTGTAGGTGGTAGAAGGTTTCATTTGTTGAGCTGGGTCCTGTCGATCTAGCTCTCTTTCAAGCGCCATTGCTTCTAAATAAGTTTCGGCCTGGTCATAACCGCCTTCAAAAACATCAAGGAGACCATCTTCTAAAACAAAAAGTCGGTTAGTGGTATTTTTAAGGAAAGCTCTATCGTGAGAAATTATAATTACAGAACCCTTAAAGCTTTCCAATGTTTTCTCTAGGATAAGAAGAGTTTCAAGATCAAGGTCGTTGGTTGGCTCGTCAAAGATCCAAATATCAGCACTCTTCTTAAGATTCAGTGCCAATTGTAAGCGATTCCTTTCCCCTCCAGAGAATGTTCGTAGAGGTCTATGGATTTCATCTCCATCAAAAAGGAAAGACTTAAAATAGCTCATTACATGCTGTGTTTTACCATCGGCCAATGCAACTTGATCAGAGCCATCACCCAAAAGTTCATAGGGAGACTTTTCTAATGGAAGCTCATCTCTTTGTTGTGAAAATAAACAAACGTTTAAGTCAGGGCTTGTTTTGATATCGCCTTCAAAACCCTTTAGCATTCCTGAGAGCACCTTTAGAAGAGTCGTCTTTCCGGCTCCGTTTTCTCCAATTAGCCCAACTTTATTTCCTCTATAGATACTGAAGTTTAGATTCTCAAAAAGTGGGTCTTTATGAGGATAAGAGAAGCCTAAGTTCTTTGCTTCTAAAATGACTTTAGATTTCTTCTTGCTTTGATCAATATTGAGTTCAAGCTCTCTTCTGGCACCTTCTTTCACTGTACGGATATTTCTTCTTATATCATTGAAGTTTTCTACACGCTTTTTAGAACGAGTGCCCCTTGCCTTGATTCCTTGCTTCATCCAAGCATCTTCTCTTCGAAAACTATTCTTCAGTCGGTTGAGAAGGAGTAATCGATCTTTTTCTCTTTGTGCCTGTTGTTCAAGAAAGTCAGTATAATTGCCTTCAAAACTTGTGATTTTCTTTTGATTGATTTGAAAAATTCGATTTGTCGTTCTTCCAAGTAAGTAGCGGTCGTGAGTAGTAAGAATAAAGGTTTTATCGCTAGAGAGAAGTTCTTGTTCAAAGAGACGGATAGTATCAATGTCTAGGTGATTGGTTGGCTCATCGTAGAGAATAAGTTCTTTATTCGCACTTAAACCAAGCGCCAATAGAATTTTCTTTTTTTGGCCACCACTAAGATTTTCAAGCTGTTCTTCAGTATCAAGAAGGTTGAGACTTTTACAATAAGATAGGAAGGATTGTTGAAGGTTCCAAAGGTTGTGATCTTCCATTTGAACCAAAAGATATTCTTGGCGCTTTAAGTCCTTTTCATTGCTGGCTTCAGTAAGTCGCAAATTTACAGTATCAAGCTCATCAATAACTTTTTTCCCTTCAGGGTAAAAAAACCAAAAGACATCGTTTATCGTTGTTTCTGTTGGGATATGCGTTGGCATATCTTGAGGTACATGAAAATAAGAATACTTTTCATTCTTATCAAAGGTGAATGGTGGGATCGATTGGTCGGCCCCAAGTTCTCCCTCTAGTATTTTAAAGAGTGAGGACTTTCCTTTGCCGTTAAGACCAAGTAAGCCAATTCTGTCCCCTTTTTTAATGACAAGTTCTGCGTCCTCAAAGAGGGCCTTGCTGCCAAAACTAAGACTAAGGTGACGAAAAGAGCATAATATCAAAATGGCCTCCGGCTAATTGCCCAACAATTATAATAAGTTACTTATTTTTCAAGTATATAATGAGTAATTCTTAAACCCCTTTCTCGTGCCTTTGTAAACCTTAGTTTAGGCAATACTTTCCCTATGGCCAAAACCTTATGACGCAAAATGTATAATATTTAGAGATGTAAGCGAATAGCTGATCTAATAATTCGATAAAGGGGCCGGCCTTATGATCATGCCTGCGATTGCCACAAGGACTTTTAAGATGTTTCAGGAGGAATCTTCCTTCCGAAAGCTTGTTAAGCGCATGACTCAAAAAATCTCTAAGATTAGTGACCCCGTAAAAAGGGCCCGATTTGTTCATAGAAAAATTAATGAAGAAATTGAATCTCAATTTAAAGATCAAATGGTTGAAAAATTAGTTCAATGTAAGAAAGGTTGCTCAGCCTGTTGTCACTCTCAGGTGGCGGTAACTCACTCAGAAGCTTTGTTGATTGCTGAGAAGGTTGAAGAGGGGGTTGGGATTGATTATGAGAGACTTCACCTCCAGGCCAAGGCTGGAAATTCGGCAAAAGATTTTTTTCAATTAACATACGAAGAAAGGGCCTGTGTTTTTCTTAATGATAAAAACCAGTGCAGTATTTATGAAGATCGTCCTTCGGTTTGTCGAACAAACTACGTTTTAAGTGATCCTAAAAATTGTGAAATCCGTAAAGGGCAGAGCCCGTCAGTACAGCTTTTAAATACTTTTAGCGCAGATACTTGGGTTTATAGTTATTTTAAATTGGGCAATAATAATGGGGCGTTGGCCTTTTTACTGCAAAGAGTTCTTAAAGAAAAAGATAACCAAATTAAGTTTCCCCTCTCAAAAGAATACTAGTACAAAATCTCTAATTTATTGTGATAGCATTCGTCTTCAATTTATTTTGGAGGTTACCGATGTTTAAAATGTATGGAATCCCTAATTGCGATACAGTGAAAAAGGCGAGAAAGAGCTTAGAGGAAAAGGGACTCGATTATGAGTTTTTTAACTTTAAAAAAGAAGTACCAACCTCAGAAATGTTAAAGCGGTGGGAAAATTTTTTCGGAGAACTTCCTGCGAATAAGAGAGGACCCACATTTCGTAAAATCAAAGAATCCTATGAAGCTGGCAACAAAGCCGCTCAAGAAAAATTACTACTTGAAAATCTATCGGCGATTAAGCGACCAATTCTTGAAAAGAAAGGCAAAGTGATTGCTATTGGCTTTGATATAGAAGTTTACGAAACCCTTTAGCCACCACCTAGGCAAAAAATATTGATTACGGCCTTTACTTCATTATGATGAAAATTATGTGTCTCAATGATGGAGGGCTCATCAAAATAATCGATGATAAAGGACGCATCCGGCACTGAATGCGCAAGCATTCAGCGAACCCTACAAAGACCGAATCCTGCGTGACTTTTTAAAAGCTATGGTTTCTCGAGTCATTAATTTTTATAAAGGAAGTATTAAATGGCGCATTCAGCGAACCCTACAAAGACCGAATCCTGCATACCTATTTAGAAGCTATGGTTTCTCGAGTCATTAATTTTTATAAAGGGAGTATTAAATGGCGCATCCGGCAGGATTCGAACCTGCGACCATTCGCTTAGAAGGCGAATGCTCTATCCAGCTGAGCTACGGATGCGTATTTAAATGACTGTGCGCGTTGTTGCAGTCTGAAATAGTCAAATTAGTATTCGGAATTTAGGGGCTTTAACTAGAGTTGTCAATAACTTGCCTACCAGTGGGACGGAATTTATAGGGCCTTTAATTCTTTCGTGATAAATTATAGGCATGGAAATTTACTCAAAGAGCTTTTCTGCCATTGATGACTTGAAAAACTATATTCGCTTAAGTGATGCGACATTCTTTCATGGTAACCAAACCTCTACAGTAGTGCCTTACGATCGCCTAAAAGAGTATGGGCAAGAGCAGGGCTGGGACTCGATGACCCTAGGAAACCTTGGTCAGCTCCCTGAAGAGTGTACTCTCGATAAAGACAATAACCTTGTTATACGCGGCCCTGTTACTTGGAAGCAGGCCCGAGAGTATTGTCGCTCCAAAGGGCGAAATACCATGACCTCGCCAACAGAAGAGTTGGCCGCAATTCTAAGTGGGGTGGCCACAAGCTGTACGGGTGAGAGATGTTTTGGTTATGGAACCTTAAGGGAACAGTTAATTGAGTGTATTTACCTTGATAATCAAGGGAATGAAAAAAAACTAAGTTCCCATAAAGATCTTAAAGATCATGAATTTTTTCAGACAGAAGAATCCCAAGTTATCTTGAAAGACTATCAAGACTCTTACCTTCAATATATTGGGTTTAAAAATGCACCCTTTCCAAGACTAGAAAAAGAGACTGACCTAATGACAGGTACTGAAGGGCAGCTCGGTGTTGTTATTGAAGGAATTTTTAAAACAGCTAAGTTAGAGAATGTGACTTATATATTCTTAGCTCTTCCTAAGTGGGAAGAAGATGCTTCGATTCATTTGGATGTATTTGATAAGGTACAGGGTTTTCGCGACAAAGTTTATTCATGTGAACTCGTTGATGAAAACTCCTGGAGTTATCTGTCAGATGACCTTGTTCCTCGAAAGGGTAAAGATATCGTCTTTTTAGAAATTGAAAATATTCACTTTGAAGAAGTATATGAGAAAATTCTTTCTCAATTTCCGCAATTATCTGAAGATGATATTTTCGAAGTTCCAGAGTCAAAGTGTCGTCAACTGAGAATGGAAATACCTCGCGCTATCTTTGAGGTAAACTCTAAAATGGGAGTCACTAAGAAGGGGACTGATGTGCAAGTCCTGCCCCGTGACTTTGCGGGCCTTCTTGAATTTTATAAAAAAATGGCCAGAGGTGATGTGGCATACAATCTCTTTGGGCATTTCGGCGATGCCCATCTCCACTTTAACTTTATGCCAAATCCAAATGAGACTGATTCGTGCCAAGAAAAACTAGAGAGTCTTTACCAATGGGTCTATGAAGTTAAAGGTTCTCCTTTTGCAGAGCACGGAATCGGTTTGATTAAACAGAAGTTTATTCAACATTTTTATACACGAGCTCAGTATGAAATGTTCTCCTATCTTAAAAAAGTTATGGATCCAAATAATCAGTTTTTTCCGCAAGGATTTATGATGATGAGAGAAAAGGTATGACCGATATTATTAGGGCTCAAGTAGTTAGATCTTCTCAAAGACAATTTAGCTGTAAATTAGCTACTGGTGAAATTATTGATGCCACGGCAAAAGGTAACCAGTTGAAGGGGGACTCTATCGTTGTAGGTGATAAGGTCGAAGTTAGCATTATGGATGGTTCTAAAGACTATCAAATTGATAAAGTGTGCGAGCGAGAAAGTGAAATTTTTAGAGTATCTGTAAGAGAACAAAAGAAAAAGGTTACCGCTGCAAACTGTAACCTTTTAGTTGTTTTATCTTCAGTTTCGAAACCGGCCTTTAAGCAGGGAATCGTTGATCGATTTTTAGTAAGGGCCTGTCAGTGGGGAATTCGCCCGATTGTGGTTTTTAATAAGTGTGACCAATTAGAAGACCTCGATTTAGAATTTGAATCAAAGCGTCTTGAGCCATTAGGTGTTGAGTCCTTTGAGATTTCAGCATTGGAGGCGAACGATTACCGGCCTCGAATTTTAAAGAATGGTTGGGATGAACTACAAGTTGTATTAAAAGGAAGAACAGCTATCTTTTTAGGCCAATCAGGCGTGGGCAAGAGTCGCACGATTTCAGCCCTCTCTGGGGGAACGGTTGACCTTCGCATCCATGAAGTCGGTAAAGTTGGAAAAGGAAGCCACACCACCACTTGGTCTGAACTAATTGAATTACCCCTTTTTGACCTTATTGATTCCCCTGGAATTCGCTCTTTTTCCTTAGAAGATATAAATCCTGATGATCTTCTTGCCCTTTTTCCCGATCTTGAGGAAGTTGCCACTAGGTGCAAGTTTAACGATTGTCAGCATGAAGAGAACTCAAAAGGTTGTGCATTCCATAATAATGATTGGGATGAATTTACAAAAAGACGTATATTCAGTAGGTTAAGGTCTTTTTCCCGCATAGTCGAAGAAGTTTCTCAAACTCCAGTATGGAGCAAAAAACTTTAAGTCCCCCTTCTATTATTCCGATAAGTCTCTTAGATGATTGCCCACTCAAGGAGACATAAATGACCGATAAGGTATTGGATTTTTTAGAGAAAAGAAAAGAAAACATCGAGCAAAAGCGCCGTCAGTTTGAGCGTATTCTCTTTAATAACTTCCTTGGTGCTTATACTGTCGTTGATCAGGGTGGTTCGATCTATCCTGTAAACCTAGTGGATGTTTCACGAGAAGGTTGTCTCTTTCAAATTCCATGGAATGTGGATCGAGACACAAAAATTGCTGAAGGCACTGAGATCACGATGAGAATGTATTTTACGAAGAATTCATTCATTCCTGTAGTGATGGAAATTAAATATGACCGAGAATTCATAGACCAAGACGGCCTAACTTATATGCAGTATGGAGCAGAGTTTGATACCTCAATGCCTAGTTTCTCAGCTGTAGAAACCTTTATTGAGTTCATGTATAAATTTGCTGAACACTCAAGCTTTGATAAAGGTTCGAATAAAGTCTTCTTTCTCTAATAAGCGGCTAATAGGCTCTTTATAGCTTTTGCGTAGCATATAAATTTGCTCGAGTCGCCAATTGGTGATATCTCCTTTCTATGAAAATTGCAGTAGTAGGAAGTGGGCCAGTTGCCTTTGAAGTCGGGTTATCCTTTTATTTAGAGGGAGCCGATGTCAGAATTATTGGCCATCAAAATCCTTGTTCAAAATTAATAATGATGGCCGAAAACTTTGGCCATCTATTACTAGATCCTGAAAAATATATAACTTCTCTTGGGCGTGAATTTATAGGCCTTCAGAAAGACCCAAAAACATTTCAAGATCTTTGGTCTAATTATTATGAACCTCTTATTCAAAAAATATCTGGGCTTGGTCTTTGGCACCAGCGAGAGGTTCTAAGAGTTCAAAAAAGATTTTTAGATTCTCAAGAAAATATTGAAGATCATACGAGACTTTATGATCTTTTTCGTCTGATTTATGGGCTTAATCCAAGCGGTCTTGTTGAGGAGCAGATTAAAGAAAATCCAGAGCTAAAAGAAAAGCTTGGACCTGAAATGTTGGACTCCCTTAAAAACCAGGCAGAGTCTTTCGAAGATTTCGATCTTGTTTTTGATTGCCGTGGTCCATGTCAAAGGCCTATCCCTTTGGGAGCTGGAAATCACTATGCCTTGAATGAGCGCTCTGTTGCAGAAATGGGTGGAGTTCTTTATGGCATTGAAGGCTTAAAGCAGTTAGAAGAAATTAAATCTCAAAAGGTAGTGACGATAGTTGGATCAAGCACACAATCAGCTCTACTCTTCTTGTCATTAAAAACGTGGTTGGAAGTTGATGGAAATATTTTAAATATCATTTCTACTGAAAACTCTCTGTTTCAAAAGGTTTTAAAAAATAATCAAATCAGTGACTCTTTAAAAAACGAATTGAAAGCCTTGATCTACAAGCATATGGAAACTTGGCGTCAGGAATGTCTTAAAACTGAAGAAGCTGTTCATCAATGGCGAGAGCTACCTCTTCATGAAAAAACTAAGAACCCACAGCCTCAGTTTCCAGAGCCAAAACTTAGGCTTTTCGAAGGTTACTCAGTAACCTCTGTGGACCGACTTATAGATCGAGATGGACTATTTTTAACCCTAGAGATCCCTGAATGGCGGGATTCTGAGAAAAAGGAAATGGTTACAGTGGCCCAAGATAAGGTTATTGCCGCAGTGGGATATCGTCCAGATGAGGAATTTTCACTTGGACTCAACGCAGATGAGCCAGGTTACTTTAATTTTTCAAGAGATCTGACAACGGAAACCCCGATGCCTAGTCTAGAGCTAATTCCCTTGGTAAAATCTGAAGTCTTTAAATACTTCACGAAGGCTTAAAATTTGCTGATTTTAATACGCCCTTTATTTATATCAATGATTATTTCAGGCCTACTTCTTGGATGCACACGCTTAACCAAAGAGGAGAGTGGTCCTAATTCTCTACAAAGAAGAAAAGTTGAAGAGTACTTTGTTAGCTCTGGTGTCGTACGTTACTTTTTGCCAGAAATACCTTATTGGGCAAACTTCTCAGAGTCAGCAAACTGCCGAAGAGAAGAGTCCATTAAATACCTAGACTTAAAAATGGTGAGAGGTTCACTTTCTCTCAGTTATGAAGAAGCAATTCAACTGCAACTAATGCTCAACAATATGATCTTTGAATTAAAAGCTGAGAAACATATTGGCCATATTCCTTTTAAGGAAGAAGAAGCTCTATTCTTTAAGGCGAGTGACCGCATACAGGCAGGAATACGATCTTTTAGAATACCAAAGTTTAAAAGAATTAACCTTATCTGGATTGATCCTTTCTTAGAAAAGACAGAGGGATTAAGGACGTTGATGGCTAAGAATAGTATCAGCTTGGGCCATCCTGTCTTTGTAAGCCTCTGCTTGACGAGGTCTGGACTTGATTCGTGGATGAAGACTAATAAGTTTGCCAATAAAAATATTCGTATGCTTAGTTATGAAATGCTCTCGCCTTATAATCTAAATGGAGAGCTTAAAACAAAGTATCATATTTTTGTTGATGAAATTTTTGGTAAAAATAAAAAAACTTTTTTCTATGGCCCTAAAAATAGACCTGTTCCCCAGGTCTTTGAGGGAAACTTTAAAATTATCCGATACTAGGAGGAAATATGTTTGGAATGGGTAGTGTTAAGAAATCAGATTATAAAGAAGACCTTGATCGTATTAAGGTAAACTTTAAAACCAATCTTGGAGAGTTTGAGGCAGAGCTTTATGCAAAAGAGTGCCCCGAGACTGTTTGGAACTTCGTTAATTTAGCTGAAGGACGCCAAGAAACAAGTAAGGGTGGAAACTTTTATGATGGTCTAATGTTTCACAGAGTAATTAGTGGTTTTATGATTCAAGGTGGTTGTCCTGATGGTGTTGGATCGGGTGGACCTGGTTATCGCTTTGAGGATGAATGTCGCTCTGAACTTCCTCATGATGTTGAAGGGATATTTAGTATGGCCAACGCTGGACCTGGGACAAATGGTTCTCAGTTCTTTATTACTTTAGCACCTACACCACACCTAAATGGACGTCACACTGTCTTTGGGAAAGTTATCTCTGGAATGGATGTAGTTAAAAAAATTGGGACTACTGATACAGATCATAGTGATCGTCCCAATGAACCTATTGTAATGGAAAAAGTAACGATTATTAGGGATTAGTTATTAAATCTCATCAATGGTGATTTTATTGATCATCAATTGAATATACTCATTACCATTAAAACGATTTATACCCAGGGTGAAATAAAGAGTTAGCTCTGCTCCCTGGGTTTGTTTCGTAAAAATCTCTTGTGGATGAAGCTTCTCAAAACCACCAATGTAATTAAAACTAATTCCTTTAAGAGGCGCCATCTTTGGTCCTTTGAGCGCTTGAAAAGTCCAGCGAACATGGACATCTTTAAGAAGGTCAAAGTTACTTAGACGAATGTTTTTCATCTTAAAAAGTGGTTTTTCATTACCCATACCAAAAGGCTCTAATTTCTCTAAGTCTTTTAAAAGTTTTGGGTTTATTTCATGAGGGTCAACTTCTAAGTCATATGAAAATTGAACGGTTCTTTCGATGGCCGGTATTTCTTTTAGAATCAGACTCATTCTTTCTTTAAAAGCACCTAAGTTTTCAAGCGGCATACTTAGTCCTGCTGCCGCTTTGTGACCACCAAACTTTAGAAATAGGTCTTTGCATTGATCTAAACAATTAAAGATATTAAAGTCACCGGCGGCCCTAGCACTTGCTTTAATGACCCCTTCCTCTTCAGCATTGGTAAAAACAATGGCGGAGACTTTATAGCTCTCAACGAGTTTACTGGCGACAATACCAATAACGCCCTCATGCCAAGCTTCGTCGTAGACAATAGCAATTAAGGGATCAGAACCATCAAAGCTCTTAACAAAGACTTCTTTTGCTTCTTCAAAGACTTGGGCCTGAATGTATTTTCTTTCTTTATTACTGACTTCAAGGTGGCTATAAAACTCGTAAGCTTTTGTAGAGTCATCACTAATGAGAAGGTTTAATGCTTTTTCAGGATGATCTAATCGTCCTTTTGAATTAATAAGGGGACCAATATTAAAAGAAAGTTTTTCACTTGGTACAAGAGTTTGCTTTCTCTCTTCAGGACTAAAGAATGCTCTAATACCAGCATATTGAGTCGTGGGGATTTGTTTAAGGCCATGGCGCACAAGCTTGATATTCATAGGTGTGAGCTTGGCCAGATCACAGATAGTACCAATGGCAACGAATTGTAATAAAGGATATAAAGACGGGCATTCTTGGCCAATTTCTTCTAGCTTTTTCTTTAGCTCCCAGCAAACGGCAAATGCCACACCAACTCCAGCGAGAGGTCCAAGAGGAGAATCTTTTGGCTCGTCCCTGCGATTAGGATTGACCACTGCAAGAGCGTTAGGCATTTCATCACGGCCATCTTTGTGGTGATCAGTAATGATGAGATCAAGCCCTCTTTCTTTAGCATAATCCGCTGCTTCGTTATTTGTAATTCCACAATCAACGGTAATAAGTAGGCTTATTCCTGCGCTGAGTGCCTGATCAATACTACTTGCATGAAGACCGTAGCCTTCAATAAAGCGGCTAGGCTGAATTAGTTTTACTTCCAGGCCGACCATTTTAAAAAAGTGGTAAAAGAGAGCGCAACTTGTGGTGCCGTCCACATCATAGTCACCGTAAATACCGATGACCTCCTCATTTGCAATTGCATCTAAGATACGGTCGGTACACTCTGGCATACCTTGCATGTTGGTAAGTTCTGGTAGTTCTTTGAGGTCCCAGGAAAGAAACTCTTTTATCTCTTCTGGTCCCCAGCCCCTTTTTTCAAAGAGACGGAGAATTATAGGGTGAAGGCCAGGCCTTACATTAGGTGAGGTAGTTGATGTGTGTTGTGTATTCATGTTCAAAATCTAGCATGAGCAATACTCAACGGATAGAAATTGCTTTATGAAGCGACGCAAACTAGCTGTTTTTACTTTTACCAAAGTACACTTATGCCCTTGATAAGATCCTCTTCTTGCATGTCGTCACTGTTGGAAAATAGTTCATCGAATTCTTTAGAGTTCTT
Organism: Bacteriovoracaceae bacterium; assembly: GCA_017858255.1. Taxonomy (GTDB): domain Bacteria; phylum Bdellovibrionota; class Bacteriovoracia; order Bacteriovoracales; family Bacteriovoracaceae. The sequence continues at coordinate 23,645 of JAFMBV010000029.1, forward strand.
AGCGTGAACCTTACTAAAGTAATTCATCGGCAGAAAAGATTTTTTGCATTTCGTGCACTTTTTGCGCTCAATGTAGCTCTCCATTACTGTGCCACAAAGGTGACATTTCTTAATCAGTAACTTGCCTTTTTTCGTCGGGTTTGTTGTTAACTTCATTTTAGACCTTCCTTTCCTTCATTCGATGGTTTTGGGCGGTCTTACTGCCCTTAGAAAGATTTTTAAATGTCTTCCTAAGAAATATATCGACACATAGAAATTATAATTGAGGAATATTTTGCCTCTTTTTTACTGGAAGAAAAGAGTCGGTTGTTGGATTCGTGGACCCATCATTTGGTTTTGATTAAAAGGCAATTGTGCTTGATATGGGTTTTGCGATTGGACCCCACTTCCAAGTGGATCACGATACATATTTTCAATATTTTGAAAGGCAGAAGGTCCTCCATAAATGGGGTTTGATAAGTTGCCTTGAGAATCCCATTCTGGTTGCCAGTAATTATCTCTTTCCATGTTAAAGGAAAGGCGATTGAGTGTGGCCATTTGCATATAATTATTTAGCTGCTGACTGCTTGGATTATGAAAAGGACTTGAGGCCATTACCATAGGTGTCGGTATCGTCATTTGTGGACTTGGTGTTTGCATGGAGAACATCATTGCGCTTAGTAGGGCGAATTGAGAGGCTTGCCTTTCTTTTTCTTTGTCATTTTCTTTGTCACTTTTTTCTTTCTTTGCTTTTCTTTCTTTTTCTTCTTCTCGAGTGTATTTCTCAAGAGCGGCAATCACTCTATTTCTTTCTCTTTGTAAATGTTCAAGGTCCTCTTTCAAAGTTGCAAGCTGATTTTCGTTAGCACAAATTGTTTCTAACGAGGCATCGACTGAGGAATCCTCACCTTTATCTTCAGGTGAAACTGAAGAAATTTTTCTATGGCGACAAATTGAAGGAGTCTTTGGTTTTAGATCTTTGCCTACTTTGTAATGGTCTGAGTTGCGCTTCAATCCTGCAACAAAAAGCATTGTAAGGCCTGTAAGACCTAAAACCAGCATGACTTTCATTTTTCTCTCTCTCGTCATTAATGACTCCTTAGGTCTTATACATCCAAGAATGATGCCAACTTTATTGAGGTAAGTGTTTGATATGTTCAGGCATTAGGTGAAGAGATTGTCTAAAGATTTGACAGTGATGAGAAAGTTTTATGCACCTTTGTCACCACCGTCTTTGGAAATTAATTTTTAGTTAGTTACTTGATTGAAATCAAATGATCCTGAAAACCCATCGCCTCTTTCAAAGATTGGGGTATTTGGAGCGCTAAAGCCAGCACGAAGTCCTTGTAAGTATAGTCCTTCCTGGTCTCCAGGAAGTTGGCTATTTCCAACAAAGCCGTCACGTCCAAAGTTCGTCATTGAAGGCATTCCCATATAAGTTCTTTGTTGGTTGTAAACAGGTGCATACTTGATGCTTGCTCTTGGGCTAAATATACTAGATCCTGTTAACATTTTAGTCATCATCAGAAAATTCATATCTAGTCCCATCGGGTTTTGCTGTGAAGCTAGTCCGATTGGTTGTTGAGCATTAAAAAAGTCATTAGCATTCATTTGATAAGGCTGTGAAAAGGCCCTGATCAATGCAATTGTGTCTGCTGTAGACATCTGGCCATCGTCATTGATGACTTCTTCCTGATGATCTCCTCGAGATACCTTTGCTACCACTTCTTCTTTATCTTGAATCAGTTTTTCTACTCTTGAAGAAAGAGATGAAAGCTCTCTATTTTGCTCGCATATACTTGTATTTATTTCTCTTAGTGCTTGTTCTTGGGCAAGTGTCTTTTTCTCAATGGCCTTTTCAATTGCACCAGAGAGATCAACTGATAACTTAACCAGTTCTAGTTGTCTAAGTTGGTCATTTACGACTCCAAGCCTTTTTCCAACTTCAGTGATTACCTCGCCTTTTTGGTTTATGCCGAGAAATTTATTTAAAGCGGCTTTTGCAACTCGATGTTCGCTCAAAGAAGATTTTAAATCTTTAAGATCTTTATCTCTATTACTTAAAAGGTTCTCTAATTTAAGGTCTTCGGCATCAATATTTTCACGAATAGTATCTCTCAAAGAAACTATTTCGTTGGCCCTTTTCTCCATTTTAGCTATATGAGAGGAGATATTATCAATATTAACTTCAACCACTTCCTCTGAAGCAACACCTCTCCAAAGTGGTTGACCTGTTTGATACTCATAGACAACATTAGTTGACCAACCGGTACCAAGTAAGAAGGCCGCAATGGCCAGATGACGAGTTTTCATATGTTCCTCCAAATATTTTGAATCAATGTTCTAGTTACAAGAACAGTGCCAACCTTTTGGAGAGTTAAACCCTCGGTATTAGACTTTCTTTTTTTCAGGGTTGTTAAAAATTTAGACAACTGTAATCGTCGGTATTTAAAAACGAAGAGTAATCGCTACCCCCTAGATAGTAATTCAATAGATGCTTAAAATAGTAAAGGATTTAAATGATCAAGGAGATCAGAGTGAGAGTTATCTTTATATACGCCATCTTATTGTTATTTTCATTTGCGGCCTCAGCAGCAGTTGATTACTCTGCATGCCAAGCTTATATGCAGCCAACTATGGTTCCTGGCATTGGTATTGGCTACCAACCCATAGTTCCTATTTCTTTTAAGGATGATGGCTCTATAGAAAAAGAAGACTTTGTTGACCTTAAAACAGAAGATGGCGGCAAAACACAAATCTTTACTTACAAAGTTCCAGGTGGTTTTCCTACCCAAGAGGGAGCTGAGATAAAAACAAATACAATTCCCATGCAGGTAACGGTTAAAAGAGATGATAAAGGAAATATCACTGAGGTTATTCAAGGTGATAATCAAACCACAGAGATGCTAAGAAACTTTGATTCATGGACTAGAAGAAGTTATGAGAATTCAGTTCCGGAGAGTATACGAAAGCAAAATGATGAAACTCTCGGTGGCAGTGATAAGAAGTATTCCCCACCATTCTTTGCTTACAAGGGACGGACTATTCAATTTGATGTGAAAAATGGAAAGTGTGTTCCTCTGAAAGTAAGCCTAAGTTATTATACTGAGCCTAAGAAGGATGGAGAGTCTATAGAGATCACTCAATTGGACACACAGCTTTGTCGTGACGTTAATGAGTTTATTAAAGCAAACCCTGAAGCTTCAGCTTGTTTTCGAAAAGATATTAATGATCGCATGGGTATGATTTTCAAAAAGCATATTCCTAATTATCAAGAGGAAGCATCAAATATTATGAACTCCGGTACTCCATTTGGAGGATTTGGTAGCTACGGTGGTTATGGTTCTATGGGAGGCGGCGGCTTCGGTGGTATGGGTGGATTTGCCATGAATAGTTTGGCCAATAATATTTTAGCAAATGATGAAACGTTTCTTAAGAATGTAAATGATGCTGATTATTTGGCAATAAAAAGACGCTTTGGAAATAGTCCTGTCATGAATGGTCAGCGGATACTGCAAAGTTGTTTTGATGGTGGTGTCAGAGATATAATCGAGGACGAGAGTATTTGGAGCCAGCGTTCACGAGAATCATCAAGAGACACGCCAGCATCTGCAGAAGAAAAATAATATCGGCCTCCTTACGGAGGCTTTTTTTTTACATATTTTCTAGGTTTTCTAAATTTTGAGCGAAAGCTTTCTTCATTTTCTTCATGAGCTCAATTTCTTGGCGCAGTCTTAATGTTTCAATTTGCTTGCGCACTAGAGCTTCGTTTCTTGCTTCTAGCATTTTTCTTTGAAGCTTAAGGCGTTCAGCTGGTGTAGCTCTCTTTTGATACTGACCATTAATATTAATTGGCTCTTCCATATTATGAGTTTCTGCACGCGTTGCAGCAGAAAAAGTAATAAAGATAAGAGGAATGAGTATTCTCACTGATATTTCCTTTTAAAAATTAATCGCTTCAGTGTGTTACTTAAGATTTCAGGCTTTGACAAGATGGGTTAGTAAAAAAAGGGCCGAAAACTAGTTCGACCCTTTTAATCATTCACAATTTTTTAATTAATTAGCTATTAAGTTTTCTTTGAAGTCCTTCATCAAGGGCCGCAAGGAAATCTTCAGTATTGAGGTAATGACTTTCGTTTAAGGCCTTACCATGAATACAAAGGGCCAAGTCTTTTGTCATTTTACCTGACTCAACAGTCTCGACACAGACAGCTTCAAGAGCTTGAGAAAAACTAATAAGATCTTGGTTGCCATCTAGTTTGCCTCTGTGGGCAAGACCGCGAGTCCAAGCAAAGATAGATGCAATTGGATTCGTTGAAGTCTTCTTTCCTTGCTCGTGCTGACGAAAGTGACGAGTTACTGTCCCATGAGCAGCTTCTGCTTCAACAGTTTGCCCATCTGGTGTCATAAGAACTGAAGTCATAAGACCAAGTGAACCAAAGCCTTGAGCGACTGTATCTGACTGAACATCACCATCATAGTTCTTACAGGCCCAAACAAATTCTCCGTGCCATTTTAGAGCTGAGGCAACCATGTCATCAATGAGGCGATGCTCATAAGTAATACCAAGAGACTCAAATTTCTTTTGAAATTCATTTTCGTATACTTCTTGAAAAATATCTTTAAAGCGACCATCGTACTTTTTAAGAATGGTGTTCTTAGTTGATAGGTAAAGAGGCCACTTTTTCTGAAGAGACATATTAAAACAAGAACGAGCAAAACCAATAATTGATTCATCAGTATTGTACATTCCCATGGCAACACCATCGCCTTGGAAATCATAAATATGGTGTTCTTGGGCCTCACCATTTTCAGGTGTAAAGGTAATCGTCAACTTGCCCTTACCCTTAGTTTTCATATCTACGGCTTTGTACTGGTCACCATGAGCATGCCGGCCGATAACAATAGGCGCTGTCCAGTTTGGAACTAAGCGGGGAACATTTTTACAGATGATTGGCTCTCTAAATACAGTTCCACCGATAATATTACGGATGGTTCCGTTAGGTGAACGCCACATTTTCTTTAGTTTGAATTCTTCAACACGTTCTTCATCAGGAGTTATAGTCGCACACTTGATTCCCACTCCATATTTCAATATTGCTTCTGCAGCATCAATCGTGATTTGGTCATCAGTCTCGTCGCGTTTTTCCATTCCAAGATCGTAATATTTAATATCAATATCTAGGTAGGGAAGGATTAGTTTCTCTTTGATAAACTTCCAGATAATTCGAGTCATTTCATCGCCGTCAAGCTCAACGACAGGATTGGCCACTTTGATTTTTTCCATAGCGTCAAATTCCTTTTAAATTAGAGGTTAAAGATGCGCGAATAATAGGTTTAGAGGGTCGTTAAGCCAAGGTGCAGCGAAACAAGCAATAATTCAGGTGGCCAATGGAGCTAGTTTTTGAATTTTGGTTACGATTTGCCCATCATTCTGAGTCTCAACGATGTAGTCATTCGCGCCTTCTTTAATTACTTGGATAATATGGGTGGGATCATTTTCTGGGTTAACAAAGAGAATAGGTAGTCTCTTCTTGTTATCGTTAACCTGCCTCATGAGGAGAAGGATTTCTCTACCTGGCATATCCTCTGACTCCCCAACAATCACAACTAGCTTATAGACCTTACTAGAGGTATTACTTTCTTCCAAAAGGCTTATCGCCTGAAATCCAGAAGAAGAGAGCTCTGTCGAATAACCCATCATTCTTAGGCGAGAGCTAATATTATTTTTGCGGGTATGGTCTTGGTCCACGATTAGGACAATATTTTCTTTTTTCATAACTTACTTAAAGAATATTAAGTTAAAAATATGAAGGTATCAATACACTTGCTTTTCTCCGGAATATTTAACCCTTTCATTGCTTCTATTTTTTCTTTTAATGTCTGCAGGAGTAGATAGGAAATTGCTTTCCATCTCAAACATTTGAGTTAATCAATAATGCAAGTGTAAGCAATTGCTTACTCTTAGCATTAATGAAAAAAAATTTGCGATGAAAATAAAAATGGAGCGGGCAACCCGATTCGAACGGGCGACCTTCTGCATGGCAAGCAGACGCTCTACCAACTGAGCTATGCCCGCATCAAAGGACTTAAGTCTTTTAAAGCTAGGGCATCTTGCCGCTAGGTACTGGCCTTGTCAAGAATGAAGTCGGAATTTAATTGAGCATGCCCTTTTCTTGTCATAGTGGAGGCTTTGCGTTACTGTCCGCGCAAATACAACTAAGGGTAAGGAACGATTGGTGTCGATGAGATTATACTTTCTAGCACTATGCTGTTTATTCAGTTCTGTAGTTTTTGGAAGCAGTATCTGCCGTCGCTCGCCCTTTATGGTTGAAGCACTTGAAACGACTTTTCAGACAATATGCGCTGATATTTCCCTTGATGACATTGGTAAACTCAAAAGCTTGAATCTAAGTAATATTAGCTTGGAGAGGGTCGATATTGATGACTTCTTAGGGTTTACCTCCCTAGAGTCTCTTGATATTTCTGGTAATAACATCAAAGAGCTACCCGAAAGCTTTTTGAGTCTATTTCCAAACCTCAAGGAACTTCAGGCCCGATCAAATATTCTTTCTGCTTTGCCAGTAACTGGGTTTTCAAAAAATAGAAAGCTGGAGTGGCTCGATCTAGGTCAAAATAAACTTGTTCTATTAAGAGAGGATGCATTTTCTAAGAACCGAAGCTTAAGGGCTCTCGACCTTGGACAAAATTATATTGAGAAAATACCGAGGCAGATATTTAGTAATAACTCATCTCTTAGAAGCCTTTCTCTTGGAGCCAATAAAATTTCACTTATTGAGCTTGGGGCCTTTGACTCCTTGGTTAACTTAAGGAACCTAAGTATGTACTCAAATGAGTTGAGATACCTAAGCGTTGGACAGTTTGATAATTTGGAAAGCTTAGAAGAAATTTCATTTAGTTTAAACCGAATTACTTGGATACCAGGAGATGTTTTTAAAAACTGTACTCGTTTGAAAAGAATCTACCTTGGTGGCAACCCTTTGCGCTTTTTACCAATGGGGCTTTTTAAAGGTTTATTTTTGGTCGAAGAGATTTTTCTAAACTATCTTGAAATTGTTGACCTCAATAAGTCCCTCTTTCATGGCCTACCAAATATAAAATCAATCCTATTAAATGATAATAAAATAAAGAATCTTCACGAAGACACATTTAAACCGGGCCTATTTAACGAGAAGGCCTTTGTTAATATGGTTAGAAATCCTCTTGATAATAAATATAAGGACCTTGTAAGGGCTCAACTAATCGAACGTGTTTCTTTCTAGGAATTAAGCGCAAATATTTTGCCTGCACCATTAGGTTGTTCCACAACATAATGAGGTAGGAGAAATCCACTAGACTCTTCTTTTAACTTTTTATAAATCAATTCTCCCTCTTCCCTCGAGAGCATAAAGTGCATGGCGCCTTTAGTTGGGTCGGGGTGATGTAGGTAGTATGGGTTTACTCCATTAGCTACCAGTGAAGAGAAAAGTACTTTTAAATCCAACCAGTTATCGTTAACACCCTTAAGAAGCACACTTTGGCTTAATAAATTAATTCCTAACGGTCTAAGTTTTTGTAAAGCATATAGAAACTCAGGGGTCCATTCTGAGAGATGGTTGGTATGAATAACCAAGCTTAAAATAGTAAATTTGTGGGCATAACGTTTTAGAAGATCAAGAAGCTCATCATCAAGTCGATTCGGAAGAATTATTGGGGTTCTAGTATGAAAGCGAATCATTTTAACTGAAGGTACTTTTGAAAAAGCCTCCAATATTTGTTCGATTTTATGATTTGCTAAAACGAGAGGATCGCCCCCAGTTAAAATGACTTCTTCAACCTGAGGATTGTTCTCTAAATAGTTAATGGCGACCTCTAAATTATTTTTAAAGACGTCACTATTTTGAAGTAGCTCATTTTTTCTAAAGCAGTATCTACATTGTATGGGGCATACCTCTGTTGGTGTGTAGAGGATGCGGTTCTTGTAGCGATGAATGATGCCTTTGCCCTTGGAATAGTGTTCATCGGCAATAGGGTCAACTAACCCTCCATCTTCACTTTCTTCATCGGCCGGTAAAAACTGACGCCATAGTGGAGATCCTTCTCCTGCATTCTTAATCTTTAAGGCAAAGGGACGCGGAATAAATTGCGAGTAAGGTGTTTGTGGAAAGCCTACTTCAAAGTATTCTTCAAGGTCGGTTAAACTTTTTAAGGCCAACCTAAAGTCTTGTTGCCAATCAGGAGAGTAAACTCCTTCTCTTATTGGAGAAACATTATTATTCATCTTGTTTCTCTTTTTCTTTTTCTTTTTCTTTTTCTTTTTCTTTCTCTTTATCTTTCTCTTTATCTTTCTCAATATCAAGATGGTAGCGATACTTACCCCAAGCTGCACAGCCTCTTATTAGCACAGCTCCATAGATCGACATCCCAAGATAATGGACCAAGACAATGCTTGTCTTCTCGGTCCCAAGTTCTGCAAGTGTGTAATACATCCATTTCAAAAGAATCAGATGCAGCACCAAAATAAGAAGTTGCTGCAGTCGATATTTGATATTTTCGTTATTTAGGATGTTCATGACCTATATTTAGGTGTTTTTTACTACTTTATCTAGGTCTTTGAAGCGTTTACTTATTTCTTCAGCATTAAGCTCCTTAACCTCTTGAATCTTGTTTAGTGCAAAACTTTTGTGAAGATTCGAAAGGAGGCATAGAGCATAGAGAATATTTCCCTCTGGCATTGGTAGCAGGCTTATCGGCTTAACTGGCCGAAGCTTCCCCTTGTGACTACCGCCCTTGTATTTTATGTCTACGAGGATCTGCTTTTCTACTTTTTTAATAAGGACCTTTAACTTATCTGGAAGGTCTAGCTGCTTATTTTTTTTAAACCCTTCAAGATTGAAGAGAAGTGAGTCCTTTAGGACCCTTTTCTTATTTTCTTGCTCCATGGCCTTATTAAATAGTCGCAAGCAGGCGAGGCTATCATCTAGGGCCCTGTGATGGTTTTCTAGACCCAGGTTTAAGGCCTTCGCCAATGTGCCAAGTTTGTGATTTTCCATCTGTGGAAAGGCCTTTCGGCTGGCCTTCACACTACAGAAAACGTCATTTTTTCGAAGCTTCATTTTTTGTTGATGCTGGGCAAAGACAAGAAAGCCAATATCAAAACGTGCGTTATGGGCGACCAAAGGTAAATCACCAACAAAATCTAAAAAGTCTGTAAGAACTTCAGAGAGCACTGGGCTATCCTGAACCATATCTTGAGTGATGCCGTGTATATCGATGGTAAAAGCAGGGATTTCAACCTTGGGGTTAATGAGTTTGGACCAAGTGGTTACTCCGGCCTGATCGACCTTAATAGCTGCGACTTCGATAACTTTATCGACGAGGGGAGAGAGGCCCGTCGTCTCTAAGTCGATGGCCACAATCCCTTGGGGGAATTCTTTTAGTAATGGAGCGAATTCTCGCTGGTCAATATTCAACAATGTTAATCAGTTAGTGGTGTGCGTTAGACCTTAGTTTCGTTGACATAAGGCCGGTCGAATTCTAAAAATGCTTATCTAATGTCACAGTACATAACTTAAAAAGTGAAGGGTTACAAATCCTATGAAAAGTTTTGATGTAGTTGTAATTGGTTCTGGTCCTGGTGGTTACGTTGCGGCGATACGTGCCAGCCAACTTGGTTTAAATGCTGCCATCGTAGAATACGATAAAATGGGGGGCGTTTGCCTTAACAAAGGCTGTATTCCAACTAAGGCTGTTTTAAAGTCTGCTCACTCAGTTCATGAGATTAGTGACTTTAAAGACCTTGGAATTAATGTCGAATTAAAAGGTCTTGATGGTTCACAAGCCGTTAAGCGTGCCAAGGGGATTTCTGAAAAGATCTCTAAGGGCGTTGAATACCTTATGAAAAAAAATAAAGTTGAAGTCTTCAATGGTAGGGCAACAATTAAAAGTAAGACCACAATTGAAGTAAAAAGCGATAAAGGTCATACGGATACTATTCAAGCAAAAAATATCATTGTGGCGACTGGTGCAAATTATAAAACATTTCCTGGTCTTGAGCATGATAACAAAAGACTCATTGGTGCTTGGGAAGCCATTAAGATGGAAGAACTTCCTAAAAGTATCGGAATCATTGGTGCCGGTGCCATCGGCGTTGAATTTGCCTATTTTTGGAATGCATTTGGTGTAGATGTTCATATTTTTGAACTTCAAAAGCACCTTCTTCCCATTGAGGATGAGGACTCTTCTAAGGAAGTAGAAAAGGCCTATAAGAAATATGGCATCAAGATGTCTTTAGGTGTTGAGAAGGTGTCTGCTAAAAATAACGGAAAAGACATTACAATTACAGCTGTAGAGAAAGGTAAACCTGTAGAGTATAAATTCGAGAAGGGCTTAATCGCTGTTGGAATGGTCGGTAATATTGAAAACGTTGGTCTTGAAACTGTAGGCGTAAAAACTGAGCGAGGCTTTGTTGAGGTCAATGATAATTATCAAACAAATGTAGAAAATATTTATGCTATTGGAGATGTTTCTGGTCCTCCACTTCTTGCCCATGCGGCCTCTCACGAGGGGGTCATTGCAGTTGAGCATATGGCAGGTAAACATCCTCATCCGATGGATAAATTGAATGTCCCAGGGTGTACCTATTGCCAGCCTCAAGTGGCTTCTATTGGTTACACCGAAAGGGCACTCAAGGAAAAAGGAATTAAATACTCTGTTGGTAAGCTTCCTTTTCAAGCAAATGGTAAGGCCGTGGCTTCAAATGAAACTGTGGGATTTGTTAAAACATTGCTTGGTGAAGATGGAGAGTTATTGGGAGCCCATATTGTCGGGACTCAAGCAACAGAACTTATTCATGAATATGCTCTCTTTAGAACGATGGAAGGCATCGATGAAGAGATTTTTGCTACGGTTCATCCCCACCCAACTCTTGGAGAGTGGTTGTCTGAATCGGTAATGGCAGCAAAAGGTAGAGCGCTAAATTTTTAAGGAGAATATGTAATGGCAAAGCACGAAATCGTGATGCCTCAAATGGGTGAATCAATTACTAATGGTACGATCACCAAGTGGCACAAGCAAGCAGGAGACATGATTGAACTTGATGAAATCTTGTTGGAGATTTCAACTGACAAAGTTGAATCAGAAATACCTTCTCCAATGGAGGGAAGAATTGAAGAAATTCTTTTTCCAGAGGGGGAGACAATTGATATAGGCATTAAAATTGCCGTTATTGAGGATGACCCAAGTAATGTTGCGTTCGGTGGTGGAGCTTCAGCAGAAGCAAGCAGTGCCCCGAAAGCAGCGGCACCAACTGAAGCTTCTGCTCCTGCAGCGACCGAGCCTGAGGCTCCCGCTAAAGCGGCAGCACCAGAAAAGGGTGAAGGCCGTCGCTTCTATACTCCTCTAGTGAGATCTCTTGCAAATAAGCATGGAGTTGAGCTTTCTGAGCTTGAGCACATAAAAGGTAGCGGAGCTGCTGGTCGTGTAAATAAAGCTGACTTTATGAACTTTCTCGATAATAGAGGATCTGCTCCAAAAGCAGCTTCAACTTCATCATCTGCCGCAACTCCAGCTGCTGCGAAGCCAACTATTCCGGCATTTGCTGCAGGAGATAGGGTTGAGATTATCCCGATGGATAACATGAGAAAAGTGATTGCTAGAAATATGGTCGCATCTAAGCAAATTTCTCCACACGTAAACTCTATCGATACTGTCGATATGACTAAGTTGGTAAAGTTTAGAGAAGGCTTTAAAAATGAGTTTAAGAAACAAGAAGGGTTCGCTCTTACTTATACTCACTTTATTCTTTACGCCATCGTTCAGGCGCTTAAAGAGTTTCCCTATGTAAATGCTTCTATTGATGGGGATAACATTATTCTTAAGAAAGACATTAATCTTGGCTGTGCTGTTGCCGTTCCTGGAAATGGTCTTGTCGTTCCTGTAATTAAAGGCGCCGACAATCTCAATATTACAGGAATAGCTCGTAGCTTAAATGTTCTTGTTGAAAAAGCGAGAACCAAAAAGCTTACAATGGATGATCTAACAGGTGGTACTTATACATTCACCAATAATGGTTCATTCGGAATTTTGGCAGCGACTCCAGTGATTCTTCAGCCTCAGTTAGGAATCTTTTGCGTAGGTACTATTAAGAAGACTCCTGTTGTAACTGCTGATGATGCCATTGCAATTCGTCAGATCATGTATGCGACCCATAGTTACGATCACCGCCTAATTGATGGTGAGATTGGTTCTAAGTTCCTTAAGCATGTTCTAAATACTTTAGAAG